>NZ_JXIQ01000029.1 GCF_000934845.1 Mesobacillus subterraneus
AAGTTTACTCCTCAGAGCTGCCTTACCGGACAAACCCTTGACAATAAAATTAGGCAGCTTTACAATTAAAAATGTATATTTTACATTTTCATGGTATTAAAAACGTTTAAAAGCAATAGAGCTGTATATTGATGCTTATAACAATGTACATGCCGACACTTTAAAAAACGTATCACAAGTTCATAGCAAGAGGAGGTGAAAATGATGGATCTACTTATTTCAATCATCTCCATTTTGCTTGGTCTAATCGTCGGTGCAGTTGTTGGCTATTTTTATCGTAAATCCGTTGCGGAAGCAAAAATTGCAGGTGCCAAAAACGCCGCAGAACAAATTGTTGAAGATGCGAAGCGTGAAGCAGAGGCAATGAAGAAGGAAGCCTTGCTAGAGGCTAAGGATGAAAATCACCGACTGCGTACGGAAGCAGAACGTGAGATTCGTGAACGAAGAAATGAACTGCAAAAACAAGAAAATCGTTTATTGCAAAAAGAGGAGAATCTTGATCGTAAGGATGAGTCGTTGAACAAACGCGAGATTCTTTTAGAGAAAAAAGATGACGCTCTTACCAAAAGACAACAGCATATTGAAGAGATGGAAAGCAAAGTGGACGAGATGGTACAAAAACAGCAGGCTGAACTGGAACGCATCTCGAGCTTAACACGTGATGAGGCTAAATCCATCATTTTGGAGCGGACTGAGCAAGAACTTGCTCACGACATTGCAATAATGATTAAGGAAAGCGAAAACAGGGCAAAAGAAGAATCCGATAAGAAAGCGAAAGAGGTACTTTCCATTGCCATCCAAAGATGCGCTGCAGACCATGTCGCTGAAACGACTGTGTCAGTTGTAAATCTTCCGAATGATGAAATGAAGGGACGCATTATCGGACGTGAGGGACGGAATATCCGCACCCTGGAAACGTTGACGGGAATAGACCTTATAATTGATGATACTCCGGAAGCGGTAATTTTATCCGGATTTGATCCAATTAGACGTGAAACAGCCCGATTAGCTCTTGAAAAGCTTGTTCAGGATGGACGTATTCATCCGGCACGAATCGAAGAAATGGTAGAGAAGGCACGCCGAGAAGTGGATGAACATATTCGTGAGGTTGGGGAACAGACAACCTTCGAAGTGGGAGTTCACGGGCTGCATCCGGACCTGATCAAGATTCTTGGCCGCTTGAAGTACCGTACAAGCTACGGACAGAATGTTCTTAAACATTCAATCGAAGTAGCCCAGTTGTCCGGATTGCTTGCTGCAGAGCTTGGTGAAGACGAAACATTGGCTCGCCGTGCAGGACTCCTGCATGATATCGGAAAGGCGATTGACCATGAAGTAGAAGGCAGCCACGTTGAGATCGGCGTAGAGCTGGCGACGAAATACAAGGAACATCCTGTTGTTATCAACAGTATTGCTTCCCACCATGGTGATACGGAGCCAACTTCGATCATCGCAGTTTTAGTTGCTGCTGCCGATGCATTATCCGCTGCAAGGCCTGGTGCCCGCAGCGAAGCATTGGAAAACTATATCCGCCGTCTTGAAAGACTCGAAGAAATCTCTGAATCCTATGAAGGAGTCGAGAAATCCTTCGCGATTCAGGCGGGAAGAGAAATCAGGATCATGGTTAGACCTGATCAAATTGATGACTTGCAGGCACACCGCCTTGCTCGTGATATCCGCAAAAAAATTGAGGAAGAGCTTGATTATCCTGGGCATATCAAGGTTACAGTCATCCGTGAAACACGTGCAGTTGAATACGCAAAATAAAGCGGTGCTTAGGCGCCGCTTTTTGTATTAGAGCTACTTTGCTGGTTTTCATCAAATGACGATGCTATGATACAATTTTTACATAAATAACTTGAAGGCAGGAATGAAAACCAATGAGAATTTTATTTGTAGGAGATGTTGTAGGCTCTCCTGGCAGGGATATGGTTACAGAATACCTACCAAAGCTAAAGGGAAAGTTTCGTCCGACTGTTACGATCATTAATGGGGAGAATGCAGCGAGCGGAAAAGGGATAACCGAGAAGATTTACCGGCAGTTTCTTGAGCAGGGAGCACAGGCAGTTACATTAGGAAACCATGCATGGGATAACCGCGATATTTTTGAGTTTATTGATGCAGCTAAATATTTGATAAGACCCGCTAATTTTCCGAAAGAGGTACCCGGAAAAGGGATTGTATATTTAAAGATTAATCAGGAAGAACTGGCAATAATCAATTTACAGGGACGGACATTTTTAACGCCAATTGATTGCCCTTTTAAAAAAGCAGATGAACTGATTGAAGAAGCGAAAAAGCGCACCTCGTTCATTTTTGTCGATTTTCATGCAGAGGCGACTAGCGAAAAGCAGGCAATGGGCTGGTATCTTGATGGCAAAGTTTCCGCTGTTGTCGGTACGCATACTCATGTCCAGACTTCTGATGAGCGGATTTTACCATCTGGGACTGCGTTTTTGACCGATGTAGGCATGACCGGACCATATGATGGGATATTAGGGGTAGAAAAAGACGCGGTTCTCCGAAGGTTTCTCACAAGCTTGCCGACCCGTTTTGAAGTTGTCAAGGACGGAAGGAGCCAGCTATCAGCAGTATTGATCGATTTAGATAAAAAGACCGGTAAAGCAGTAAAGATTCAGAAAATCCTTATTAATGAAGACCATCCTTTTTATGAATAGAACATCAGATTTACCATCTTTAGAATGGAGACTAACGTATGCTACTTTGTCTGCAGTCTTTATTATGCTGTAATTTGGTTTTTTGGCGATGGATTAAGGGATTCCCTGTCTTATGAAGACACCATTCCACCCGAAAGATGCCCTTATGTAGAGGAACGGGTGCACATAAGGGTACCATTCCACCCGAAAGATACCCTTATGAAGAGGAAAGGGTACGCATAAGGCACCATCTTCCGCCGGAGAGATATCATTGCTTTTTTTTACTGAAGGTCATATGTGGGATTTCTCCTGAATATAGTAGCAGTGGAACAGACTAAACTGGATGTCCACACGGGCATTTGGTACGGGATAAATAAGGAGGAGCCAGGAATGGATATCTTAAAAGTTTCAGCAAAATCTAATCCTAATTCTGTAGCTGGTGCGCTTGCTGGAGTACTGCGCGAGAGAGGGAACGCAGAGATTCAGGCAATTGGGGCGGGTGCATTAAATCAAGCCGTGAAGGCAGTAGCGATCGCAAGAGGGTTCGTAGCTCCTAGCGGCGTTGATTTAATTTGCATCCCGGCATTTACTGATATTCTGATTGATGGCGAAGAGCGGACAGCCATAAAATTAATTGTTGAACCACGATAAAAGAAACCCATATGAAATTGCTATATTCCCTGTTTGCATGTGCAAGCAGGTTTCTTTATTTCTCTTGTGAAATTGCTAGAGGGGGGATTTTAGTGAAAATCTATGATGCTCATTGTGATGTTCTCTATAAACTATTAATGAATCCGACACTTGATTACATTCAAGCAGCGGAATTACAGGTCAACTTGGAAAAGTTAAAAGCTTCCGGAACGAAAGTCCAATTGTTTGCCATTTACGTGCCTGAATCGGTACATCCTGATTTGAAATTCATGGCAGCACTTAGGATGGTGGATTTGTTTTACGAAAAAGTTTTATTGCCGAGTCCGCAAATGAAGCTGATAACGAATAGAAAACAGATTAGGGAACTTGCTGAAAATGAAATAGGTGCTGTCCTAACGCTAGAAGGGTGCGATGCCATAGGACAGGACTTATTGAAATTGCGGACGCTTTTACGGCTTGGAGTCCGGTCAGTAGGGCTGACGTGGAACTTTGGTAATTATTGCGCTGACGGGGCGTTAGAAGAAAGGGGAGCAGGACTGACAAAATTCGGGCGCCAGGTTGTTCAGCTTCTGAATGAAACGGAAACGATCTGTGATGTCTCCCATCTATCGGAGAGGGGGTTCTGGGATGTGCTGGAAGTATCAGACCGCGTGTTTGCGTCTCATTCCAACTGCTATTCGAAATACCAGCATCCGAGGAATTTAAGGGACGATCAAATCGAAGCGCTGATCAGCTTGGATTCTGTTATGGGTCTCACCTTTGTTCCAAAATTTTTGTCAGGTAAAAAAGAATCAGCGTCGATCGATGATATCATCCGCCATTTGGAGCATGTCTGTACTCTCGGAGGAGAAAATCATGTTGGCTTCGGTTCAGACTTTGATGGGCTAGAGTTTACGGTGATGAAGCTTTCTGGAAATGATCAATATGAAAATCTTTGGAACGAGTTGCAAAAATATTATTCTGATATACAAGTTAAGAAATTCTTTTTTGATAATATGGCATCAAGACTTCCATTGCAAAATGGCTAAAATCAATAGACGCAATCGAATTTTAAATAGGAAAAAAGGTGCTGGAAAAACAAAGAACTTTAAATATTTTAACAAATAAAAAAATATTCATATTTTCGTCAATAATTATTCTGAAAGGGTTGCTTTTTTTTTCACATAGGTCTAGAATTGAAAGCGTTTAGTACGATACATTTTACTAGATTTGACAGGGGATTGAAGAAATAACCATTCTAGTGAATATGTTGGATACGTGCTACACTTAAAAACAAAGCGTTTTTACATATCTAAAGGGGTGTAAGAGATGATCAATCAACTTTCATGGAAAGTTGGCGGACAGCAGGGAGAAGGAATTGAATCTACCGGGGAAATTTTCTCTATTGCATTGAACCGTCTAGGCTACTACTTGTATGGCTACCGTCACTTTTCGTCACGTATTAAGGGTGGCCACACAAACAACAAGATCCGGGTAAGCACTAAAGAGGTTCGATCTATTTCTGACGATTTAGATATTCTAGTAGCTTTTGATCAGGAAACGGTTGATGTTAACTACAAGGAATTGCATGAGAAAGGCGTCATTTTAGCTGATGCGAAGTTTGACCCTAAGAAGCCAGAAGATACTCAAGCTGCATTGTATGCGGTTCCATTTACAGAAATGGCTTCTGAACTAGGGACATCTCTTATGAAAAACATGGTTGCAATTGGTGCGACTAGTGCCATCCTAGACTTGGATATCCAGGTTTTCGAGGAAGTTGTTCAGGAAATTTTTGGACGAAAAGGACAACAAGTAGTTGATAAAAACATGGAAGCCATTAAGGCTGGCTACGAATATACAAAGGAAAAATTGGCTGGAGCAGAGCCGATGCATCTTGAGAAGGCTGATGGTCAGAAGCGTCTATTTATGATTGGCAATGATGCAATTGCCATGGGAGCACTTGCAGGAGGCTGCAGATTCATGGCTGCCTACCCGATCACACCTGCTTCAGAAATTATGGAATATTTGATCAAGAAACTGCCTGCTCTTGGCGGAACTGTCATTCAGACTGAAGATGAAATCGCTGCTGCTACAATGGCAATCGGCGCCAACTATGGCGGTGTCCGTGCGATTACAGCTTCTGCGGGACCTGGCCTTTCACTGAAAATGGAAGCAATCGGCTTGGCCGGAATCACGGAAACGCCAATCGTTATTGTCGATACCCAGCGTGGCGGTCCATCAACAGGGCTTCCTACCAAACAGGAACAATCTGATCTTATGGCAATGATCTACGGAACGCATGGTGAAATTCCTAAGATTGTCATGGCTCCAAGTACGGTCCAGGAAGCATTTTATGATGCAGCAGAAGCATTCAACCTTGCTGAAGAGTATCAGTGCCCAGTGATCGTTTTGACTGACCTACAGCTTTCACTTGGAAAGCAAACAGTCGAGCCGCTTAACTTTGATAAAGTGGAGATTCGCCGAGGCAAGCTGAAGGCAGATGATCTTCCTGAGATTGAAAACAAAGGGTACTTCAAACGTTATGAAGTAACAGAAGATGGCGTTTCACCACGTGTTATTCCAGGAATGAAAAACGGCATCCACCACGTAACAGGTGTCGAGCATGATGAAACAGGAAAACCTTCAGAATCTGCAGCGAACCGCATTGCCCAAATGGATAAGCGTTTCCGCAAAATTAGCCATCTGAAGTTTGATACGCCAATCCATAAAAATGCTCCACATGAGGAAGCTGATCTTTTGATCGTAGGTTTCAACTCTACACGAGGCGCAATCGAAGAGGCAATGGGAAGACTGGAGAAGGACGGATTGAAAGTAAACCACGCCCATGTTCGTCTGATCCACCCATTTCCGGCTGAGGAAATGATGCAGCTTGTAAAATCTGCGAAGAAAGTGGCAGTGATTGAAAACAATGCGACAGGACAGCTGGCAAACATCATGAAGATGAATGTCGGAGGACATGAGAAGATTCACAAGATTCTCAAGTACGACGGAAACCCATTCTTGCCGCAGGAAGTCCACACAAAATGCAAGGAGTTGTTCTAGGATGGCGACTTTTAAAGAATTTCGTAACAATGTAAAACCAAATTGGTGCCCAGGCTGTGGCGACTTCTCTGTACAGGCTGCCATGCAGCGTGCAGCAGCTAATGTTGGCCTGGAGCCAGAAAATCTGGCTGTAATCTCAGGTATCGGCTGTTCTGGCCGTATCTCTGGATATATTAATTCCTACGGCTTCCACGGAATCCATGGCCGTTCTCTTCCAATCGCACAAGGAGTGAAGATGGCAAACCGTGATTTAACGGTTATTGCTTCCGGCGGTGACGGGGACGGATTCGCCATTGGAATGGGGCATACCATCCATGCAATCCGCCGTAACATAAACATTACTTATATCGTCATGGATAACCAAATTTACGGTCTGACGAAGGGGCAAACGTCCCCGCGTTCAGCTGCTGGTTTCAAAACAAAGTCAACTCCAGCAGGTTCAATTGAACAAGCCATTTCTCCAATGGAAATGGCATTGACAGCTGGCGCTACTTTTGTGGCGCAAAGCTTCTCAACTGATCTGAAAGACTTGACTGCCCTAATTGAAGCAGGTATTAAGCACGAAGGTTTTTCATTAATCAACGTTTTCAGTCCGTGCGTAACTTATAACAAGGTTAACACCTACGATTGGTTTAAAGAAAACCTGACAAAACTTAGCGATATCGAAGGATATGATCCATCAAATCGTGAAGCAGCAATGCAGACGTTGATGAAACATAACGGATTGGTTACAGGCTTAATCTATCAAAACACAGAGCGCAAATCATATCAGGAACTGGTAAACGGTTATTCAAAAACACCGCTTTCTAAAGCAGACCTTAAGCTTGATCAAGCTCATTTTGATAAGCTAGTTGCTGAATTTATGTAATAAATCTGTACTTTTTACATAAAACCCCAATCATCTAATGATTGGGGTTTTATTGTACAAAGTTGTATTTAAACAATAAGGATCACTACGAAAATGAGAGCAATTTTTTCGTAAAGCCAGTATCAGCAATACTACTATTGTTTTCATTGATTCAAGAGTTTATACTAGTATAATGTGTATATTTCATATTTTCAGGGCGAAATATTCCCTTTTTTCAACGAATGCAGTTTAGGAATTTTTCGCTTAATGCACGTTTTTTTATGAAAGGAGATTGGTCGTCATGAACGAAAATCAACGCTTGGAAGGTCAACAAGTAGCAACAAATAATTCTTCGGACAAAAAATCCAGTAAGGATTATAGCAAGTACTTTGAAACAGTATATACTGCTCCTTCTTTGAAGGATGCCAAAAAGCGCGGAAAAGAAGAGGTTACGTATCATAAGGATTTCGATATTCCTGAAGAGTTCTTAAAAATGGGAAATGGCCGAAAATTTTATATTCGTACGTATGGCTGTCAGATGAATGAACATGATACGGAAGTGATGGCGGGTATTTTCCTTGGTTTGGGCTATGAACCTACTGATAGTGTCGAGGAAGCGAATGTCATTCTCCTGAATACATGTGCGATTCGGGAAAACGCTGAAAACAAGGTATTTGGTGAACTAGGTCATTTGAAGCATCTGAAACGAGAAAATCCAGATTTGCTCTTGGGTGTTTGTGGTTGCATGTCACAGGAAGAATCAGTCGTCAACAAAATTCTGAAAACCTATCACCAGGTGGATATGATTTTTGGTACGCATAATATTCATCGCCTTCCAAATATTCTAAAGGAAGCATACATGTCTAAAGAAATAGTCGTCGAAGTTTGGTCAAAGGAAGGAGATGTAATTGAAAACCTTCCTAAAGTCCGCAGAGGGAATATTAAAGCATGGGTTAATATTATGTATGGCTGCGATAAATTCTGTACGTACTGCATCGTTCCTTATACACGGGGCAAAGAACGAAGCCGCCGTCCTGAAGATATCATCCAGGAAGTCCGCTTGCTTGCATCACAGGGCTATCAGGAAATTACCCTGCTAGGCCAGAACGTAAACGCATATGGAAAAGACTTCACTGATTTAAAATATGGTTTAGGAGACTTGATGGAGGAAATCCGTAAAATCGATATCCCAAGGATCCGATTCACTACGAGCCATCCACGTGATTTTGATGATCACTTGATTGAAGTCTTGGCAAAAGGCGGAAACTTGATGGACCATATCCATCTTCCGGTCCAATCCGGTTCTTCTGAGGTATTGAAAATCATGGCGCGGAAGTATACTCGTGAACAATATCTAGAACTTGTACACAAGATCAAGGCGGAGATTCCAGATGTTACTTTGACAACAGACATCATCGTCGGATATCCGAATGAAACAGATGAACAATTCGAGGAAACATTGTCGTTAGTCCGTGAGGTAGGCTATGAATCTGCGTACACCTTCATTTATTCTCCAAGAGAAGGAACTCCGGCGGCAAAAATGCAGGATAATATTCCTATGGAAGTGAAGAAGGAACGTCTTCAGCGTTTGAATGCACTTGTGAATGAACAGTCGGCTCAGTCGATGAAGAAGTATCAGGATCAAATTGTCGAAGTATTGGTTGAAGGCGAAAGCAAAAACAATCCTGATGTACTTGCAGGATATACAAGCAAGATGAAGCTTGTCAACTTTGTCGGGCCAAAGTCTGCAATCGGAAAAATCGTCAAGGTAAAGATCACCGATGCAAAAACTTGGTCTTTAAACGGGGAAATGGCAGAAGAAAACGAACCAGTTGAGGTGAAGTAATTTGGTCAAGTACAATAAAGATGACATTATTTTGCGTTCCAGAGAAATCGCACGGATGATTGCAGAAACAGAAGAAGTAGACTTTTTCAAGCGAGCAGAAGCGCAAATTCATGAAAATGAAAAAGTAAGAACGCTTATTTCTTCGATAAAAGGTCTCCAAAAACAAGCGGTGAACTTTCAGCATTACGGGAAAACGGAAGCGTTGAAGAAGACGGAAGAAAAAATCGCCGCTCTAGAAGCAGAGCTTGACGCAATTCCGGTTGTACAGGAATTCAAGCAATCCCAAATTGATGTGAATGATCTGCTGCAAATGGTTGCGACAACTATTTCCAATACCGTGACAGACGAAATCGTCGTATCAACAGGAGGAGATCTCCTCAGCGGTGAAACTGGTGCAGCACGGAAGAACGGAAAGAGCTGCCATACCCATGATCATTAAGCATTGAGTTAAAACAAGGCACCTGTTTCCTTCAGGTGTCTTTTTTATTCCAATCAATTGTTTCAACTTCTACATCAGTTTCTCCCTAAATACATATGAAATCTCCCCTCGCTTGCTATCAATCGGGAACATTCATCTCCTGTGGGCATACAATGAACTATGCCTAAGTTTTTCACAGCGGTTCTAATTTTATCGCACACTAGTCTAATATCACGCATAGGATGAATTGAAAAAGATTGAGGAGGTTTCGCTCGCATGGGAGATTACAGAGAGATTATCACGAAAGCAGTTGTAGCGAAAGGACGTAAATTTACACAGTCCAATCATACGATCACCCCAGCGCATAATCCAAGCAGCATTCTTGGCGCTTGGGTCATAAACCATAAGTACAAGGCGAAAAAAGTAGGGAAAGTGGTGGAGGTAAACGGGTCATACGAGGCAAACATCTGGTACTCCTGTGATGATAACACAAAAACAGAAGTAGTCACCGAGAAAGTAACTTACTGTGATGTCATCAAGTTAAAGTACCGCGATCCGGATTGCATGGATGACCATGACGTACTCGTTGAAGTTCTTCAGCAGCCTAACTGCATCGAAGCCGTCATTTCTCCAAATGGCAATAAAATCATTGTTCACGTCGAACGGGAATTCCTAGTCGAAGTTATCGGTGAAACAAAGGTTTGTGTCGTTACTCACCCAGACGGATGCGACAGTGACGAAGACGAGTGGGGACACGGAATCGATGATGAAGAATTTGAAGACTTGAACCCAGACTTCCTGCTTGGTGAGGAAGAATAACAACGAACTAGGAAGCTTCTACTTCCTAGTTTTTTTTTTTAAAAAGTCGTTTACGCTTTCGATCCATCTGGAAGCCGCTTCTTTTCTCGAATAGGTGCTTACAGAAAGAAATTCGGTTTATCACCAGAGCTACAAATCGGACATAATTCTTCTGCCCCTTTCCAGGAAGGGAAGTTAGTGTGACATTTTTTACAATTAGCTTGGACGAGCGAAAAACTTTCTTCCTCACTTATGTGAACATTATCAGTGATTTGCACCGCTTTTTCTCTGCAAATATCGCTGCAAAGTCGGCATCCACAGCAGTTATGGTCTGTTAGCTTGAGTGAGTCTTCAGCAATGCGGAATACATCAGAAGGACAAATCATAAAACAGGCTTTGCATAATGTACAATCTTCATGATTCAACTTTATCTTAAAAAATGACCAACCTTTAAATAGGTTTGAAGTTTTGAAACTGTGTTCATTGAACCGCCATTTAATTGGCGTCAAAGATGTAAGAACGGTATTTTTGCTATTGGAACCAATTCTGGCAAAAAAAGCACGCCTTGATATCATTTGCGGATGTTCGCTCTCTGCTTCCACATGTTCTACAAAGGATAGTTGCTCAAGCTCCATTTTCGCAAGTATGTTATTTACCCGGCTCACTACCTCGCTAAGTTCTTCGTTAACAGAAGATTCATGGATAGATCGTATTCCTTTTTTATGATAATAAAGGAGCTCTGCGACTGTGGGTAATACATAGCCATTCTCCAGCAATACATAATTCCGGATGATTCTCCTGGATGGAGATTTGCCTTTGATCGCCTGTACCGGACAAACCGTGGTACAAACACCACAGATTGTGCACAGGTGGTTGCTAATAGTTATTTCTCCATTAACAACTCTTATTGCTTCAGTTGGACATTTGTCTATGCAGGTTGTACAGGAACTCATAGGACTGATTTTTCTTGTACACGAGTAAGAAATTTCCAATTCATAACTTAAGCTCTCAATCCAATTGCCAATTAGCGACATGGAAGGTCACCCCAATATTCATTTTAAGTATCATTCCTTTCGCTGCGCTCAAGGCACAATACTACTTCCTTATTATTTTACGATGAAAGTCTGTTAAAAAAGGCGTGTTCGTCAGAAATTCATCTAGATGTAAAGGAATGTTCACAAAACAACTAACATGAATTTGAAAAAAAAAGCAGAAAATATCGGGTTTAACACAGGAAATGATGGGCCGATCAGTGAAAAACCCTATGACTGATTAGGTGAAATCCTTCACATAGTAAGTGGTCATTCTCCACATAATGTTTATTGTTTCACAAACTTTGTTGCCATATAGTGAAGATGTAATCGAAAGGTGGTGTAATCAGATGATAGCGTCAATGGAAAAAAGAGCAGGATCGGCGATGATTTTCACTATTATTGCAGACTTATTTAAGCCGCCTACTATGGAGACATGGCAAGAAATCGAGGATAACCAGCTACTGAATAAGCTGGAGAGAATGGCCAGGGATTTATATGGTATCGAATTCCCATTAGACGGAATCTTACCTGAAGACTTTGAGCATTTTTGCGAATTACATAAAAAGGTGATTGGGTCTGTAGCAGAGAAAGCAGTTCTCCCGGTAGAGTCGCTGTATAAACCGTGGACACAGGATGAAACTTGTACTCTTCCATTCGCCCGAGAAAAAGGCTATCTGCAAGGGGATCCTACCATGCATATTGCCTTCCTTTTAAATGAGCTGCAAATAGAAATTCCTAGACAGTACAATGGTATCCCCGATCATTTGTCTATTTTGCTTGAGCTGGCAGCGTATTTCCTAGAGCATGCTCCAGAAAAATTCAGTAGGGAGTTCATGGAGGACCACCTGGACTGGCTACCTGATTTTAAAACAAAGCTGAAGGAAAAATCGGCCCATCCTTTCTATGAAGGGATTACTGATTTTTTAATAAAAGTAATAGAAGCACAGAAAAATGATTGATGGAAAAGGTCAATGAAGGTGGTGGTGCTTTCTGTGCGAGCAATGATGCAATTGCCAGAGGGAGAGGCCGGTTTGAATTTGTACGAGGCTGTCTGCCTAACGGAAGGCGGGGACGGGTCAAGAGAAAAAGGAGGGCTAGTATCATGCTAGAAACAAAACTATCAAGGCGAGGATTCATTAAAGCTTCTGCCGCAACAGCTGTCCTGGCATCAGCGGGGACGGTTGGTTTTAATGAGTGGTCGAAAGAATATGTGAAAGCAAGTGCTAACACGAAAATTAAAGAGATTCCTAGTACTTGCAATGCATGCTCAAGCAAATGCGGAATGGTTGGACATGTAAAGAATGGACGATTATGGAAGCTTACCGGGCATCCAGATCATCCTTATTCCAAAGGAAAACTTTGTGCCAGAGGCCATGGATATGCAACAGTTGTATATTCTCAAGACAGGCTGACCCAGCCATTGAAACGATTAGGAGAGAATAAATTCGAGCCGATCACCTGGGAGCAGGCCTATAAAGAGATTGCTGGAAAATTGACACAGATCATCAAAGAGCATGGTCCCCAGGCAGTTGCGTTAACAGAAGATCCAAGAGCTTCAGGGAAATTCTATTCGCCAAGATTCATTAATGCGCTTGGCTCAGCCAATTATTATACACATCATGTCGTTTGTTCCAACTCAAGAGATGCAGGTTTTCTTCATACGGTTGGTGTAACTGCAACAAGTGCTGACATCAGCAATGCAAAATACATCATGTTCATTGGCAGGAGCTATGGAGATGGGATTCGTCCGAGTTCGGTCCAGTCTTTGGCAGCCGCCCGGGACAATGGGGCAAAGATAGTCATCGTGGATCCTCGATTGAATAATACGGCTAATCTCGCAACAGAATGGCTGGCAATTCGTCCAGGAACCGACCTTGCCCTCGTGCTGGCAATGTCACATGTTTTAATCAAGGAAAATCTCCACGATCTGAATTTTATTAAAACATACACCGTTGGTTTTGAAGCATATGCCAAAGAATTAGCAAAATATACTCCGCAATGGGCAGAGGGCATCACGGGAATTCCGGCTGCTGATATTAGCCGTATCGCAATTGATATGGGCAAAGCAAAACCAAAAGCCCTGATTGAACAATCCTGGAGAGGTGCATTTGGCTGCAACTATGAAAATAGCACAGAAACCGGCCGTGCGGTGGCCATGTTCAATGCGTTACTAGGAAATTACCAGCAAAAAGGCGGAAGTATCTTTGGAGTTAAACCGCATTTAGGAAAACTGGATGAGCAAAAATACCCTAATCCAAAGGAACCAGAGGCACCAAAAGCAGGCAAAAAGGAATTCCCTCTTGCCTACGAGGGTAGTGGTGTTGCCACGATCGTCGCGAAAGAAGCACTGGAAGGAAAAATGAAGGCGGCTATTTACTACCATTCCAATGCTGCCCTTGGTTATGGGAATCCTAAAGTGATGAAAGAAGCATTTTCAAAACTGGACCTTGTTGTCGCGATAGATGTGCAAATGTCTGAAACAGCTCAATTAGCTGATTATGTTCTGCCAGAGGTAACTTATATTGAACGGGATGAAGTTATCGAGAGTCTTTCAGGTAAGGTGCCTGGAATTGCCTTAAGACAGCAAATGGTTGAAAAGGTTCACCCTGACACAAAGCCAATTCATGAGATTTACACAGAGTTAGCAAAAGCATGCGGTGTTGGTCAATACTTTAATTTTTCTCTAGATGAATTGAACGAAGCAAAGCTTGCACCGACTGGTATAACCTATAAACAGCTTAAAGAAAAAGGCACCATTATGTTTCCTGCGGAGGAAATTACAATAGGTGAAATGCCAAAAGTAAAGACCCCATCCGGAAAAATTGAGTTTTACAGTGAAACGTATAAAAAAGCGGGTTATAATCCAATTGTCGAATGGATTGAGCCTAAAGTGAGTCCTGCGAATGATTCATTCCGGCTAATCACGGGAAAACAGGCGATTCACAGCCACACTCAAACTGCGAATTTGCCAATTTTAATGCAAATTACAAAAGATTATGATTTAGAAAGAATCTGGATCAATCCTGTTCGTGCTAAAGAACTAGGAATAAAGGATGGCGACCTTGTTGAAGTGAAATCTAGTGAGGCTACCAGCAAAATCCGCGTTAAAGTAACAGAACGAATCCATCCTGAGGCAATTTTTGTTCCGAGCCACTACGGAATCACATCTAAGGATTTAAGGACTGGTTACGGTGTGGGCTTTAGCTACATGGAGCATGTACCGTTCGATTTTGAGAAATGGAGCGGAGCAGGAAATATTCATGAAGTCATCGTTAAGGTTAGGAAGGTGAATAGCTGATGGCACGCTATGGAATGATGATAGACACTAGAAAATGTGTCGGCTGTTATGCATGCCGGGTAAGCTGCCAGATGCAGAATGAACTCCCGGTGGAAGAGTCGTTTATTAAATTTTATGAAAAAGAAACGGGTATTTTCCCTAACGTCAAAAATGAGATTATCCCAGTGCAGTGCCAGCATTGTGAGGATGCACCATGTGTAAGTGTGTGCCCGACAAAGGCTACCTACACGACTGCAGAAGGCATCGTCCTTGTTGATTCTGAGAAATGCATAGGCTGTAAATATTGTATGGTAGCGTGCGATTACGGAGCAAGAACACAGAATCACGAAACCGGAGTAGTAGAAAAATGCCGATTCTGTTCTGAGCTTGTGGCGGAAGGGAAACAGCCGGCATGCGTAACGACATGCATCAGCAATGCCAGGATTTTCGGTGACCTTGATGATCCGAACAGTGAGGTATCAAGGGCTATTGTCCGATTGAATGCTCAGCCTTTAAGACCGGATTTAGGAAAGGCAAAAATTTATTACGTGAGGTGAATATAAATGGTTTGGGGAACGATTATCGCAGCTTATTTATTCCTAGCTGGTCTCAGCGCCGGCGCGTTTTTAACTTCTTCCTATTCAGCGAGGAGATATCCAAATTCTGCTGACGTCCGAATTGTTGGCAGACTCATTAGTCCAATCTTGATGGGAATTGGCCTTTTGCTTCTCATTTTAGATGCCGAGGCTGGTCTAAAGAATCCATTACGCTTCCTTTATTTGTTTACAAATTTCAAATCAGTTATGACGATCGGTACGTATTTCATTAGTTTTTTCATGATGGCTGCCGCTTATATTGCCTTAATGGAGCTGTTGAAAAAAGAGATAAACAAAGTCATCGAATATGTAGGCATCGTTTTTGCTGTAGCAACTGCCATTTACACAGGATTTCTGATTGGTGTAATCGGTGCCGTTCCGCTATGGAATACAGCTATCTTACCAATCTTGTTCGTCGTTTCTGCACTTTCAACAGGAATTGCTGGCACAATGCTCGGGGCAGCTTTGGTTGATAAGAAGGTCATCCATCAAGTATTGTCCATTAAAAAAATTCACTTAACATTGCTTGTTACGGAAGTCTTCCTGCTTTTCACCATGTTTTTGGTCACTTCTTCCACCAATGAATCGGCCGCCCAATCTGTATCTAAGCTGTTGACTGGCGAATACAGTGCATTCTTCTGGGTTGGCTTGGTGATCATCGGACTTCTGGTGCCAATCATTATCGAAGGACTAGAGTTGTTTTCATATAAAAAACTGAGTAATAGCCGCGCTGGACAAGAAGTTGCAGCAGGAGGTACAAGCGGAATTACATCCACCCTCCTAACTGAAAGCGCCGTTCTTGCCGGCGGATTTATCCTGCGTTATCTTTTGCTCGCCGCTGCAGTGCCTATCATCTTTTTATAAAAGATGTTTCTTGAAGTAATATTAAAAGAAAAACGAATCAACGTGAAGTCGTGGGAGAAGACTTCACGTTTTTTTGCGTAATGTCACTCAATGTTAATAAACAAACCACGTTACTCTTAAAATCGGAGGTTACAATGGAGTTGTATAGAGATCGCGGTGGTGAGGGATTGCAATGTTAATGCAAACAGAATATTTGGCAGAAATTGTCGATGATCTGCCTGAAGGCATGATTATCATGGATGAAGAGCGGATAATTCATTACCTTAATAAAAAGGGCAGCAAAATGACTGGCTGGAAGCTAGGAGAGAAGGTGCCATACTGCTCTTATTGCCAGGGAAGAGCAGTGAACGAGGATGAGAATCGCTGTATTCTTACTGCGGATAACCCCATTCCATCTTTTAACTCCCACCTAGCTGTGTATGAAGGCCTTGAAGAGTTTGAAATGTCCTTGAAAAAACGGAAGAATTATTATGTTCTCCGGATACAGAAGCCTGTGCATAATGAAAACAGCGAACGTGCCCGGTTCCATGAGCTACTAGTCCGCGAGACGCTGCTAGCCCAGGAAGCGGAACGGAAGAGGATTGCTAGGGAATTACATGACCATATTGGACAAAGTGTGTATAGTATTTTCCTTGGTCTGGAGGTTATAAAACAGGGGATTTTCGATCACAAATACCAGCAACATCTATTCAATATGATGAACGTTATTGAGAAAACACTTGAAAATATTAAACAGCTGACCAAAAGCCTTCGTCCAGAAATGATCCATGATATTGGCCTCGAAAAATCGCTTCGTCAGGCAGTAAGGGACTGGAGAAAACTGTATCAGATCGAAATCTTCCTTGAAATGGAGCTGGATAACGAACAGAAGTTTGACCCGGAAAAGGAGCTTCATTTATTCAGAGTCATACAAGAAAGTATTTCTAATTCGGTTCGCCACGGACAAGCATCCTATATCTCCATTCATTTAAAAACCTATTATCAATATGTCTTCTTTGATTTTTACGATAACGGAAACGGATTTAAACTAGAAGCAGGGAAAAAGAAAGGCCTAGGTTTAAAGCATATGTATGAGCGTTGCAAAATGCTTGATGGAGATATCAAATGGCTTAGCAAAGAGGGAGGACCAACCAGAATCGAAGGGTTTGTATCTTTGATCAAAACGGAGGGAGAGAGGGAAAGTGAATGTAATGATCATCGACGACCATGAGATTGTCAGGGATGGATTAAGCATGCTGCTTCAACAATCTTTTTGTATTGACGGAAGGATCTGTGCCTGTGATGGGTATGAGGCTGTAAAAGCTGCCGAAAATTTTCCAGCAGATCTCGTCCTCTTAGATCTTTCAATGCCTGGTGGATTGGATGGGATGTCAACCCTGGAAAGACTAAGGAAATTGCTTCCAGAGGCTAAAATTGTCATCTTCTCAATGCACGATGATATCGGCTACCAGAAACAAGCATATGAGGCAGGAGCGGACGGCTTTTTAATTAAACAGTTGAAGCGGGATCATCTTATCCAATCCCTTGACCAGATCTTGGCAAACCAGAAGGTATTCGATACGCATATTTGGGAAAACGGTTCACAAGGTGTTGGTTTCAATTTGGTCGATCTTCCGATTACCAAACGTGAAAAAGAAGTTTTTGTCCTGACAGTTAAAGGATATTCACAAAAAGATATTGCAGAAAGACTGGACATATCAGTAAAAACAGTCGAAAACCACCGGCAGAAAATTGGCGAGAAGCTCGGTACCCACAAGCGTTATGAATGGGTAGAAACCGCCAGGAAATACAATATATTCTATTCTTAGTAACAGGGCCGATAAGTGTCCTGTTTTTTTCTGAGGTTTGATATTTAGACAGGTTAGAGGTTAGGAGGGACAAAGTTGTCAAAAAAGCGACGTTATTTTGACAGGTTTGGAAGTGAGAGGGGAAAAGTTGTCAAGAAACCCCTATCACACGGATCCTTGCCGGATTTATGGGCTGGTCATTCTTTTTAAGTGGATTCTATCGAAAATTATTTTGTGTCGAGTTATAATAGATATTTAGAGTAGGAGTCGAAACTGTTTCCTTGAAACCTGGAAAGAGTCGGTGCTACAACGACAAATGCAAAATAATGCAGAATAAAAACGCAAAAAGAATGTTGGAGGATAATATGGCTACATATACCCCTATGATCAAGCAATACCTGCAAGTGAAGGCGGATTACCAAGATGCCTTTTTATTTTTCCGACTGGGAGATTTTTATGAAATGTTCTTTGAGGATGCGCTCAAGGCATCCCAGGAGCTAGAGATCACACTTACAAGCAGAGAGGGCGGCGGGGAGGAACGGATTCCGATGTGCGGGGTGCCGTACCATGCTGCTCCAAATTATATTGAGCAGCTGATAAATAGAGGCTATAAAGTGGCTATCTGTGAACAAACGGAAGACCCAAAGACAGCCAAAGGCGTCGTAAAGCGTGAGGTAGTCCAGTTGATCACACCTGGAACAGTGATGGAAGGGCATGGACTTCTGGAAAAAGAGAATAATTTTATTGCCACGGTAACTGTCTTTTCTAATAATCAATACGGTTTTGCCTGCAGCGATCTTTCAACAGGAGAAAGCAGGGCTACCTTAATTAAAGGAAGTATGGATGAGCTAATCAACGAACTATCGATTTCTGGCGCAAAAGAAGTTGTCATCGAAAGCACGCTACCGCCGGAAATCCAGCAAAAACTAAAGGAACGCTCCATTCTGGCCTTTTCCATTGAAGATAACAGCGACGTGAATGAGAATTTTTCAGCGTTATTTTCGGAACTGGATGAGGAGGCGCTGATCACAACCACTTCCAGATTATTTCATTATCTTTACCGAACCCAAAAGCGAAGTCTTGATCATTTACAAAAAGTTACCGTTTATCAAGTGCAGCAATATATGAAGATTGATTATTTTTCTAAGCGAAATTTAGAACTGACGGAAACAATCCGTTCGACAGCGAAAAAAGGCACGCTTTTGTGGCTGCTGGATGAAACGATGACAGCGATGGGCGGAAGGATGCTGAAACAATGGATCAACCGGCCGCTGATTGACAAAACTGATATCGGCCGCCGACAGGAACTAGTTCAATTATTCGTTGGCCAGTTTTTTGAACGCCAGGAGTTGCGGGAAAAATTGAAGGAAGTATACGATTTGGAGCGATTGGCCGGCCGTGTTGCTTTTGGCAATCTGAATCCAAGAGACTTGATGCAGCTGAAAAGATCATTGCTTCAGGTGCCTGTGCTAAAGGATATACTGGTGAATCTCGATCACAATGAAGCAAAAAGAATGGCAGAAAGGCTTGATCCTTGTGAGGAAGCTGCCGATTTGCTCGAGACGGCAATCGTTGACCATCCTCCTATCTCTGTAAAAGAAGGAAACATCATCCGGGACGGTTATGACCACCAGTTGGACCAGTATCGGGATGCCAGTCGGAATGGGAAGACATGGATTGCGATGCTGGAGCGCGAGGAGCGGGAAAAGACGGGCATTAAATCACTAAAAGTTGGTTATAATCGAGTGTTTGGCTACTATATTGAAGTGACCAGAGCGAATTTGCATTTGCTGCAGGAAGGGCGATATGAAAGAAAGCAGACTCTTTCCAATGCAGAGCGGTTCATTACTCCTGAGCTAAAGGAAAAGGAAGAATTGATCCTTGCTGCCGAGGAAAAAAGCATCGAGCTAGAGTACCAGCTATTTACCGGCATTCGCGAGACGATCAAAGAATATATTCCGAGATTGCAGGCCCTTGCCAAGGCGCTCAGTGAACTCGATGTCCTGCTAGGCTTTGCAGAGCTTAGTGAGCAAAGGCATTATGCCAGACCTGTATTTTCCCCTGACCGGAAAATACACTTGAAGGATGGACGCCATCCGGTGGTCGAAAAAGTGATGGATGCGCAAGAATACGTGCCTAATGACTGCTATATGGACAAGGATCGTGAAATCCTGTTGATTACAGGTCCGAATATGTCCGGGAAAAGCACCTATATGCGCCAGATTGCATTGACCGCCATTATGGCTCAAATTGGCTGCTTCGTTCCTGCTGATGAGGCCGAACTGCCGATTTTTGACCAAGTGTTCACTAGAATCGGGGCCGCAGACGATCTTGTTTCCGGTCAAAGTACGTTCATGGTCGAAATGCTCGAGGCGAGGAACGCGATCATGAATGCCTCCGGAGACAGCTTGATTTTATTCGATGAAATCGGCCGGGGAACTTCCACCTATGACGGCATGGCACTCGCTCAGGCAATGATTGAATACATCCATAATAAAATTGGTGCGAAAACATTGTTCTCAACGCATTATCATGAACTGACCACCTTGGAAAAGGATTTACGGAAATTGAAAAATGTTCATGTCAGCGCAGTGGAACAAAACGGCAAGGTCGTGTTCCTTCATAAAATCAGAGAAGGTGCAGCTGATAAGAGTTACGGTATCCATGTTGCCCAGCTGGCTGAATTGCCGCAGGAACTGATTGAACGCGCTGCGGAAATCCTGCAGATCCTCGAGCAGACGGACAATCAGAGTTCTGATGTCCACGATTTGAAAAATGGATTGAATACCATTCGACCATCTGCGGAAGAAAATCTTCAGGCAAGGGAAACAGCAGCGGCAGCACAATTGTCCTTTTTCGATGAAGAGCCTGGACAGCCAAAAAACAATAAAGCAAGCAAGAAGGAAAAGCAGATCCTCGAGCAATTAAGTGAACTGGAAATTCTCGATATGACCCCGTTACAGGCGATGAATATGCTCTATGACTTGCAAAAAAAGCTTCGTAAGTAATACTAAATATACCAGCTGGAGGGAAGAAAATTGGGGAAGATCATTCAGCTTGATGATGCACTATCGAATAAAATTGCTGCCGGTGAAGTGGTTGAACGGCCGGCTTCTGTTGTAAAGGAGCTGCTTGAGAACGCGATTGATGCCAACAGTTCGGTAATTGAAATTGATTTGGAGGAAGCAGGACTAGCGAAGATAAGGATTACAGATAATGGCGATGGCATCGAGGAAGAAGACGTTCTGATTGCTTTCCAAAGGCACGCTACAAGCAAAATCAAGAATGAAAATGACTTGTTCCGGATCAGAACTCTCGGGTTCAGGGGAGAAGCCTTGCCAAGTATCGCCTCTGTTTCCAGGCTCGAAATGAAGACATCTACCGGATTAGAAGGCAATAAAGTGTTGATTGAAGGCGGCAAAGTTGAAACGATTGAAAAGGCAGCCAGCCGAAAAGGAACGGATATCACGATCTCTGACCTATTTTTTAACACTCCTGCACGCCTTAAATATATGAAGACCGTCCATACTGAGCTTGGCAATATCACCGATGTTGTGAATCGCCTGGCACTTGCAAATCCGAGTATTTCATTCAGGCTTGTTCATAATGGACGTCAACTTTTGAAGACGACCGGAAATGGAGACGTTCGCCAGGTGCTAGCTGCTATTTACGGCATCAATATGGTCCAATCAATGATCCCGATTTCCGGAGAGTCATTGGATTATAAAATAACTGGCTATATTTCGATGCCTGAGATTACACGGGCATCAAGAAACTATATATCGACGATGATCAACGGACGGTTTATCAAGAACTATGCGCTGGTGAAGGCGATCCAAGAAGGGTACCATACCCTGCTCCCGATTGGCCGATATCCGGTTGTCCTGCTTACCATCGAAATGGACCCGCTGCTCATTGATGTGAACGTCCATCCTTCAAAAATGGAAGTGCGATTGAGCAAGGAACAGGAACTTAATCATCTTGTCACCAGTGTGATTAAGGATGCTTTTAAGACAAAAGAGCTGATCCCAGCAGGGGTTGTTGCACAAAAACAAGAAAAGGCCAAATCAGAACAATTCTTCTTGGAACTGGACCACACGGAAGATGCTGACCACAAGCAGGATAACGGATCAACACCTGGGGTCAGCAAACCTTTCGTCGAGGAAAAAGCAGCAGAGCTGAGCGAGCGCTATAAAGCAGCAGGACAGCAGGAATTCCCTAAAAATGAGCTGCCAAACTGGCAAAATGCCATAGTGGCCCAGGAGCCCTTCATGGAGCCGAAGTTCAAAGTGCAAGAGGAACAGCATAATGTTCCGATCAATAGCCAATTCGGTACAGAGGACGTTAAGGACGATTCTGAAATTCAAGCAGAGGAGAAAGCATTACGCGTTCCTCCTTTATACCCAATCGGGCAAATGCACGGAACGTATATTCTTGCCCAGAATGAACGTGGCTTATACATCATTGACCAACATGCTGCTCAGGAACGGATTAAATATGAATATTTCAGGGAAAAAGTAGGCCAGGTGACGACTGAGCTGCAGGACTTGCTGGTGCCGATCACCCTTGAGTATTCTGCCGATGAATGCCTGAAAATCAGCGAATATCAGCATGAGCTTGAGCGAGTTGGTGTCATTCTAGAGCCATTTGGCTACAATAGTTTCATTGTCCGCTCACACCCTCAGTGGCTCCCTAACGGCGAGGAAAAAGAGTTAATTGAAGACATGATTGAACAGCTTTTGCTAATGAAAAAGGTGGATATTAAAAAGCTGAGAGAGGAAGCGGCGATCATGATGAGCTGCAAGGCATCGATCAAAGCGAATCATTTCTTACGTATTGATGAAATTCAGGCTTTGCTGGATGAACTCCGCCGTGCGTCTGATCCATTCACTTGCCCACATGGCAGACCAATCATCGTTCATTATTCAACCTATGAAATGGAGAAAATGTTCAAAAGAGTGATGTAGTCTGAGAAAACAGTGTTCCTAAAAGAGGACACTGTTTTTTTAACTCTTTAAAAAGTATGTTTATTAGTGTAAAATTACACTAATAGAAAATTTTTTCAAGGAGATCATTCTTACTACTTGATTTTTATAGGATAATAGGAGGGGGGATTCTATGGTGGTCTTTTTGTTACTGATTTTAGTTATGCCAATAGTGATACTCGTTTTTATTGTAGCTTTTGCAGTGAAAAATAAGGAGCAGGGGGGAGAAAAAGTGGTTAGACATATTTACACTTACCTAGTTTTATTTGCGACATTGATGATGGTTATAGGCGGAGGGGTGTCCATTTTTATGGCGGCAGCAGACCTTGCAAGCCCGACAGGTTATTATCAAAGTTTTACAGACTATAAGCAAATGACGATAGCTGGTAAAATAGAAGGTTCAAAAACGGAAACAAGCGAGGATGAACTGCGAAGGAATTACGAGATCTATGTAAAAGAGGAAAAATTACGTCAAAAAGACGGGGCGATCAATCAAATCATTAAGAGTCTTGGTTTTATTGTCATTCCACTTCCGGTTTTTCTTTACTTCAACAGACTGAGGAAGCATCAATCTGAGTGAAGAGAATTTTTCGGAATATGGAAAAGACCGCTATTATAGCGGTCTTTTCATCAAAAGGAGTTTACCTGACTGCCGGCTGAAGTTTATGGATATACTGCAAGGCTTTCCCTGTACCAATGGCAACAGATTCCAGTGGGTTTGGAGCGATATGCACTGGGACAACCATTTCGCTCCCAAGCCATTCCTGCATGCCGTTCAGCAGGGCGCCGCCACCAGAAAGGATTACGCCGCGATCAACTATATCGCCGCTCAGCTCTGCTGGGCAATCTTCCAAAGTCGCGCGGATTGCTTCCATGATATGTAGCAGAGCTTCCTTAATAGCATCTCTAATCTCATAGGAATGAAGAGTAATCGTTTTTGGAAGCCCAGTTACGAGGTCACGGCCGCGAATGTCCATTTCCAATTTCTCATGGTCAATAAGCGCGTAGCCAATTTCTATTTTGACTTTCTCCGCAGTTCTCTCACCGATCAGAACATTGTATTCCTTGCGGACATATTGAATGATATCCTCGTCCAGTCTGTCGCCGGCGATTCGAATGGAGTGGCAGGCGACTACGCCCCCATAAGAGATAATTGCCACTTCCGTCGTACCTCCGCCAATATCGACAACAACATTTGCGACGGGTTCATCGACAGGAAGTCCAGCCCCAATCGCTGCGGCTATGGGCTCCTCTATTAGATGGACTTTTTTTGCGCCCGCGTTTCTGACGGCATCCTGAATTGCGCGGCGCTCTACACTAGTTGCACCAGAAGGTGTGCAGACAACAACATCTGGTTTACGAAGGGAGAAACCGCCTTTTTTGGAGGCTTTTTTCATTATTTGTTTCAGCATTTCTGTCGTCATATCAAAATCGGCGATCACTCCGTCTTTCAATGGTCGGATGGCAACGATTTTACCAGGTGTCTTTCCGATCATTTCCTTTGCTTCTTTGCCAACCGCAAGAACCTGCTTCGTTTCTGTGTCAATTGCTACAACGGAAGGCTCGTTTAGGGCAATCCCCTTATTTTTACTATAAACTAGAATATTGGCAGTACCTAAGTCAATTCCGATTTCTGTTGTTGATAACATAGTTTGTTCACCCAGTTCCTTCATAATTATTAAACCATCATAAACTTCTATTAACCTATCATGATTTTGGGGGTGGGAAGGCTTTTGTTACCGAATCGTTATGGAACTGTAAAGGTTGAGGAAATTTTTCTCATTATAGGAAAGGAGAGAATAATACTTAGAAAGAAGGGTATAATGCATAAATGTTCAACTGCTTCTTATTTAATGGTAAACTAAATGTAAGATGTCCTAATTTAAAATCGGACTTCCTCCGTAAAAAGGCAGTGTGAATTTTTTGAAAGAAAAACAGAAATTACTTGTACTAATTGGGCCAACTGCTGTTGGCAAAACAAAATTAAGCATGGAACTGGCGAAAAAATACGATGCAGAAATAATCAGCGGCGATTCCATGCAAATTTATAAAGGGATGGATATCGGCACGGCTAAAATCAGCCCCGAAGAGATGGAAGGCATACCACATCATTTAATCGATGTGAAAGAAGCGGAGGAAAGTTTCTCAGCCGCTGAGTTTCAGGAGATTGTCAGAAGAAAAATAGTGGAAATCAGCGAACGTGGAAAGATGCCAATGGTTGTTGGTGGTACAGGCTTATATATTCAGTCTGCTATCTATGACTATCATTTTAGTGAGGCCCCTTCCGACCCAGCATTCCGACTGAGGCTAGAGAAAGAAGCAGAAGAAAAAGGCCCGGACTCTCTCCATAAGGAACTGAAAAGAATCGACCCGGAAAGTGCAGCCAGGATTCATCCCAATAATGTCCGCCGTGTGATCAGGGCGCTTGAAATGAATCATTGCACTGGAAAGACAGCAGGCGAGCTGCGGGCCAATCAGTTGCCAGAACTAGTGTATGATACGGCACTCATCGGACTAACGATGGAGAGAGAGTTGCTATACAGCCGGATTAACCTTCGTGTCGATCTTATGTTGAAACAGGGGCTCCTTGATGAGGTAAAGTATTTTTATGACAAAGGATTGCGAGACTGCCAATCGATCCAGGCAATTGGCTACAAAGAGCTCTACGAATACTTTGATGGGAAAGTTCTGTTGAGTGAAGCGATTGAAAATTTAAAACAAAACTCACGTCGCTATGCAAAAAGACAGCTTACCTGGTTTCGAAACAAGATGAATGTGGAATGGTTTGATATGACAGACTGTAATGATGCGGGAAAAAAAATCGCTGAAATTTCCCTCTTTATTGAAGGAAAGCTTAATATAAAAGCGAATACATAATAATAGAGATAAAAGAGGAGGATTCCACCCATGAAACAAGTGAACATTCAAGACCAGTATTTAAACCAGCTGCGCAAAGATAACATCAATGTGACCGTATTTTTATTAAACGGCTTTCAACTAAGGGGCCAAATAAAAGGATTTGATAATTTTACTGTTTTGTTTGAGTCAGAAGGGAAACAGCAGCTTGTGTATAAGCATGCTATTTCAACCTTTGCGCCGCAAAAAAATGTTCAAATTGATTTTGAAGCTCAGGCTTAATCTAATATTGAAAGAAGAAAACCCGCTGATTGCGGGTTTTTTCTTGTGGAGTTGCAATAGTCCTGTATGGGAGCGAAAAAGAAAATGAAAAGTTTATTTTAAAAATGAATTCCAAGGTTGTTGAATACATATAAATATAGGAGTTTTCTTTCTTGGGAAACCAACAAAATACGACAAGATAAAATTGTCTGGCATTATCTGAAAAAACCGAATGAATGGCACCTATACAGCGTTATGCTGTTATTGTTTTGAGAATGAGAGGTGTAATTTTTGGACCAACCGCTACGCAAGAAAAACAATGGTCAAATCAGCATTGTACTAAATGCACAAAAAAGAAAAGCGTTGACGAAGGATTTGCCAGAGTCGCAGCTGGTTCCAAAGTCGATCCCGCAGGAGCATACCGCTTTAAAGGAAATTGAAGAAGAGCTCGGAGCACTGGTTGGTATGGAAGAAATGAAAAGAATCATCAAAGAAATCTATGCCTGGATCTATGTGAACAAAAAGCGGGAAGAGATAGGACTAAGAGCTGGAAAACAGGCTCTCCATATGATGTTCAAAGGGAATCCAGGAACCGGAAAGACAACGGTGGCGAGGATTATTGGGAAGCTTTTTCTCAAGATGAATGTCCTCTCAAAAGGGCATTTGATTGAAGCCGAAAGAGCGGACCTAGTAGGGGAATACATTGGACACACGGCGCAGAAAACAAGGGATCTGATAAAGAAAGCAATGGGGGGAATTCTGTTCATTGATGAAGCGTATTCACTTGGCCGTGGAGGAGAGAAAGACTTCGGCAAAGAAGCGATTGATACTTTGGTAAAGCATATGGAGGATAAGCAACATGAATTCATCTTAATTCTTGCAGGCTACTCGCGGGAAATGGATTTTTTCTTGACCTTGAATCCTGGGCTTCAATCAAGATTTCCGCTGGTTATTGATTTCCCTGACTATACCATCGACCAGCTCATGGAAATCGGCCAGCAGATGTTGAAAGAAAGAGAATACAGCTTGAGCCATGAAGCCGAACGGAAACTGAGGGAACATCTAGTAACAGTGAAATCGACGCTTAGTGCTGTAGCTTTTTCAAACGGACGATACGTAAGAAATATTATTGAAAAATCGATTAGGGCCCAGGCGATGCGTTTACTGCTGCAAAACCAATATGATCGCCATGAACTGATGACTTTAAGGAGCAATGACCTTGTTTTTTCGGATGGCAGAAGGGGAAAATAATGTCAGCACATATTGTTGACATTGTTTTTTGAAGTTGTTAATATACCCATATAGGTATATTAAACGAAACGGAGGAATGCAAAATGAACGAAATTACGGTATACACAACGAACACATGTCCTTATTGCACGATGTTGAAGAATTTTCTTGATGATAAAGGACTTTCATACAAAGAAGTGAATGTCCAGCGTGATCCGATCGCAGCGCAAAGATTGGTGGATGCAACCGGACAAATGGGAGTGCCACAATCCAATGTCAATGGAAACTGGGTACTGGGATTTGATCCGAATTCCATTATGTCCTTCCTGAAATAATAGAATGAAAAAAGGATTCCTGTACTACTGGAATCCTTTTTTCATTTTCTCTGTATTTTTCTTTGCCGATCTATTTTGGTATGATTACTTTAGTTATCTAAGGAGAGAAGGGTACGATGTGGAACAGGATACTGTTTTTGAAAAAGTTATTCTTGTAGGCTGCCAGACGACGGAGGATGAGGACCTTCGTTTTCAATACTCGATGGAGGAGCTTGAGTCGCTAACGGAAACTGCGAAGGGAAAAGTCCTGATGCAGATTGTCCAAAAGCGGCCTAAGATCCATCCTGCTACATACATAGGGAAAGGCAAGGTGGAAGAACTGCAGGCACTTGTAGACGAACTTGAGCCGGATTTGATCATATTCAATGATGAGCTTTCCCCTAGCCAAAATCGGAATCTGTCATCTGGATTGAAGGCGAGGATCATTGATCGTACGCAGCTGATTCTTGATATATTCGCACAAAGAGCAAGATCGAAAGAAGGGAAGCTTCAGGTTGAGCTTGCACAGCTGCAATATTTGCTTCCGCGTCTTAGTGGACAGGGGATTGAAATGTCGCGGCTTGGTGCCGGCATCGGGACAAGGGGTCCTGGTGAAACAAAGCTTGAATCGGACCGCCGCCATATCCGCAAGAAGATCGATGATATTAAAAGTCAGCTGTCCGTTATCGTTCAGCATCGTGATCGTTATAGAGAAAGAAGGAAAAAGAACAAGGCTTTTCAAATTGCTCTTGTCGGTTACACGAACGCCGGAAAATCAACCTTGTTCAATCGATTGACTGAAGCAGATTCATTCGAGGAAAACCGACTGTTCGCAACGCTGGATCCAATGACTAGAAAGACGATTTTGCCAAGTGGCTTTACTGCGCTGCTAACAGACACAGTCGGATTTATCCAGGATTTGCCGACGACTTTGATTGCCGCATTTCGTTCCACACTTGAAGAGGTGGGGGAAGCGGATTTGCTTCTTCATGTTGTCGATATGTCGAACGAGGATTATTTTTCCCATGAACAGACAGTCAACAAGCTGCTGGAGGATCTCGATGTTCATCAAATTCCCCAGATTACCGTGTACAATAAACGGGATATTGCCCATCAAGATTTCGTACCTAACGCAAGGAACGAGACGGCATTCATCAGTGCGTTCAGTGAGGAAGATCGGAAGAATCTGCTCATCAAAATGGAACAGTCTATTATAGGTTTAATGGAGCCTTACCATGTCATGGTGCCATCTGATGAGGGCAAACTGCTGGTTCAACTGAAAAATGACACCATTCTCCGTGAGCTCCGCTTTGATGAGGAAAAACAACACTATGAATGCAAAGGATTCTCTTTAACTGACCATCAAATAACAGGGCAGCTAAAGCGATTTTCAAAGTGAAAATGAGATATTAGATAGGAGAACAGCATGTTTACACAATTGAAGAACGGGCCTTTGCTGCAGCCGCTTGTAAGGGAAGTGGAGCAGCAAATTGCCGGAGTACACAGGAAATTGGAAGAACGAATCGATACCAATCAATTCAGGGTGCTGCGAAGCTTCCAGAAACATCGCGTGAGCGACTCTCATTTTATCCCGACGACAGGCTATGGGTATGATGATGCAGGACGCGAGACGCTTGAAAAAATATACGCAGACGTGTTCGGTGCTGAAGCAGGACTTGTCCGCCCGCAAATCATATCAGGAACGCATGCGATCTCTATTTCTTTGTTTGGAATCCTGCGTCCTGGAGACGAGCTCTTATATATTACTGGAAAGCCATATGACACTCTGGAGGAGATTGTTGGAATTCGCGGAACCGGGAATGGTTCCTTGAAGGAATTCGGGATTAGCTACAATTCGGTTAGTCTCACAGAAAAAGGCGAGATCGATTGGATGGCAGTAAAACAAGCAATAAAGCCTGAAACGAAAATGATAGGCATACAGCGTTCAAAAGGCTATGCAACGAGGCCTTCATTCACTGTAGAACAAATTGGCGAAATGATCAGGTTTGTGAAGGAAATCAAAACGGAGCTCATCGTTTTTGTCGACAATTGCT
The DNA here is from genome assembly GCF_000934845.1 of Mesobacillus subterraneus. GTDB lineage: Bacteria > Bacillota > Bacilli > Bacillales > Cytobacillaceae > Mesobacillus > Mesobacillus stamsii. Next base: position 29,518 of record NZ_JXIQ01000029.1, read on the forward strand.
ATGGCGAGTTTGTCGAAGAGCTGGAGCCCTGTCATGTCGGTGCAGATTTGATGGCAGGTTCATTGATCAAAAATCCCGGGGGTGGTATTGCTAAAACAGGCGGATATATTGTCGGCAAGGCGCAATATGTCGAGTCCTGTGCCTACCGGATGACTTCTCCGGGAATTGGTGCAGAAGCTGGAGCATCCTTGTACTCTCTACAAGAAATGTATCAGGGCTTCTTTCTGGCGCCGCATATTGTTGCCCAGGCACTAAAGGGAGCAGTGTTCACAGCTGCATTGCTAGATCGTTTAGGAATGAATTCTTCTCCGAAATGGGATGCAGGGCGAACCGATTTAATCCAGTCTGTCCAATTCGATGACCGCGACAAAATGATTGCCTTTTGCCAGGCGATCCAGTATGCATCCCCAATCAATTCCCATGTAACTGCATACCCGGCCTATATGCCTGGATATGAAGATGATGTCATCATGGCTGCTGGTACATTCATCCAGGGTGCAAGTATCGAATTGACCGCGGATGGGCCTATTAGGCCACCGTATACAGCGTATGTACAAGGTGGCTTGACCTATTCCCATGTGAAGATAGCGGTTCTTACTGCAGTCGATTCTTTAATAGAGAAAGGTTTAATCCTAGTAAAATAGGGAACGATACAAAAGATGAATATTTTTATGTAAGAAAATCTAACATGCATTTGACAACATATCTTACATTGATTATAATAAAAATATCTTAAGGAAGGGAGGAGAAATCATAATGGACGGTAGTGAAATTCGCCGGAATATGCCACTTTTCAGCATCGGAATTGTCATGCAGCTGACAGATTTGACTGCCAGGCAAATCCGTTACTATGAAGAGCATGAATTGATTTCTCCAGCTAGAACCGAGGGAAACAAACGGCTCTTTTCCTTAAACGATATAGACAAACTCTTAGAAATCAAAGATTTGATTGATCAGGGTGTCAACATGGCAGGCATCAAGAAACTATTTCATGTAAAACAAGAGGCACGCATGAAGGATACGGAGACGTCAAATGTGGAAAAAACGAGGCCAAATCTTTCCGATGCAGACTTAAGAAAATTGCTTCGCAAAGAATTGCTACAGGCAGGCCGCTTCCATCGTTCAACAGACAGAGGAGACATGTCGAGGTTTTTTCATTAAAGGTATTTTAGTAAATTTCGTTGCGTGCACAAAAAAAGAGGATGTAGGAGGAAAGCAAGGATGGCGAAAACATACACTAGAGAAGATATTATCCGATTGTCAAAAGAAGAAAACGTGAAATTTATTCGATTGCAGTTCACTGATATTCTGGGAACAATCAAAAACGTAGAAATTCCGATCAGTCAACTTGAAAAAGCTCTTGATAATAAAATGATGTTTGACGGATCTTCAATCGAAGGGTTCGTTCGAATTGAAGAGTCTGATATGTATCTAATCCCTGATTTTGACACATGGGTCATATTCCCATGGACAGCAGAAAAAGGGAAAGTTGCTCGCTTAATCTGTGATATCAATAATGCGGATGGCACACCTTTCGCAGGTGACCCTCGAGGAAACCTGAAGCGAGTTTTGAAAGAAATGGAAGAAATCGGATTCACTAATTTTAATCTTGGACCAGAACCGGAATTCTTCCTGTTCAAGCTTGATGCAAATGGCGAGCCAACACTCGAGTTAAATGACAATGGTGGATATTTCGACCTTGCACCTACAGATCTTGGGGAAAACTGCCGCCGCGATATCGTCCTTGAACTGGAAGAGATGGGCTTTGAAATCGAAGCATCACACCATGAGGTAGCTCCTGGCCAACATGAAATCGACTTTAAATATGCAGATGCATTAACTGCATGCGACCGAATCCAAACTTTTAAGCTTGTTGTCAAAACAATTGCAAGGAAACATGGACTGCATGCAACCTTCATGCCAAAGCCGTTGTTTGGCGTGAATGGATCTGGTATGCACTGCAATTTGTCATTATTCAAAAACGGCGAGAATTCATTCTATGATCCATCCAATGAAAAACTGGAACTAAGTGAAACTGCTTACCAGTTTATCGCAGGAACACTAAAGCATGCTTCTGGATTCACTGCAGTAACCAACCCTACTGTAAACTCCTATAAGCGTCTAGTTCCTGGCTATGAAGCACCTTGTTATGTAGCGTGGTCCGCTAAGAACCGCTCTCCATTGATCCGAATTCCGGCATCACGCGGTCTGAGCACACGGATTGAGGTGCGCAGTGTGGACCCGTCTGCTAACCCATACCTTGCGATGGCAGTATTGCTGGCTGCAGGACTTGATGGAATTAAAAAGAAGATGGCACCTCCTGCATCAGTTGACCGCAACATCTATGTAATGAACAAAGAAGAGCGTATAGAGGAAGGGATCAACGATTTGCCGCCAACTCTAATAGCTGCACTTGATCTGCTGAAGAAAGATGAAGTCATCAGCGCGGCATTGGGCGACCATATCCTTGACCACTTCATCGAAGCAAAAGAAATCGAATGGGATATGTTCCGCACACAAGTACACCCTTGGGAACGCGAGCAGTATATGAGCATGTACTAACAAGATTAACCCTTCATACCATTGGTATGAAGGGTTTTTTGCTTTTTGGGACGATTTTCTATGGATGTACAAACTGCTACAGAAAAAATTCTTTTCAGAGTGCCCTTTTACCTAGAAAATTTACGTTGGTTGCATCAAAATGTTTGTCGGCAATTTTCTTTTTTAATAGAATTTTCGGATCAAAATATGATAAGTTAATACAAAGTGATGGTAGGAAAGGGAGGATATTGATGATCGATAAAGGGATGGTTAAACAAGAAATTTTGGATGCATTCCATTTTAGGCATGCAACAAAGGAATTTGACCCAAATAAGAAAATCCCGGAGGAGGACTTTCGTTTTATTCTCGAGATAGGGCAGCTGTCCCCTAGTTCTTTTGGATTTGAACCATGGCGTTTCCTTGTCGTTCAGAGTGCAGCTCTCCGCGAAAAAATTAAGAATACAGCCTGGGGGGCATATAGCAAGCTTCCGGAAGCAAGCCACTTTGTCGTGATTCTCGCAAGAACAAAGCTTGACACAAAATATGATTCTGAATACTTGCAAGATCATTTCAGAAATAAAAAAAAGATGCCAGAAGATTTCATGGCCAATTACCTAAAGCGCATCGAGGAATTCCAAAAGTCTGATTTTCAATTGCTCGATGGTGATCGCCCGCTTTTTGATTGGGCATGCAGGCAAACTTATATTGCCCTTGCTAATATGATGACCGCAGCAGCGCAAATTGGCATTGATTCCTGTCCAATTGAAGGGTTTAATTTTGAAAAAATGAACAAACTGCTCGAAGAGGAAGGGTTGCTAGAAGATGGGCATTTTGGCATTTCCGTTATGTGCGCGTTTGGCTACCGAATGAATGAGCCAAAGCCGAAAACAAGAAGGCCGCTTGATGACATCGTTAAATGGGTGTAAAGGGAATTCGAATGCCTGGCTAATGCCAGGCTTTTTTCAGTTACTGTGATTCTTCCAGCGTTTCGCGATACTCCTTGCCTTTTTGGACATATGTTTCGATGGAAAGCTGAATGAGCTGCAAATCTTTTTCACCAATTTCCCGAACTACTTTACCAGGTGCACCCACTACAAGAGAACGTGGCGGAATCTTCTTCCCCGATGGTATCAAGGTGTTGGCTCCGATGATGCATTCCTCCCCGATTTCTGCTCCGTCCAGGATTGTCGATCCCATTCCGATAATACATCTTTTCTTGATCGTACAGCCATGGAGAATTGCATTGTGGCCAACAGTCACCTCGTCCTCAATAACAAGAGGTGAGCCTTCATACAAATGGCAGGTAACATTATCCTGAATGCTGCACCTTTCACCTATTGTAATCGTATCTTCATCCCCTCGCAAAACGGCATTGAACCAGACAGTCGAATTTTTTCCGATTTTCACATCTCCGATAATATAGCTTCCAGGTGCTTGGAACACTGTTTCATGAACTGCAGGTTTTTTTTCTAAATAAGATAGAATCATGTGAGCCTCTCCTTATCTTAATTGTCTTAATTATAAAAAAATTATAACATGAATCAAGGCTTATTTTGTGAATTTTGTATGGAGAGCTTCCCCATAACTTTCTATAAAATGAGGCATGCTCATTCTTTTGATAAAAGTTAATAAATCAGAAAAAAATGATAAAATACATCTTTACTTTTATGCATAAAAGCGGTAAAGTAACCAAAAGACCTTATAATAAAACATACATAAATCAAAGCCGGTTTTTAAAAAAATCTAGGGGGATTACCATGAAAAAACCAGGAAAAGCAATTTCTCTTATTTTAGCTAGTGCTCTGCTAATGGCTGGCTGCGGAGGAAAGGAAACATCCAATGGCTCAGCAGAAAAACAATACAAAATCGGTTTGACACAATTCGCAGAGCATCCATCTCTTGATGCTGCAACAGACGGATTTAAAAAAGCACTTGAAGAAAAAGGCTTCAAGGAGGGGGAGAATGTCACTTTTGACTTTCAGAACGCTCAGGCTGATATGAACAATACAGCAACCATTGCCAATAATTTCGTTGGTGATAAGGTGGACCTGATCTTTGCCAATGCAACTCCAAGCGCTGTAGCCGCACTTAATGCAACAAAGAATATCCCAATCATTTTCACATCCGTGACAGACCCGGTGGGAGCGGGCCTTGTAGAAGCATTTGACAAGCCAGGCGACAATATTACTGGTACAACCGATAACCATCCAGAAGCGACGAAAAAGACCATTGATTTCATGACGAATGAAATTGGTGCTAAGAAAATCGGTGTGATTTATAATGCAGGTGAACAGAACTCCGAAGTTCAGCTGAAGGAAGTGAAGAAGCTTGCGGAAGCAAATGGAGCGAGTGTAGTCGAAGCATCGATTTCAACATCTGCTGAAGTTAAACAGGCAGCTGAATCACTTGTGGGTCGTGTGGATGGAATTTACATACCAACAGATAACACAGTCGTTTCTGCGCTTGAATCGGTTATCTCTGTCGCAAACGACAAGAAGATTCCATTGTTTGTCGGCGAACTTGATTCAATGAAGCGTGGAGCAGTTGCTGCCAGCGGGTTTAGCTATTTTGACATTGGCTATCAGTCGGGGCTTATGGCTGCTCAAATTTTAGCAGGTGACAAGAAAGCTTCTGAAATTCCTGTAGAACTTCCAAAATCTTTGACATTAACCATCAATAAAAAGGCTGCGGAAGCACAAGGAGTTGTAGTCAAGGAAGAATGGGGAGACAACGCAGAGTTTTACGAAGAATAAGGGAAAGGATGGTTCAACTTGTTTACATCAATATTTGGAGCATTTGAGTCGGGCATTATCTATGCCATTATGGCTCTAGGCGTATACCTGTCCTTTCGGATACTTGATTTTCCAGATTTGACGGTAGACGGCAGCTTTGTAACAGGAGCGGCCGTTGCCGCGATTATGATCGTGAATGGCTCTAATCCGTTTGCTGCTACGTTGACGGCTCTTGTTGCGGGATTTATTGCAGGTAGCCTGACAGGCTTGATTCACACTGTCGGCAAAGTCAATGCGCTCTTATCAGGTATTCTGATGATGATTGCTTTGTATTCTATCAACCTAAGAATAATGGGTAAATCAAATGTGCCGCTGCTGAATACCGATACTGCAATGACCTCCGTAAGGGGCTTTTTCGAAAAAACTGGCATCGATGGATTTATGAATGGGTTGCTGACAGCAGTAGGACTGGGAGACAGCCTCCCTCAGACTTGGGGAATTTTGCTGTTCATGCTTATCGTGACATTTGCGATAAAATTCCTTACTGATGCATTTTTAAAAACAGAAGTAGGCCTTGCGATCAGGGCTACTGGAGATAACAAAAGGATGATTCGCAGCTTTTCTTCCAATACAAATTTGATGATTATTCTTGGTCTTGGTCTTTCGAATGCGATGGTAGCATTTTCGGGTGCACTGATTGCCCAGCAGGGTGGATTTGCGGATGTTGGCATGGGAATTGGGATGATTATCATTGGACTTGCTTCTGTTATTATTGGTGAAGCATTGTTCGGAACTAAATCAATCGCCAGGACAACGCTTGCTGTTATTGGCGGATCGATTATCTATCGCATTGTGGTTACTCTGGCGCTAAGAGTGGAGTTCCTTGAACCAGGTGATATGAAATTGATCACAGCCGTGATCGTCATTCTGGCGCTGACTGCTCCGAAGATGATCGAAAGCTATAGAGAGAAAAAGCGGAAGGTCAAAAGACAGCTTGACAATCTGCAAATGGTTGTTGTTTCTTCTGAAGGAAGGGGGAAGGCTGGTGCTGCGCTTAAGTCAGATTCATAGAATTTTTAATGAAGGCACTCCAGATGAAAAAACAGCCCTGGATAATATCAATCTTACATTAAATAAAGGAGACTTTGTTACCGTAATTGGCAGTAATGGGGCAGGTAAGTCTACTTTAATGAATGTCATTTCCGGTGTTATGCTCCCTGACCACGGAAGGGTGGAACTGGATGGAAAAGATGTTACCAATATATCTGAGTATAACCGGTCGAAAATGATTGGCCGAGTCTTTCAAGATCCAATGGCCGGCACTGCTCCGAGCATGACCATCGAAGAAAACTTGGCGATTGCCTTTTCGCGGAACAAGCGACGGACGCTTGCCCGTGGAGTCACCAAGAAACGACGTGATTTTTTTAAAGAAGTATTGGAATCCCTCCACCTTGGCCTTGAAAACCGCTTGAATGCAAAAGTCGGAATGCTGTCAGGTGGAGAGCGACAAGCCCTATCCTTGCTGATGGCTACCTTCACCGAGCCATCGATCCTCCTTTTGGATGAGCATACAGCAGCACTTGATCCGTCACGGGCAGAACTTATTACCAATTTGACAAAAGAAATTGTGGATAAATACAACCTTACAACTCTGATGGTCACGCACAATATGCAACAGGCACTAGATCTTGGCAACAGGTTGATCATGATGGACAACGGGCAGATTATCCTTGAAGTAGATGAAGATCAAAAAGCGAAGCTGACAATCGAAGACTTGCTGAAAGAATTCCAGCGTATTCGCGGAACGAAAATGGCTAGTGACAGGGCATTGCTTAGCTAAAAAAATCAACCAGCTTATATGCTGGTTGATTTTTTTGTGTCTTTTTAAAAACAGAAATTGGTATCAGCTGTGGAGAATGGAGGGCAATCTGCTCAAGGAACAACTGGCAAGCTTCAGTAAGACTGATACAGTGTGTAAAAACGGCATTGAATGTTCTGGAAAATGCTGAAGCGTTAATTGTTCCTGTTGTTGGGAGCGTGCGAACCCTGGAAAATGTGGTAAATAAAATGGCGGTTACTGGTTCTGATCCAGCAGGTTGAATAACTGATCAAGATGGATTGGCTTTTGCAAGATAAAGAGTTAGTAAGGCTGCGAAAAGTTCGGAAGCAGGTTCCGAACAACTGGTTGCGAAGGATTCGGAAGTAGGTTCTGAACGATAGCTTCGAGTCTCGGGAGTGGGTTCAGCTGGTTGAAGATAAGGCAGCCGACAGTCTGCTTCCGAGCGGTTCAAAAGCAGGTTTCGAAGCGGATCCAAGAGTTGCTTCCAACAACATCTCATTGATGCTTGCATTCCGTGGACGACTGAAGCAGATTGCCAAAAGGATGGTTTAATTCTTGTATACCTGGATCGAGAGATAGAAAGAGTAGGCCGAATGAATTGGCCTTTTATACGAGAGTGTAAAAACTGCTGGAAAAAATACGCATTTTTTTCCAATTCGCCAATAAAAATAAATTATCGCCAATAAAAAAAATTTATCGCCAATAACTATAGCATTATCGCCAATAAAATGGTGAACTCCGCCAATAAAATGAAATTTTCGCCAATAAACGGATTTCCATCTACTTAATGGGTATAGAAAAGATGAGATATTCTACTCCAAACGAAATAATCGGAATTATAGTGGGCAATACTAACAAAATCGACTACGGTTTAGGAGGATATGACGTGACTTTATCGATCTTCGCCTTGGGAGGAATCAATGAAATCGGCAAAAATATGTATGTAATCCAATATGAGGACGATATTTTTGTGATTGATTGCGGCGGAAAATTTCCTGATGAGAGTCTGCTTGGAATCGATTTGATTATCCCGGAAATGACTTATCTAGAAGAAAACCGCGAAAAAATTCGCGGCTTGATCGTGACCCATGGACATGAGGACCATATCGGGGGCATTCCCTATTTTTTCAAAAAGCTAAAAGCGCCTGTGTATGCTACTAATTTCACGCTTGGCTTGATCGAGTTAAAATTAAGGGAGCATAAGCTGTTGCGAGATACAGAGCTGAAGAAAATCAATTCAGATTCAGAATTAAATTTCGGCAAGGTAAAGGTTTCGTTTTTCAAAGTAAGCCATAGTATTCCGGATTGTCTCGGGGTTGTTTTCCACACGCCAGAGGGGAATATTGTCCATACAGGAGACTTCAAATTCGATCTGACCCCAGCAAATGATGGACACTCAGAAATTCATAAAATGGCAAGAATCGGAACTGAAGGAGTTCTGGCCATGCTGTCTGAAAGTACGAATGCGGAGCGGATAGGGCTCACGCCATCAGAGCGAATGGTCGCCGGTCATTTGGAAGAAGCATTCATGAAGGCGGAAGGGAAAATTTTTGTCTCTACTTTTGCCTCAAACGTAAACAGGATTCAGCAGGTTGTCGAGGCGACAGTCAAAACAGACAGGAAGCTTGCTTTGCTTGGTAGGAGCATGGTGAATGTTGTAGATGTTGCGATAGAAAGAGGCTACCTCGATGTTCCAGAGGGAATGCTAATTGAACCGCATGTTGTCGACCAGCTGGACCCTGGAAAGGTTACAATTTTATGTACGGGCAGTCAAGGTGAACCGATGGCAGCACTTGCCCGTCTTGCAACCGGGAATTTTCGAGATGTATCGGTCTATCCTGGAGATACGGTCATCATGGCTGCGTCACCGATTCCAGGCAATGAAAAAGATGTATCAAAAATCATTGATAACCTTTTTAAGCTCGGAGCCAATGTGATTTACGGCTCAGGTAGCACGACCGGTATGCATGTTTCCGGTCATGGCTACCAGGAAGATCTCAAATTAATGTTGACACTGATGAAACCGAAATATTTCATCCCGATCCATGGGGAATATCGCATGCTCCATCATCATCGCTTGCTTGCAGAATCAGTTGGCGTAGAAAAAGGACATACATTCATCATTAGAAATGGAGACATCGTTGATCTTGCAAATGGAGAAGCAAGACAGACTCGAAACATTCCGGCAGGTGACACTTATGTAGATGGTATAAGTGTCGGAGACGTCGGCGAAATCGTACTAAGAGACAGAAAGCAGCTTTCTGAGGATGGAATGCTTGTGATCGTCCTGACTTTGAGCAAGTCGGAACGGAAAATTATCTCGGGGCCAGATACGATTTCTCGCGGGTTCGTATTCGTGAAAAACTCTGAAGATCTTATGCGCGACGTAAATAACCTAGTTGCTAAAACGGTAACGGAATTGCATGAGGATAATGTCCATCGTTGGAATGCCATTAAGCAGGGAATCAAAAAAGCAGTAGGCCAGCATATTTTCCAGCAGACGAGAAGAAAGCCAATGATCCTGCCGATAATTATTGAAATCTAACCAGATACTAATTAGTATCTGGCTTTTTCTTGACATAACACTTAAAGGTGTTATAATCATTAAGTGACACAAAAAGGTGTCACAAATGAATGGAGGTCAAACATGAGTGTACAAAGTGAAATTCGCAAATCAGTTATTTTAAATGCACCGATCGCAAAAGTTTGGAAAGCTGTCGCAACATCAGAAGGAATTGCTGCCTGGTGGATGCCAAACACCTTTGAAGCAGAACTCGGCAAGGAGTTCATTCTTCATGCAAAGCCATTTGGAGATTCAACATGCAAGGTGACAGAATTGGATCCGCCGAATCGTCTCGGATTTGATTGGGGAAAAGACTGGCATCTAGTATTTGAATTAAGGGAGCTTGCCGGCAAGACTGAATTTACCCTAATCCACTCCGGTTGGGATCCTGAAAAGGTTACTGAATTTGGACAGCCTCATAGCATCGTCCAGGGAATCATGGAAAGTGGCTGGGATAAAATCGTCAAAGAAGCACTTCCTTCCTATATCGAGGGTTAACATGCCAGTTTCTCAAGCGAGACATGATGTGTTCCAGGCTGTTGCTGATCCAACTCGCCGAAAAATAATAAAACTTCTCGCCGATAAGGAGATGCCGATCGCTTCCATAACGGAAAGATTCCCGATAACCAGGACGGCCGTTAATAAGCATTTATTTGTGTTATCAGAAGCGGGGCTTGTCACAAGCAGGAAAATCGGACGAGAAACACGTTACAAATTGCAGCCGGATCCGCTGCGTGAATTGCAGGAGTGGCTCTCCTTTTTTGAAGTCTATTGGGATAACAAATTATCCTCACTTAAAAATTTTGTCGAATCAGATAAAGAATAGGTGCTTTCCCGTCAGGAAAAAGGAAGGATGATTCTCCTTCGTTTCCTTTGACGAGCACGTCTTGACTAAATACTAGAGCATGGAGCTTTCTCCATGCTTTTTTACATTCCTGCTTAACAAATGCTGTGAGAAAGTATACTATTAATTATTGATTCACGCATCTGCCAGGAGGGGAGCAGGCCATGGATATCAAACTGAGTCACAAAGCGATCAAAGATTTATGCGGAACTGTTTCCTTCAAGCGCGGGGATGCATTTTACCGAGCGGATAAAGTGAAGTTTATTGAGTACCATTCTGAACGTGCAAAAGCAATCGTGACAGGCGCAGATGACTTCTCTGTCACTGTAAAAAAAAGCGGAGATGGGCGTTTCCAGACTGAATGCACTTGTCCGAAGCTTTCCTCTGTCAAACATGAGTGCCAGCATGTAGCTTCTGTCCTGCTGGCGATTTTCGATGAGCAAAAACGGAGAGTTTCAAGTTTATCAAATAGGATGGACGAACCGAATCAGGACCTTGTAGAAGGAGTGCTGGCTATTTTCAATGAAGAGTCCCGTAGAACCAGTGGCCACCAACGGCACTTTGAAACGAGGAAGGTATTGCATGCTCAGTTTAGGGTTAAGCCGGTTGCTAACAGGAATCAGGAACTACTGCTTGGTGTTTCCATGAGTATTGATTTCGTCAGCGTACAGGATATTTCTTCCTTTTTGCTAAGTGTAGCTAATCGGAATCCAGCAACGCTTTCAAATGGATTTCTGTATGATCCGAAACTTCATTGTTTTCAAACGGAAGCTGATGAAGTAATCATGCTTCTTACTCAAATTGTCTTGGATGCTGAATTCGTCATCGAAGAAGAGCACGACGATTCCATCTTGATCATTTCGCCATTCTTTTGGCAGCAACTCTTGCCGCTGTTTCAGAAGATGCCAGATGTAAAACTGGAAGCAAGTGAAAATCTGGCCGATTTATCTGTAACAAACAAAACGCTTCCACTGAAATTCAATTTTGAAAAAAGCACAGGGCATGATTATGCTTTAAGAATTTCAGGGATCAATGGGTTAACTGTCTTGACCAAATATAATCTAGTCCTATCGAATGCCCAATTGGTCGAGCTAAGCACGGAGGATTCAAGCAGAATTTGTGAGTTGAAAAACATGCTTGCAAAGTCTAACGCAGACAGTATCCCAATTTTACAAGAACAAATGGGATTCTTTGTCGAAAAAGTCGTTCCCGGCCTTCGCCGTATTGGCGAGGTGCAAATTCATGGCGATGTCGCAAAGCTCTTCCTGAATGAACCTCTAGTTGCAAAGCTTTATCTGGACCGGGTCCATAACCGTTTGCTGGCAGGGCTGGAATTCCAGTACGGCAACATGGTGTTCAATCCCCTCGAACAAAGGGAACCGAGAGTGAATTTTTTATTGATTAGGGAAATGGAAAAAGAAGAAGAAATTATGGAAATGCTGGATGACAGTTCATTCGCAAAAACAGATGGCGGCTATCTTTTGCATAATGAAGAACTTGAATATGAATTTCTTTATCATGTCCTGCCGAAGTTACAAAAAATGACTCAGGTTTATGCTTCTACAGCTGTCAGAAACCGAATTTTCAGAGAGCCTGCCAGGCCGCAAATCCGTGTGAAAGTAAAAAAAGAACGGACAAACTGGCTAGAATTCAAATTTGAAATGAATGGAATACCGGAAAAGCAAATTCGTGAGATCCTTGAAGCGCTAGAGGAAAAGCGGAAGTATTTCCGCTTGCGCAATGGGGCACTTATGTCGCTTGAAACACGAGAATGGGAGGAAATCCAGCGCTTCCTGAAAGCTGGTCCAATTCAAGCAGAGGACCTGGAAACAGGGTTAAATATGCCAATTGTCCGCGGAATGCAGATGGTGGATTCTTTCGAGGGTGAATCTGTCTTTAAAGCAGAAGAATCATTCCGGCAATTTTTAGAAGAAATGACCAGCCCTGGTAAAACAAAATTCAAGATTCCTGAAAAATTGGAGCCTATTTTGCGTGATTATCAGAAACAGGGCTATCAATGGCTGAAAACATTGGCGAGTTATCGGTTTGGCGGCATACTGGCTGATGATATGGGGCTAGGAAAAACGCTTCAAAGCATCACCTATATTGCATCCGAACTCGCAGATGGAAGAGATAGGAACCTTCCATTCCTGATTGTATGTCCCTCGTCCCTCGTCTACAACTGGCTAGGAGAATTCCTGAAATTCACCCCGGAAATAGAGGCTGTGATCATCGACGGCAACAGGACCGAACGAACAAGGTTGTTAACCGACATGTCGGGAATAGATCCCGATATGTCGGGAATTGATGTGGTTATTACATCGTACATGCTTTTGAGGAGAGATATCCATTTGTACGAAAAAACCCATTTTCACACTGTTTTTTTTGATGAAGCACAGGCTTTCAAAAATCCGCTGACACAAACAGCAAAGGCCGTCATGAATATCCAGGCAGAGCACCGTTTTGCGCTGACCGGAACGCCGATTGAAAACGCAACAGAAGAATTATGGTCGATTTTCAGGGTGGTTTTTCCGGAGCTTTTTCATGGATTAAAGCAGTATAGCCAGCTGACAAGCAAAGCAATAGCTCGCAGGATTCAGCCTTTTTTGCTGCGAAGGATGAAAGAGGAAGTCCTTGGAGAGCTCCCAAAGAAAATCGAATCGATCGAGATGGTAGACTTGCTACCTGAACAGAAAAAGCTATATGCAGCTTATTTGGCTAAGCTCCGTCATCAAACATTAAAGCAGCTTGATAAGGCTACAATCAGGAAAAATCGGATTAAAATCCTTGCTGGATTGACAAGGCTCCGGCAAATATGCTGCCATCCTGCCTTATTTGTTGACGGTTATGAAGGTACCTCGGCTAAGTTTGAAGAATTGAAGAAAATCGTTGCTGAAGCAAGATATGCCGGCAGGAGAGTGCTTATTTTTTCACAGTTTACAAAAATGCTCCACTTGATAGGTAGGGAGTTAGCAAATCAGGGCATACGATATTTTTATCTGGACGGACAAACGCCATCCGAAGATCGGGTGGAAACATGCGAAAAGTTCAATTCTGGAGAACGTGACTTCTTCCTCATATCCTTAAAAGCCGGGGGAACAGGCTTGAATTTAACTGGAGCCGATACAGTGATCCTCTATGATTTATGGTGGAATCCAGCGGTAGAACAGCAGGCTGCTGATAGAGCACATCGAATGGGCCAGAAAAACAACGTCCAGGTTATTAAGCTCATTTCTCGCGGGACTATTGAAGAAAGATGAATGAACTCCAGAATAAAAAGCGTAATATGATAGAAGAAATTATAGAAGAGCAGTCCTCATCAACCATGACAGAGGAAGATATCCGCGAGATTCTTATGTTGTAGCTTCTAAGAGTTAACAATAAATGGGATAGTTTCCGGATCGCGATTCCAAGCACCTATGTTTTGGATGAAAAGCATGTGATCCGCTACAGCTATATAGGCGATTCGCAATTTGACCGTCCAGCACTTGATGAAATTTTCAAGATTGTCGAGGAAGTCCAGCATTTAAGTGAAGATGGGTGATTTTATGGGAGAGCATTATTTTTCGGACAAACAAGTCGAGGAACTAATAAGATATCCTTTTGTTGACGTCAGGAAGAGTCCGGGGGATCGATCCTTTGGAGTGTGAGCAGAAAATGAGGGAGTATTTATAAAAGGTAAGGAAGTTTCCGAACGATGCAAAAAGCCTTTATGTAGCATAAAAGACTGCCTCGCAAGGCAGTCTTTTAGATGAGATTATAAGTCGTCCAAGTAAACTTTCTCCTCTAGGCCAGTTTTGGCTGAAATAAATTTCCCTTCTTCAAAATGCTCCAAATCAGGTTTCATGTAGACCAATTCGAAATTTCCGCTTAAAGCGGAGTAAATGACAACTGCTTGTTTGTCACCATTATTGTTGAAGGAAGCTGTTAGGTCTACTTGATCCAGCTTGTCAAAGGAAGGAATATGGCGATTGTGATAAAAGCTTTCAAGTTTACCATTCCTGGCATTAACATGCAGAAATGTTTCAGTTTCTAATGGTGTAAAAAATGTATAACCTTCAACCTTAGGGATCGCTTTGAAGCTATAAACCTTATATCTGGAATCATCTGAAAAAGAATGATAATTAAAACCTAAAGATATGATTTCCAGCTTTATATCTTTTCCATAAATTTTTTCTAAATAATACCTGGCTTTCTCTTCCGCTTTTCCTTCTTTCATAATAGGCCCGTCAGATAACGGGCCAGTATCCCCGTTATAATGAGTGATTTGGCCGGTGATTGCATCGATTTCTCCGCCAAATCCATTTTTATTCTCAAAATGGTAGACGTATAGGTTATTGATAGGGCTTTCCTTTACTAGTTCGATTTCCCCTTTATTGATATCCAGAGCGTCGGCGATCCTATTTTTCAACTCCGACTCCTTCAACGGCTTGATTTGATCTGGTAGTTTGTGGAAACGAGTATAGCTGTAGCTTAATGAATTAACATTCTCATAAAATTTATCTATTTCTTTTACATCTAGTGTATAAAGGTATGAGCTGTACCCATGGTGGGTTTTTTCATAGGCCTCTCTAAAATCTTGTCTGTGACTTTGAATATCCTTCTTTAACGCCTGAAATGCTGCTTCGTCCGTTTCAGACCACCTGCCCTGATTGTACCGGATTTTCATCACCTTAAGCATCTCATTCAGCTTTTGAGTATTCAGGATTAGTTTGAATTCTGTTGAATTCCTGCTATAATCCTCAATGACGTTCATATTCTCTTTAAGCGCGTTATTATATTCAATGAAACGCCCCATTTCATAGGATTCAAAGCCCATTTGTTCTTTATTTTTAACTGCCTCAATTACTATGTCCATTTGCTCCAGAACATCATAATAACCATCTGTCGCCATGAATAATTGTTCCCGCTCATTGATGTAATCTGTCAATATTATCGAAAAAAGAATTCCGGCAAGAACAACAGAAAGGAGCCTTAGACGATTCAGCTTCATTTTTAAAATGATTTTTTCATCAAGAGACTTTGATACGAAAGGCTTCTCCATATCAGTCAACTGGATCGTTTTCTCCCCAGTTTCGTAGAACTTCTGGCATGCCTCACAATCCTTCAGATGCTCATCCACTGCTGTTTTTACGGAAGGGCTTAAATCATTTTCTACATACAACGGATATAGATCCTGGACAATTTCATGTTCCAAATTCATTCCCGTTCCCCCAAATCCCTGTAGATTTCCTTGAATTTCTTACGGGCCCTATACAAGCCAACTTTTACCTGGCCGATTGTTTCGTTTGTGATGGCCGCAACTTCCCCATACGTAAGATCGTTCACGTCACGCAAAATAATATATGTCCGGTAATTTTCCGGCAGTCTCATCAAGGTTGATTCAATCGCAGATTGTTCATCTGCGCGTTTGTATGGATCATGTTGCTGGATTAATTGCTGATTTATCCTATCAGTCTGAAACTCCATGCTGGTTTGTTTTTTTCTGCTGTAATTGATATAAGTGTTCCTGGCAATCTTAAAAAGCCATGTTTTCAAGGAGGAATCTCCCCGAAACCTGGCTAATGACTGGAAAGCTTTCAAAAAAGTATCCTGAGTCAGGTCTTCTGCAACATGTTTATTTAACGTGGAACGGTAAAGATACAAGAAAATCGCATTTTTGTAGGTTTCATATAATTCAATCCGCGGGTCCGACATTCCATCCCCCTCTCTCTGGTAAACATAGACATTTGATAATGGTAAAAGTTACACCTTATTTTATAAAAATTTTTATTAGGAAGGTTGAGAATGTTTGAATAAATGGTAAAATTAGTTAAAATATCAACGATAATATCATCGGATAAGTTTTATATTTTTAATGAAAAAAGTTACCTTTATAATTTTTTGGATTGGTGAAAGCGCCCCTGCGGAAACAGGGGCGCTTTCACTTTTGTTTTTAAATGCCTCACATAATTCAGTTTGCTAAATTACCAACAAATAGTATAAAACTAATACTTAAAATTAATAAGATACTTAACACTAAAGCTAAAAGGCTACTTAAAGCAAATTTCCAATTGTGGATATTTTTCAACCCTAAAATTGAGAAATATATAACCAAAACAGCAATTATTAAATCTATTCCCAACATGTTGATTCTAATTGTTTCTGAAACTTTAAAGAAAAATGCAACTAATAAAAATAATATCCAGGAGCATATTGATAATATTAAAGAAAAAGTATTCCAATTTATCCTCATGCTGTCTCTCCTCGTGGTTTAATAAGAATATTCTCCAAAATTATATTAAATCCTCTTTTTATTAAAACAGCTTTTCCATAACTTTGAAAGAGCTGAGGAAGCCGAGAGGTCAACCTGTTAACAACTATGAATAGGTCCTAGAGTAATTTCAGAGGATCCGGATCTACTGGAAATTTTTCTAGAAAGAGCTCTTACTACTAATGTACGAGGAGTAATTTCATGATGCTAAATTTACAACTCATATAACCGGGAAAACGAAGGAGTAAGAGCAGTATACAAGAGGGCTGGATTTGTCGGGACAGAAATTTCACCCTGGTGGAGGACAACTTGCAGCATTTAAGCTGAAGGTTTGAGTGAAGCAGGGTTTTTCCTTTAACTTATGAAGAGTATGGAAAACTTCCTGACTGCGGTCATAAAGCAAAAAAAATAGTCAACAGGGTCCCTATTGACTATTGCTAAATTTAGGAAGCTTTCGTTATTGCAGCTGATTGCTTTCTTGGCTTGAATACGCCTTCCCATTTTGCGATTACATTCGTTACAAGAGAATTTTCGACTATATTTACGGCAGTGCGACCCATATCAAGATTTCTGTCAATACCGGCAATGAACGCTAAACCTTGAACAAGCAATATAACATTGCGTCAGCTGTTCCTTGGAAGAAGCAATCACTTGTATTTCTTTTTCGCCGATTGCCGAAATTCCTAAACCAAATACAAGGAAAAAAAAGATGATGATTGCAAGCGTATCGCCATCTGCAAAAACAACGAAGTGGATTTCGCTTTCCATTTGATTTGAATTCGTGAGGAGGTAGCTTAATCGGGAACAAAAGTGTTTGCATAAATATAAATAGAAACGAAGTGCAGGCGAGATACGTACTCTTCATACAAGTTGCAGCATCAATGGTTTAATTTATTTCACTTAATGATCTATTTTCTGTTATGATAAGAGTTGGCTTTTTGCCCGAATCAATTCATTGAGGAGAACTTGAATGACAAATAACCTTCCATTTACCATCACTAAAAATGATACGTTCTTTGATTTATTAGGAGATTATATTGGGGATGTATTTTATGATATTTTGCCGGAAAAAGGCTATGAACTGCGTGACGAACAGATTTATATGGCATTTCAGGTAGAGCAGGCCTTTAAGAACAAAGGAATTGTTTTCGCGGAAGCGGGGGTTGGAACAGGGAAGACATTCGTCTACCTTATTTATGCCATCCTATATGCACGCTATATGGGAAAACCTGCTATCGTTTCCTGTTCAGATGAAACGTTGATCGAACAGCTTGTTAAAGAAGACGGAGATATCCAAAAACTTGAGCAGGCACTGGGACTGAAAGTAGATGTCCGTCTGGCAAAGGCTAGAGAACAGTATGTTTGTATTAAGAAGCTGGATGAGCTTTCAAATACGTCAGACGATCTCGATATCCTGGCCGTCCATGATCAGCTTCCTGATTTTATTTTTGATGAAGGCATTTCCATGAATTCGTTTACCCGTTATGGTGATCGAAAGGAATATCCATGGGTGACAAATGAAAAATGGTCACAGCTGGCGTGGGACCCACTTCAGCAATGCTCGACATGCAGCTGGCGCCATCGCTGTGGACAAACACTCAATCGGGATTACTATCGACATGCCGGGGATTTGATTATCTGTTCCCATGATTTTTATATGGAGCATGTTTGGACAAAAGATTCGCGGAAACGAGAAGGGCAGATGCCCCTGCTGCCCGAAGCAAGCACTGTCATTTTTGATGAAGGCCATCTGCTTGAATTTGCGGCACAAAAAGGGTTGACTTACAGATTTAATTCACAGACTCTGGCGACGGTGTTAACAGGATATATGCATCAGGATGTCAGGGAGGAATCTCTTTATTTAATTGAAGATATAATAGAACTTCATGATTCATGGTTCGATCTTCTAGTCGAAAACGCCACTGCAGTGGAAGGTTCAAACAGAAAAGAAGTAGCGATGCACCTATCTATCAGGAAAACGGCTGAGACACTGGAGAAGAAGGTCAGCGAATTAATGGACCAGCTCGTTTTTGATGCGGAAATGTTCCTGATTGATGAATATCATTTGAAGATCATGGAGGAATATCTTGAGTTTTTTGCTTATGGATTATCCATATTCTTGAAGAATGAAGAAGGTATCTTCTGGCTTGAGGAAAATGAAGTCCAATCTTCTCTTGTCATTATGCCTCGACTGGTGGAGGACATTTTGAAAAAGGAAGTTTTCTCACAGAACATCCCGTTTGTGTTTTCATCAGCAACTTTATCGCAAGCTGGGAATTTCCACTATATAGCGAAAAGTCTTGGAATTGAAAAATATTCCTCCTTCACTGTCGCGTCCCCATTTGATTACGCAGAGCAGATGGGTGTGAAAATTCATGTTCAAGATGATGAATGCATTAAATGGAAAAAGATAGGGGAAGACCTGCGAACAACCAATGGAAGCACCCTTGTATTGTTTTCTTCCATACAAGAAATGGAGCGTTTCAGAATCTGGTCGAATGATCAAAAATGGGATTTTGCCATTCTGTTCGAAGGAGACCGAGAGATTAGTGAAACGGTTAAAGACTTCCAGAATGTTACTAGTACGGTGCTTTGCTCATACAGTTTATGGGAGGGTCTAGACGTCCCTGGAGAACCTCTTATTCAAGTGATCGTTGCCTCCTTGCCGTTCCCACCTCATGACCCCGTCTTCCAAGCAAAACGAAAGCAAGCAGAAAATCCTGCAGCAGAAATTGACATACCATATATGCTGCTTCGATTAAGACAGGGAATTGGCCGTTTGATTAGGAACAGCCAGGATTATGGCACGGTTCATTTGTGGCTTACGAAAGCGCAAGAAGAAAAATTCATGGGAGAGATAAGAGAAGTGCTTCCTGCTGCAAATATTCATTAATCAGGGAAAATCCCGACAGGCTTAGGCTTGTCGGGATTTTTTGATACAATTAGTTTCTGCACTTGCACTTTTTATAGCCGCAACCACATTCAGAATTTTCATCTTGAGCATCGGCAACCAAATCATTGATGATGCAACGTCGAACTGCTCTGCAAAGGTCCTCAAAATCAATCGTTGCTTTTACTTGATTGTTGTTGTGGTTAGGATAATAAACCCCTGCAACGTCATTGCCATTTCGTTTGTATCCCATCTATGACTCAACTCCTTCCCTTCTAAAAATGCTTACACCTCATCTTATTCGGAAAGGGACAAGTTGGTAGTAATTCTACCTATTTCGTACGAAAATGTGCACTTTTCATAGTCTTTCACATAAAAAAGAATAATAGAACGAAAAAAGCAAGCGGTGTCCGCTTGCTTTTAGTGCATATGACGATATACACCGATCACCTTACCGAGAATGGATACATTTCGAAGGATAATTGGATCCATCGATGAGTTTTCCGGCTGAAGTCGGAAATGGTCTTTCTCCTTAAAAAAACGTTTTACCGTCGCTTCATCCTCCTCTGTCATGGCAACAACAATGTCACCATTATTGGCAGTTTTTTGCTGCTTGACGATAACATAATCTCCGTCGAGGATCCCAGCTTCAATCATACTGTCCCCCATAACTTCCAGCATAAAAACCTGTTCATCATGCGGAACCAGGCGATCTGGAAGTGGGAAGTATTCTTCAACATTTTCAATTGCAGTTATCGGCACACCAGCAGTAACTTTCCCAACCACGGGAACATTTACGACATTGTATTTAGGAATTCGCGTTTCTTCGTCCAGCTCAAGAATTTCTATCGCACGCGGTTTTGTGGGGTCACGTCTGATCAGCCCTTTGCTTTCAAGCCTTGCCAGGTGGCCATGTACGGTTGAACTAGAGGCCAGTCCAACTGCTTCGCCAATTTCGCGAACGGATGGCGGATACCCTTTTTTCTTGACTTCAGCTTTTATGAATTCAAATATATCTTGTTGCCTCTTAGATAACTTTGTCATATTCACGCACCTCGTATATTTTCTTGTCCTTATTATACCATGTCCGGTCAGTAGATACAAACATAAGTTCGAATTTTTCTGTTGACATGAAACGGATGTTCGCATTATAATAAATTCAAATAAGCGAACGTATATTCGATAAGGGGTGTCAAAGATGAAAAAAATTTGGGATGGCTATTCATACACTTTTATTCTGATTGCTGTCAGTCTGATTTTTTCACTTGTAGCAAAAGCACATTTCAATAACAGTGAACAATACATAACTGTTACTATAGAAGAAGGGCAATCCTTATGGGAGATCGCTGAAACTTATGCAGCTGAGCATCATTTATCTGAAAATGAATTCGTGAGCTGGGTGGAAAAGGAAAATGGAATTATCGGTGAGAGGATTTTTCCGGGAGATGAGCTTGTTATTCCTGTGACGGCTGAATTTGGACAACCAACTCAAATCGCTGGCGCGGAAAGATAACTTAGACGTAGAATAAGGTGATGACAACATGAAAGCGATTATTTATTGCCGCGTAAGTACAACTAAGGAAACACAGGAAACATCGCTTGCCAGGCAAGAGGAGGAATTGTGCCATCTTGCGGATGAATATGGGTTTGAAGTAGTGAACATAATTAAAGAACAGGCAAGCGGTTATGACCTTGAAAGAGATGGCATACTGGAGCTGTTAGAATTGATAAAAGACAAAGCGATCGGTACGCTGTTGATTCAGGATGAAACCAGACTTGGCAGAGGGAATGCAAAAGTCGCAATCCTTCATTGCATCCTTAAGGAGAATGTAAAGCTATATAGCATCTCACACAATGGGGAGCTTCAACTATCTGAATCCGATTCTATGGTACTCCAGATTGTCAGCATGGTAGAAGAGTACCAGAGGAAAATCCATAATATTAAGATTAAACGCGGAATGAAACGAGCGGTGGAGCACGGTTACCAGCCGCAGCAGAATCTCAAAAATCAGGGTGTGCATTCCGGCAGAGACAGGAAGGACATGCCGGTAGGGGAAATCGTAAGGCTGCGAAATAATGGCCTAACATTTTCAGAAATCGCCGCTACCCTTAAAGGATTTGGCTATAATGTATCCAAAGCAACCGTGAATAGAAGATATCTGGAGTATATAGAGTCGGAGGAAGAGTAAAGCTCCTTTCTTGTAATACATTATGCTTTTTAGTAAGATGACAGTTGATATAATTTTTTACAAAGGAGCTTTACTATGCTATCAAGTGATAAGATTGCTAGGATCAATGAACTGGCAAGGAAAGCAAAATCATCCATGTTGACTGAAGAAGAAGCAAAGGAGCAAACTAAGCTTCGTGCCGAATACCTCCAGTCATTTCGTTCTTCGATGCTTAATACCCTAAAGGGAGTTACCATTGTTGACCCAGAGGGCAATGATGTAACACCTGAAAAATTAAAAGAAGAAAAAATGAAGAGTAAACTTCATTGATATATTCAATTTGGGATACAGAAGAGGATGTATCCCTTTTTGATTTCGACAGCATCGTAGAAAACACTAACAGCAGAAATAGGTTAAATGAAAGACCCTTCCGCCTTCATCGTTTGGTTACATAAGGGTAGCGAGTATGAGACAAAATAAATAATGATACAGCCTTTCCATCTCTCTCAGGCATAATTTGTTGTATAATATTTTCTCGCGCTATAATATTAAGGGTGTAGTTAGTACTTATAGAAAGGATGTATTTAATGTTTAAAGAAATTGATATGCTTTCCATTGATTCCGTTCGTACATTATCTATTGATGCGATTGAAAAGGCAAATTCTGGTCACCCTGGCATGCCGATGGGTGCAGCTCCAATGGCTTATACATTGTGGACACGTTACATGAACATCAATCCTAAAAATCCCCAATGGTTCAATCGCGACCGTTTCGTCCTGTCTGCTGGACATGGATCCATGTTGTTATACAGCTTGCTGCATCTTTCAGGATACGATTTATCCATGGAAGATATTAAGCAATTCCGTCAATGGGGAAGTAAGACCCCTGGACACCCTGAGTTTGGACACACTGCTGGTGTGGATGCAACTACTGGGCCGCTTGGTCAGGGGATTGCCATGGCAGTTGGTATGGCAATGGCAGAGCGTCATCTTTCAGCAGTTTACAACAAGGATAACTATAACATCGTTGACCACTATACATATAGCATTTGTGGCGATGGCGATTTAATGGAAGGCGTTTCAGCTGAAGCCGCTTCTCTAGCAGCACACCTTAAATTAGGGAAAATGGTTGTCCTTTACGATTCAAACGATATTTCACTGGATGGGGACCTTAATAAGTCATTCTCCGAGAGCGTGGAAGGCCGTTTCAAGTCGTACGGATGGCAGTACATCCGTGTTGAAGACGGCAATAACCTGGAAGAAATCTCGAGAGCAATTGAGGAAGCAAAAACAGATGCAGACCGCCCGACTATGATCGAAGTCAAGACAATCATCGGATATGGTTCTCCTAATTTATCTGGTAAATCAGATGTTCACGGTGCTCCACTTGGTGCGAATGAATCGAAACTAACAAAAGAAGCTTATAAATGGACCTTTGAAGATGATTTCTATGTTCCAAATGAAGTTTATGAGCATTTCAAACAGCAAATTGCTGAAAAAGGGGAACGAACAGAACAGGCATGGAATGAAATGTTCTTACAATATAAGAGTGACTATCCTGAACTGGGTTCCCAGTTTGAAAAAGCATTGAAGGGTGAACTAGTGGAAGGATGGGATAAGGATATCCCTGTTTACGAAGAAGGAAAGAGCCTTGCGAGCCGCGCATCATCCGGTGAAACACTAAATAAAATCGCTAAAAACCTGCCTTATTTAATCGGTGGATCAGCTGATCTTGCTGGTTCAAACAAGACAATGATCAAAGGATCAGGTGACTTCTTCCCAGGTTCATTCGAGGGCCGGAACATCTGGTTTGGTGTACGTGAATTCGCAATGGGCGCAGCCATGAACGGTATGGCACTTCATGGCGGTTTAAGAATTTTTGGTGGCACTTTCTTTGTGTTCTCTGATTACTTAAAGCCTGCAATCAGACTTGCTGCATTAATGGGCTTGCCTGTGACCTATGTATTTACTCATGACAGCATTGCAGTAGGGGAAGATGGTCCTACACACGAGCCTGTTGAGCAACTGGCTGGGCTGCGCGCAATGCCAAACTTGTCAGTGATTCGTCCTGCTGATGGAAACGAAACAGCAGCTGCTTGGAAGCTAGCAGTTGAATCAACAAAGAATCCGACTGCTCTAGTGCTGACTCGCCAAAACTTGCCGACCATTAAGAACACGGACAAGAATGCATATGAAGGTGTGTCAAAAGGCGCTTATGTCATATCTCCGGCAGGGAAAGAAAGTGCAGATGCCATGATTCTTGCAGCTGGTTCAGAAGTCGGCCTAGCTGTCAAAGCACAAGAAGCTTTAGCTTCCGAAGGCATTAACGTGTCTGTTGTCAGCATGCCATCATGGGATCGCTTTGAACAGCAATCAAAAGAATACAAAGAATCTGTCATTCCGAAATCTGTCAAGAAACGCCTTGGAATCGAAATGGGATCTTCACTCGGCTGGCACCGTTATGTCGGCGACGAGGGAGAAGTACTTGCAATCGATACATTTGGTGCATCTGCTCCAGGTGAAAAAATCATGGAAGAGTATGGATTTTCTATAAATAATGTCGTATCACGTGTAAAAGCATTACTTTATCAAAACTAAAGGATAAGAAAAGTAATCATAAGCTGGACTGCAATTGCAGTCTGGCTTATTTAATACAAAAGAGAGGGAGGATCTATTTATGGCAGGTAAGTTTCAGGGCAAGACCGTTATCATAACCGGTGGTTCTAATGGTATAGGAGAAGGAATCGCAGCAGCATTTGCGAAAGAGCATGCGAATGTATGTATTGCTGACATAGATGAAGCAAAGGGAAAGAAATTGATTGGCAGGCTAAAAGAGTTCGGAGCACAAGCTGCTTTTTATAAAACAGATGTTAGGAAAGAAGAAGATATTGTTAACCTACTAGATAGGATTATGAATGATTTCGGGCAAATCGATGTATTGATTAATAATGCAGGGGTGTCTCGGTTCAAGCCTCTATTTGAATTAACAACAGAAGAATGGGAGGATGTCATTTTCACGAACCTTAGGAGCGTCTTCATTGGCTCTCGTGAAGCCGCGAAAAAGATGAATAAAGGGGGAGGGATTATCAACATGGCATCAACTAGGGCAATAATGTCTGAACCAAATTCAGAAGCTTATGCCTCCTCTAAGGGAGGAATCGTTGCCTTGACACATGCACTTGCTGCTTCGCTTCAAGAGAAAGGAATCACAGTGAATTCTATTAGCCCAGGCTGGATCCAGACATCAAACTATGATGAACTGCGGGAAAAAGATCATCATCAGCACTGGTCAAACCGGGTCGGGAAATCGGAAGATATAGCAAGGGCATGCCTGTATTTGGCGGATCCAGAGAATGATTTTATCAATGGGCAAAACTTGATTATTGATGGTGGCATGACTCGGAAAATGATCTATGAAGAATAGGGGAAAGGGAGCTGCAAAAAATTGCTGCTCCCTTTATTCTTTAGATGATTTCTATTAAAATAGAGGAAGAAGATCATTTAGGAGAGAAGTCATAAAATGAAATCCACGAAAAAGAAGCCAAAAAAGAAAAAGCAGATCCAAAGAAACTTTAATCTGGTAATGTTATTGTTTTTGTTCTTCATAGGGTTATTCCTATTTGATAGATTCTTTGATTTATATAATGAAAGTTTAAAGAAAATTAATGTTGGTGCAAATAGTTCGATTGGAGAGGTTGCAAAGTATACGCCAGTCATAAAAAAAGAATTGGAAAAGATTGATCTGGAGGAGTATACCGTTACCGTTGCAGCTTTAATGATGCAGGAAAGCAAAGGGAAGGGCGGTGATCCCATGCAAGCCTCTGAATCTTTGGGATTAGCCCCTAATACCATTCAAGACCCGCAAAAAAGCATACAGCAGGGTGTAAAGTATTTTCAACAGGTTATGAGTTATGGAGAAAAGATGCAAGTTGATTTTCCTACAGTTATTCAGTCATATAACATGGGAATCGGCTATATTGACTATGTAGCCAAAAACGGGAAAAAGCACAGTGAGGAACTCGCGAAGAAGTTTTCGAAAATTCAGGTAGATAAAAATCCGCAAACTTATAATTGCGGAGGAAATAAGAATAATTTTCGCTATCCTTATTGTTATGGAGATTTTACCTATAGCACAAAGGTTGCTAAGCATATGGAAACTATTTCTGTCAACAATCCTGCGAATTTAATCGACGAGCCCACTAAAATTTCCTTTTAACTCTATATACTAATCAAGGATTATGGAAATACTCTGCTTGCCACAGGGCGTGACGTTATAGCTTTTCTTAATAAAAAATGTCGCAGGTTTGACAAGAAAAGGGAAATATATTAGGAACAAATGCCCATAATAATAGTAAGGAGGTGTAAAGAATGTTTGAGTATGGCAAGGATATTCCTTTGGAAGGTGCTATGGTAAATCAGGCTGCTCAACAAGGTAATGAAGAGAAAAGGCAAATCAGTGAAGGTACATCTTTTAATTTTGACCACCGCAAGGATATCCCATTAGACGGAGTAAAATAAGCCTGGAATTTCAGGCTTTTTTTTAAACTAAAATTGTTTTGCCAGTTTGTAAGCGTGCTGGATTGCCTGCTGCTTAATTTCCTGGGCTTTATCAGGAGTAGCTGCCATACCTTCTACCGCTAGTGTTTCAATATCTGTCACTCCCATGAACGCAAGTACTGCACGAAGATAGCGATCACCAAATTCCCATTCTTTTGCCGGCCCCTCAGAGTATACTCCACCACGAGCCTGGATATGAAGGGCTTTTTTATTACCTAACAAGCCAACCGGTCCCTCGGCTGTATACTTAAATGTTTTTCCGGCAATGGCGATGTTATCAATATAAGCTTTCATTTTTGGCGGAATGCTGAAATTCCACAAAGGAGTCGCAAAGATGTATTTATCTCCAGAAATAAATTGGTCAGTAAGTTGATTGATTGAGCTCACTTTCTCTTTTTCATCGTCACTAAGCTGTTCGAAAGCAGTTCCTTGCTGTAATTTGCCCCAGCCGCTGAAAACGTCCGTATCTATAAACGGAATGTCTATTCTATAAATATCCAGTCTTACAATTTCATCATTAGGGTTATTCTCACGGTAAGCCTTAATAAACTCTTCTCCCACCGACAAACTGAATGATTCCTCAACTGGTTTAGGATTTGCTGTAATATAAAGTACTGTAGCCATGTATATTCATCCTTTCTCTTTCAAAGTAACATTGATATATTCCCCTCAATACAAAACAGTATTCGCTTATTATGAACATCGAGATTCGTGACAATGTGTTAGGTATTATTTATAATAAAGAGTAAGAAAGTTTTGAATTCGACAAAATTAGTGAAAATTATCGTCATCATTAGACAAACGCAGATCAAATGTTTTTCTATAATTAAAACAAAAGCTTGTCTGCAGAGGAGGGGATCAAGTGCGATCCTACCAGCTATATTTAATAGAAGATGAATTCGCCTCCCATTATTTAGGAAGAGAGCGGATGTTTTACCAATTATTTTTAGAATATAGACAAACAAAAGGGTATCTGAAGTCAATCATTTCAAAACAGGTTGACTTCGTAACTAGGCCCATCCCTGTACTTCGCATCCATCAGCTTTTGCATCAGCAACTCCAAAAAACTCAAGGATTCTATGTCGATAACGGATCATATGTATATAAAAACAAAACAAACAATAGTTCAGCCATACTAAAAGTCCATGAACGGTGGCTAGAGCTAGAATCGGATGGACAGATTGACACGGAAACAGTCTTTTTTGAAATCCTTCGGAAATGTGAATCTGCTTTCCTTGCGATCGATCTTGAATCAAACAAATATGGCTGGCTGAAGCCGATAAAAGAGCGCAAATACGTATGAAAAAAAAGATTTTTCTAGATCGAAGTAAAGATTGATTCATCTTTGTTGGAAAACTTACAAAAACTATCGAAAATAGGGTTTGGATAGACAAAAAAATGCACACAGATATTGTATAATAGCTGCTGGTTTAGTAAACTGTATGTTAGACAACACGAAGGAGGAAGTTTTATGTGGACAATAATTCTAGTTGGTATACTGGCATTGGTTGTCGGTGTAGCGCTAGGATTTTTCATTGCTCGTAAATACATGGAGAGCTACTTAAAGAAAAATCCGCCAATCAACGAACAAATGCTTAAAATGATGATGATGCAGATGGGTATGAAGCCATCGCAGAAGAAAATCAATCAAATGATGTCAGCAATGAACAAGCAGTCTGGTAAATAATAAAGATGGACAAGCACTTACCTCATGGATGGGTGCTTTTCTTATTTTTGAGAGGATCGAAAACAGATTGACGCAAACAAATACAACGCCAACAACGGCGTTATTTTTGTTTGTCATTGCGCCTCTTTTCTGGTCTTTGTTGGAAAATGGAATCAAAAAATTCATCTGCTGTTTCTAACGTTCCGCCGTGTAATTGACCGTCTCTGCCCCGTTTGTTTTTATCTTCGGTTACAGGATTATGGATTCTAACCATCTATAAGCACCTCCATTAAATAGAGTTTCTCATAATTGCTTCATTTATCCGCAATAGAAATTGTGAATGAATGCCAAAACCTGTTCAGACTGAAACAGGGGAAACGGTAACTTGTGTTATCATGAATAAATTCCACGGAAAAATAAAAATTACGTATCAAGCTTTTACATTCACGCAGTCGAGCTCATTTATATTTTCATTATACCCTTTATGGTATAATGAAAAAATCAATGAACAGAAAGAGAGAGTTGCAAAAATGTCAAATCAAAATAATCAAGCAGTTCCCGGTGAGGATCAGCCGGAGTGGCTGCAAGCCTATGTCGAATCTCCTGATAAGCAGAAGGCTTTATATAAGAAAACGTTACTCATCGTTGTCTTGTCACAGATTTTTGGCGGTGCCGGTCTTGCTGCCGGAATTACAGTAGGAGCATTGTTAGCAAAGGATATGCTTGGCACAGACACGGTTGCCGGACTCCCAACCGCTCTTTTTACCTTAGGTTCAGCCGGTGCAGCGCTTGTAGTCGGTCGGTTATCACAACGGTATGGCCGGCGCCCCGGATTAGCTTCGGGATTTTTGACAGGAGGAATCGGTGCAATTGGCGTTATCATTGCAGCCGTTACTAATAATATATATATTCTGTTTGCGGCTTTGTTGGTTTATGGTGCCGGAAGTGCGACGAATTTGCAGGCTCGATATGCAGGTACTGATTTGGCAACCACAAAACAGCGGGCAACAGCTGTCAGTATTGCGATGGTGTCGACAACTTTTGGTGCAGTAGCCGGGCCAAATTTGGTCAATGTGATGGGAGATTTCGCTGTCTCGATCGGATTTCCGCCTTTATCCGGACCATTCTTTTTGGCTGCAGCAGCCTATATTGTTGCTGGTTTGATTTTGCTAATTTTCCTTCGTCCTGATCCATTTGTCGTTGCACGCGCAATAGCGTTAGCAGAACGGAATGCCAGAGTCTTGAGCCATGAATTTAGTGAGGAAGAAGAAGCAACAGATAAACGGGGCATTGCTGTCGCTGCACTGATCATGGTATTGACCCAAATGGTAATGGTGGCGATCATGACTATGACCCCAGTCCATATGGGGGCGCATGGTCATGGTTTGAGTGCTGTTGGGATGGTTATCGGTTTTCATATTGGAGCGATGTACCTTCCGTCCTTAATGACAGGTGTGCTTGTAGATAAAATAGGGCGCGGCGCAATGGCTGTTGCCTCAGGGGTTACATTACTCGCAGCAGGAATAATGGCTGCTGTTGCACCGGGTGAGTCCATGCTTTGGATCACATTGGCTCTGATTTTGCTGGGCCTAGGCTGGAACTTTGGATTGATCAGCGGAACAGCATTGCTAGTCGACGCAACCAATCCGACCAACCGGGCAAAAATGCAAGGAACGATTGATGTTATGGTCGCATTGTCAGGAGCGTCAGGGGGAATGTTATCAGGCATGGTTGTCGCTAATTCGAGCTTTGCATTTTTATCTTTAGCAGGTGGAGTTCTTTCGCTAATATTGATCCCATTTGTGATTTGGTCGCAGAGGAAATGAGGAGTCTGGTTTTTTTCAGGCTCTTTTTTTTAAAAAAAAATCTTTCGTTTTTAGAGGAGAATCCTTGGAAGTGTCTTTTCTTGTACGCATGGGAAGGATAGAATCATAATGGACGACCTGAAGTTTTCAATTGTTTTAAGAATACTGTTATAATAAACAAAAAGTATTGAGGAGTTGCAGCAATGAGAATCGGAATTATCGGTGCAATGGATGAAGAAGTGGATTTGCTTCGCAGTAAAATCACAGAAATAGATGAGATGAATCTTGCAGGAAGCGAATTTTACAAAGGTTATATTGGTCATCAGGAGGTAGTGCTGCTTAAGTCTGGAATTGGGAAAG
Source organism: Mesobacillus subterraneus (assembly GCF_000934845.1). Classification (GTDB taxonomy): domain Bacteria; phylum Bacillota; class Bacilli; order Bacillales; family Cytobacillaceae; genus Mesobacillus; species Mesobacillus stamsii. The sequence continues at coordinate 59,736 of NZ_JXIQ01000029.1, forward strand.
TAAACGCTGCAATGGGAACAGCATTGATGATTGAAAAGTTTCAACCTGATGTCATCATCAATACAGGGTCTGCTGGAGGATTCCATGGCGAGTTGAGTGTCGGTGATATCGTCATTTCGACAGAGGTGAGACACCATGACGTAGACGTGACCATTTTTGGATATGAATATGGCCAGGTGCCAAAAATGCCTGCATCTTTTTCACCGGATGAAAACCTCGTGAGAGTCGCGGAAAAAAGTGCAGTAAAAATTAAGGGAATTCAAGTCGTAAAGGGCCTGATTGCATCTGGGGATTCATTTATGAACGATCCTGAAAAGGTTGAGTTTATCAGAAACAAGATGCCTGATTTGTTTGCTGTGGAAATGGAAGCAGCTGCAATTGCCCAGGTGGCGTATCAATTTAAAGTGCCATTTGTGATTATCAGGTCTTTATCCGACATTGCAGGGAAAGATTCGAATGTATCATTCGATCAATTCCTTGAAACGGCCGCTAAAAATTCGGCAGAACTAATATTATTAATGGTAGAGGAGCTGAAGAAGTAATGGTTAAGAAAATGAATGTGGAAAGCTTTAATTTGGACCACACAAAGGTCGCAGCCCCGTATGTCAGGCTTGCTGGGACAACTCGAGGTGCTAATGGGGATGTGATTCATAAGTACGATATCCGCTTCTGCCAACCAAACAAGGGGCATATGGAAATGCCAGGCCTCCATTCATTGGAACATTTAATGGCTGAAAATATCCGCAATCATCATGATACTGTTGTCGACATTAGCCCTATGGGATGCCAAACAGGTTTTTATCTTTCGGTAATTAACCACGATGATTACGATCATATCCTCGAAGTATTGGAAAAAACTTTACATGATGTACTGGAGGCAGATGAGGTACCTGCATGCAACGAAATTCAGTGCGGCTGGGCAGCAAGCCACAGCTTAGAGGGAGCTAAAGAAATCGCTGCGAAAATGCTGGAAAAGAAAGAGGAATGGAGCCAAGTTTTCGCTGAAAAACAATAACTAGTATCTATATGGAAAAAAGAGCAACCAAATAGATTGCTCTTTTTCCTAGTTTCTCACAATATATCCTATATAATTACTACTTTCGTAAATTTGTAAACTTATGATACTTTTCGTCCGGCAAATGACGTTTGCTGAGATTTTTCCTCCGCTTTAAAGACATTAAAAACTAAATTTAAAGCAATGGCTGTCAGGCTTCCTGCGACAATTCCGTTGTCTGTCAATATTCGGATGCTGGAGGGCATTTGTGAAAATAATTCTGGTACTGCTGTAACCCCGAGGCCCATTCCAACAGAACAGGCAATAATTAATAGGTTTTCTTGTGAAGAAAACTCCACCTTGCTGAGCATTTTAATTCCGTAGGCAACTACCATGCCAAACATCGCTACCATTGCTCCGCCTAGCACAGGTGTTGGGATGATTGTTGTCAGCGCACCAACTTTAGGCATTAATCCGAGGAGGACCAAGAAAAAACCCGCTGTGAAAATGACATTTTTGGACTTCACCCCTGACATTTGAAGAAGGCCAACGTTCTGCGAATAGGTGGTATAGGGAAACGCGTTAAAGATGGCACCAAGAATGATCGCGATCCCTTCTGCACGGTACCCATTCTCCAAATCCTTTTCCTCTAGTTTTTCTTCGCATATATCTCCTAGTGCAAAGTAAACTCCTGTGGATTCCACTAAACTAACCAGCGCGACTAGAATCATTGTCAGGATGGCGGATAGCTCAAATGTCGGGAGGCCGAAGTAAAATGGAGCTGGCATGTGGAACCAGGAGGCTTCTGTAACAGCAGAAAAATCCACCATTCCCATAAAATAGCCAACAATCGTTCCTGCTCCCAGTCCAAGCAGAATGGCGATAGCTCGGATAAAGCCTTTGAAAAAACGGAAAAGAACGATAATGAAAAACAAAGTTCCAAAAGCAAGTCCGATATTTGAAAGCGAACCGAAGTCAGGACTACCCTGGCCACCAGCCATATTATTCATGGCAACTGGTATAAGGGTAATTCCGATGATGGTGACAACAGATCCGGTTACTACCGGTGGGAAAAATCGGACTAATTTCCCGAAGTATTTTGAAATAGCAACAACAAAAATTCCTGAAATAAGGATCGATCCATAGATAGCTGAAATGCCATACTGTCCACCAATGGCAATCATCGGTCCTACAGATGTGAAAGTGCAGCCCAGCATGACAGGAAGGCCAATTCCAAAAAATTTGTTCCGCCAAACTTGAAGGAGGGTAGCGATGCCACACATGAAAATATCGATTGAAACTAAATAGGTTAGTTGTTCCCCTGATAGCCCGAGTGCGCCTCCGACAATTAGCGGTACGATGACCGCACCAGCGTACATGGCCAATACATGTTGGATTCCTAATGAAGCAATTTTAAACATATTCTGTTGTTTCATCGTATTCGTTCCGCCTTTCGTTCTTCCGCATTTTCAAATTCGACGCTGCCGTTTTCAAGTGAATGAATGACTGCAAGTGACTCTACTCGGTAGCCCTTTTCACGCAATAAACGTCCGCCATCCTGGAATCCCTTTTCAATCACGATTCCAAAACCTGCAATCGATGCTTTGGTTTTGCTCACTATTTCTTCCAGTCCTAATGCTGCTTGTCCGTTTGCCAGAAAATCATCAATAATAAGTACCGTATCATTATCGTTCAGGAATTTGCGGGATACTGAGATCTCGTTGCTCTCTTTTTTGGTAAAGGAGTAAACAGAAGCTGTAATCAGATCATTTACGAGCGTCAGAGACTTCTGTTTTCTAGCAAAAACAACCGGTACATGTAAGTGCAGACCTGCCATGACGGCCGGTGCTATACCGGATGATTCAATCGTTACTATTTTCGTAACTCCTGATTCAGAAAATTCTTTTGCAAACTCTAAACCAATATTATTCATAAGCTGGGGATCAATCTGATGATTCAGAAAAGCGTCCACTTTTAGAATAGAGGATGAAAGCACACTCCCATCGGTTTTGATTTTTTTTCTTAGCTGTTCCATGGTAACACTCCTCTTTTTATCCGAGCCAATAAAAAAAAGCCCGAAGTCCATGCATTCACGTCATAACTGAGTGAAGCAATGGTCTTTGGGCTTTTGAAAATAGCTGAAGACAAGAAGAGGAAAAATCCGCCTCTGGCATTGCTCACTCATAGTCAGATCATTTACGGTAATCCGGTAGATACTTGCAGGCCATATCCCTGCGATTATATGAGTGAATAAATTAAGTTAAAGTCATTATACCACCATTTTTATTTTCTTCAACCATAAAATCCGTATTTTCTTAATCATTAATCCGGATTTCGTTCGCTTTTTTAACAGAATCTATAAACCAAAGTAAAAAAGAAAAAATCTTTCCAGTTTTAAAAATATTTGATAAACTATTTAAGCATTTGAAGTGTTTGGGGGATCTATATATGAGTGTCTTTAAGGATTTACTTTGGTATTTTAAAGAAGAGAAAAAAGCGTACTTAACGGGGATTATTCTGTTGCTGTTCGTAGCATTTCTCCAGCTGGTGCCGCCCAAGGTGATCGGGATGGTCGTGGATGAAATCACGGATGGGACGCTTACGGCAGGAAAGTTGGGAAAATGGATCATCTTGCTGGCAACTTCGGGATTGGTGATGTATTCGCTCCGTTATTATTGGAGAATCATGATATTCGGTTCCGCGGTAAAACTGTCTAGACTGTTAAGGAACCGCTTGTATGCGCATTTCACCAGTATGTCCCAGTCTTTTTACCAAAAGACAAGGACAGGGGATTTGATGGCACATGCCACCAATGATTTGTCGGCAATTCAGCAAACGGCTGGTGCCGGGGTTCTTACCTTCGTTGACTCAGTTTCAACCGGAGGGTTTGTGATAATTGCTAAGGCAGCGACCATCAGCTGGAAGCTGACCCTGATCGCCTTGATTCCTATGCCGTTAATGGCGATGCTGACAAGCTGGTACGGCACGATGCTTCATAAGAGATTTCACAAGGCTCAGGAAGCATTTTCCGCATTAAATGATAAGACGCAAGAAAGCATCACGGGTATAAAAGTAATGAAAACCTTTGGGCAGGAGAAGGAAGATATCGAGGATTTCAGGAAGCAGTCAGAGGATGTTGTAAACAAGAATATCTCGGTTGCAAAAGTAGACGCCCTGTTTGACCCAACGATTTCCATTATTGTCGGGATTTCTTTTTTCCTGTCGATTGCGTTTGGGTCAAGGTATGTCGTGAATGAGGAGTTAACAATCGGGCAGCTTGTTTCCTTCACATCCTATCTCGGGCTGTTGGTGTGGCCGATGCTGGCATTTGGTTGGTTTTTCAATATTGTCGAGCGTGGGAGGGCGTCGTATGACCGAGTAACAACCCTGCTTGCTGAAAAGATCGATATTCAGGACAAAGCAGATGCCCTGGATGTAGTGCCAGATGGCGATATTCAATATGCTATTGAATCATTTGTTTATCCTGGCGAACAAGACCCTGTTTTAAAAGATATCAATTTTAGGATTGGAAAAGGACAGACACTTGGTATTGTTGGGAAAACGGGAGCAGGAAAGACGACACTGCTTAAGCTTCTGGTCCGGGAATTCGATCTTTCGGATGGAAGCATCACCATTGGCGGCAGGAAGATTGAGGATTATAAGATGGATCGGCTGAGGCAGGCAATCGGCTATGTTCCTCAGGATCACTTCCTTTTTTCGGCCACAGTAGAGGAAAATATCGCTTTTGCGAATCCAGCTGTCGAGAAGGATATCATCCATCATTCAGCCAGAGTGGCGAACATCCACGATGACATTCTTGAGTTTACGGATGGATACAAGACGATTGTCGGAGAGCGCGGCGTTTCTTTATCAGGCGGGCAAAAGCAACGGATTTCTATAGCGCGTGCTCTCGTCATGAATCCTGAAATCCTAATCCTCGATGATTCCTTGTCAGCTGTCGATGCTAATACCGAAGAACAAATTCTCTCCGCATTAAAAAAGAATCGAAAAGATAAAACAACGATTATCACTGCTCATCGCTTAAGTGCCATTCATCATGCGGACTTGATTATTGTTTTGGAAGAAGGACGGATTGCTGAACGAGGCACACATGACCAGTTAATGGGGCAAGAAGGCTGGTATAAAGACATGTATTGGAGACAGCAGCTTGAAGAACTCTTCGAGCAAGGAGGATGAATATGGAATCTCCACCTGTACTAAACGCAAAGGAACAGCGGTCGGTGCTGTTCCGGCTTCTAGCTTATGCTAAGCCACATATGAAAATGATTTCGATCGCATTTGGATTCCTGCTGCTTGCGACGGCTGGGGATGTACTCGGGCCAATTTTGGTTAAGATTTTCATCGATGATTATTTAAGGGAAGGAATTTTTCCATTTCAACCTTTAATGCTACTTGGCTCCGCATATATTGGCATCCAAATCCTCAACGTGCTTGTTTCCTATTTTCAATTGCTGAAGTTTCAGGAAATTGCGCTGAAAATCATCCAGCAGATGAGAATTGATGTCTTCACGAAGGTGCAGCAGTTAGGGTTGAAGTATTTTGATAAAACACCAGCAGGCTCACTAGTATCAAGGGTCACGAACGATACGGAAGCGATTAAGGATATGTTTGTCAGCGTGATCGCGACCTTTATTCAGAGCGGAATCTTGTTGTTTGGTATTTTTGTCGCGATGTTTTTCCTGAACGTCAAACTGGCCCTATTCACGATGCTGATTTTACCGTTCATTGTGCTCATCATGAGTTTATATCGTAAGTTGAGCTCGAGGTTTTATCAGGAAATGCGTGAGCGGCTCAGCCAATTAAATGCGAAGCTCAGTGAATCTCTTCAGGGAATGTCCATCATCCAGATGTTTCGCCAGGAAGAAAGGCTGAAAAGGGAGTTTGGTGAAATCAATGACCAGCATTTCGAGGCAGGGATGAGAAACATCAAGGCTGATGGACTGCTATTGCGCCCAGCAGTTGACTTGGTATACATTCTTGCATTGATCATCGTACTCAGCTTTTTCGGGATCACTTCCTTCGACAGCACGGTTGAAATCGGAGTTCTCTATGCTTTCATCAATTATTTGGATCGTTTTTTTGAGCCAGTGAACAATATGATGATGCGTCTTTCCTTGTATCAGCAGGCGATCGTTGCAGCTTCACGGGTGTTTAAGCTACTCGATGAAAAGGAGCTGGCACCGGAACAGACTGAAACGGAAACAGATAAAATCACTGTTGGCAAAATCGAATTCAAGGACGTCAGTTTTTCTTATGATGGCAAGCGCGATGTCCTAAAAAATATTAGTTTTACCGTAAATTCAGGAGAGACCATCGCATTTGTTGGCCATACAGGCAGCGGCAAAAGCTCCATTATAAATTTGTTAATGCGCTTCTATGAATTTGAGCGGGGCGAAATTTTGATCGATGACCATTCCATCAAGAATTATCCGGTGAAAGAGCTTCGCGATAAAATGGGCCTCGTACTGCAGGATCCATTTTTGTTCTACGGTACGATCGCGGATAATATTAGGCTTCATAATCAGAGTTTGGATGAGGAGGATATTCGGCAGGCGGCTGAATTCGTCCAGGCAGATGCTTTCATCCGGAAGCTCGAAAATGGGTATGGGCACAAGGTGACAGAGAGGGGATCGACATTTTCGAGCGGGCAGAGACAGCTGATCGCTTTTGCCAGAACAATTGCTACGAATCCAAAAATTCTTGTTCTCGACGAGGCGACAGCAAATATTGATACAGAAACAGAAGAAGCCATCCAGGTGGCACTTGCCAAAATGAGACAAGGGCGGACAACGATTGCGATTGCTCACAGGCTTTCCACGATCCAGGATGCAGATCAGATCATCGTCCTTCATCACGGGGAAATTGTAGAACGCGGAACCCATCAGGAATTGATATCCCAACAAGGTCTTTATCAAAAAATGTATCTTCTTCAAAATGGTTCAGTAGAACGTTTAGAAGATGTGGTAGGATAATATAAGAAAAACCGGGCGCAGTTTGCCCGGTTTTTCTTTGGGTTAGGCGGATAATCGATTTTCACTCCAGACACTCGCTTTCCGCAGGGCGACTGGTGAGCCCTCTCCTCGCTTCGTTCAAACCTATTCCGATAGCAACCGAGTCTATCACCATCCTAATACACCCCAAACCTGTCAAAAT
>NZ_JXIQ01000003.1 GCF_000934845.1 Mesobacillus subterraneus
CATCGTTATAAATTACGGGAATCCAGGTTTTTAAGGTTCTAAGCTTAATTATAAATTATCAACATACAGTTGTCACCAGTACAGTATCAATTTTAATTAAGGGCTGCTGAATGAAGACAGCCCTTCTTCATGAGACATCTCTTTATCGTCCTATTCTCTTTAATCCTTTGGTTTCATCCGGCCAGAGATGTTGGATTCATTGAGGTCATGGATCATCGCTTCTGGAAATACGTCAGCAAGGAGGAATGGAAAGGGGCTTTGTCATGGAAGGCATGCAGTCCGATGAAAGAATTGCAGATAGGGATTTTCCGTAATGGATTGTCTCTACGTCGCTCAGCCCAAGTCGTTCTTTGATGATCAGCGAACCAAGTACAAGGCGGACCGGGAAGGCATCATTCCCTTGATTGGTATCTCCTAGTGACCGGATATAAGCTTCTTCCACTTCCGCCCATGGGATGAACGAGGCCATGGCAACCAAGCGGTTATCCTGGTTTAGCCGTCCTCCGAATGCTAGGGAAAAATCGTATGCCAAGATCATCTGATGTTCGTTGTGCTGACTGGGCAAGCCCTCAGTTTTTTGCGTTGATCAGTGTTAGGGAATGAAAAAAGGCTTATATACCGCGGATTGAGTCACCTTTGATAAAATATAGTTCAGGAAGATTTAGTCAAAATTAATCGGTATCGGTGACGTAAATGCTCCTGATGTCGCTATACCTTTATCTGATGAAGTACTTGGCAAAATAGGGAAGCAAAACAAAAACTCCTACATCAACCGCCCGTAGGATTTGAGTGTGTAATATCGTTAATCAGCGGTGAAAAAAGCGGTAAATCAAGGTTTAGGATATTGATTACTGTTACATCTTTAACTGTGATTTACCGTTTTTCATTGGATTGCGTTAGAAAAATATTAGCGTTTCCATTATCGATTACCTTTTAACGCGAAGACTCATTAGCATGGTCTTATACCTTTTTATTATGACCTTATTGTTTTGCAAAGCATTACACTCTCTAGGTATTTCTAAAAATTCGGATAGATATCTAATGTTTGACCCCCAGTAACAGTAAAATTATTACCTGTTGACCAAGTAGTATCATTTATTAGGGGTTTAAACTCTACAGTTACACCGCTTGGAATTCTTTCCATTTCATATTCCCAAACATCCGATGAAATATTTCTCATTTTTCTTCCTTTGTCCCACCAAAAAGGATAGCTGTTTCCTCTAATGTACATGTTATTTCCATAACCTACATCATAGTGTACCCTGACTTTTGTAATAGTTGGGGCAAGTGGAGTATAATTATTAACCTGTCCTGGTACTAAAATCATACTTGTTTTCCTTCCACATTAACATCAATTTGCTTTCCAGTAAGTCCTCCTGAAATAACCGTCACAGTTTGACTTGTATCAAGTAAATTTGTTAATACAGTTCCTACCTGAATACTACTTTCGGCTATTAGGAAGATTTTCCGTGAAGAGATATCAAATCCATTATTCAATACCGCTATAACCTCTCCCCCGGTCGAATCGATTCTTCTTGAATAAGAATAGATATAATCATCTGACCACATCTCTCTTTGTGTACCTGACCTTAATGCAGGATAATCTTTTCTAATTTCACTTAGCCTTTGAATATGTTTTTAATTTATATTAGATTCATCAAAAACAGACATAACTTCTCTATTTTCTTTATTTGCTATACCTGTATATTCAGTAGGGATACCACCACCGAATAGTGATTGTTCAGTCCCATAATATACATCAGGTATTCCCCTAACTGTAAATAAAAAAGTCATCGCTAGTCTTAATTTTTTATAATTATCATCAGCTAATGTTAAAAATCTATCTCTGTCATGATTATCAATAAAAGTTACCAAATTATTAGCATTCTGATATTTAAAATCTTGATCTAAAATATTTTTAATATTGACAAAACTTGTGTCATGCGAGAAAACATCTCTTGCAGCAAAGAATAGTGGAAAATCAAGAACTCCCCACTCATAGTTTTGAAAATCACTCACAAAATCAACATTACCGTTAAATACTTCTCCAAAGGTTGGCACCGCCTACTGTATTTTCAAATTCACTAATGAAATTTTTGGGTAATGAACTTGCTGCATCTATTCTAACACCATCAAAACCAATATCATTAACCCATTTAACATATACATCTAGAATTGCAGCTTTCGCATCCGGATTGGATTGATCTATATCATCAAGTCCACCCATATCATTATTCAATAATTGATTATAATCATAATAATCCAGAATATCTCCATTATGATGATACCGATTAGGATTATTAAACGGTGCAGCTGGCGAATAAGAGCTGGGAGAGTAGACAGTAGATGTCCCATCTAAATAATCTGCCGTATGATTAGGCACCGAATTCAATTTTAACCCTTAATAGAACCAGAAGACAAACCAGAGATAAAATATTTTTGTAATACCAAGTAGAATATTATAACTGGCACCATTGACAAAGAGGCCATGGCAAAAACATACCCCCAATCTGTTCGATTATGTGCTTGAAAAAACATAGTTATTGCTACTGGTAAAGTTCTTATTTCATCTGATTTTAAAATGGTTTGTGACCATCCTAGCTCTTCAAATGGGAACAAAAAATTCAAAATGCTGACTGCAGCTATTGCCGGAGATGCCATTGGCACCATGACATATCTATAGACTGTAAATATGCTTCCACCATCCATATAGATTGCTTCATCAAGTTCCCGTGGAATATTATCCTCTATATAACCTCGCAGTAAAAACGTTGTGAATGGGGTTACCCAAGCAGAATAGAATAATATTACCCCCCAAAGGTTATTGACTAGGTTAAATTTAACGGCCATTTCAAATTGAGGTATGATCATGGCAAGACCTGGTATTAACATTACAGAAATGATCATCCCGTATAAAATTCTTTTTCCTGGAAAGATAAATCTTGCAAAAGTATATGCTAACAACGAAGAAATTACCGCAGCTATAAGCACAGTCACAAATGCTACAAATAGCGTATTCATTAAGTAGTTATTAAAGTTTTCATTATTAAGGATATAAGTGAAATTTTGAAACGTTATTTCATCTAAACCCGGAAATAATTTAGGAGGATAAGAAAAAGTCGATTTATTATCTTTCAATGAAGAAATGATCATATATAACATTGGTATTACTGTGATAAACAGCCCTAAGAATAAAAGAGAGTATCGACTTGTTTCTGAAAAGTTAATTTTATACTTTTGTTTTCTTTCCCAACTTTTCATTTTTAATTCTCCTCTCTGGCTAAAGAGATAAAAATGGCTATCGTAATTAAAATGATTGTTGCTGCAATAATCATTGATAGAGCAGCTGAGTAACCCATTTTTCCAGTAGCGTTAAATGTTTGAAAATACATCCAAGTGAGTACTACTTCTGTTTCGTGAGCTGGATTACCACCTGTTAAAACGGCAATTGGTGTATATGTATTGAAAGCACCTATACACAACATTACTAACGCAAATAATATAGTGCCTCTAATACTAGGAAGGGTTATATAAAAAAATTGTTGCCTTCGATTTAATCCGTCGATAGAAGATGCTTCATAATATTCTTTAGGTACAGCTTGTAAGGCTGCCAAAAAAATAATCATGTTCCACCCTATTCCCTTCCATATTCCTAATAGCATCGCTATAAAAAGAGCTGACCATCTTGTACTCAGCCACCCGACAGGCCCGTCAACTATGTGTAAGATATCTGAAAGAAAAAAATTGAGTAAGCCCTGATTACTAAAAATATATTTGAATAATAATGCAACAACCACCCAGGATGTAATTACAGGAAGATAATAGCCAAGTCTAAATGTAACACTAAATCTTTTAGTACCATTAATCAAGACAGCAATCAGCAACCCAAAAACTATTTGCAAAGGTACTGTAACTACAGCATAAACAAGTGTGTTAACCATAGCTTTTCTTGCTATTGGATCAGTTAAAACATTTTTATAATTATCTAAACCAACAAAATCTGAAACTTGTTGATATCCTATTTTCCAGTTAAAAAAACTCATGATCAGCATCTTTGCTATGGGGTAAAATGTAAATATCGATACAAATAATAAACCTGGAATTAGCAGTATATACACTCGCCAGTTTATTTTTCTTATGGTCTTTTTCCCTGCAATACTTATCATCAGTATTCACCACTCAAATTCGAAAGTGCAATTAATTTGATTAGTTTTATCATTTTAATTGCACTTTCAGATTCTATATCCCTCTTTTTAATTGCTTTCTTTTATAAGTTTATCGATTTCAGCTGCAGCTTCATCAAGTGCTTTCTGAACTTCTTTTTTACCTGTAATTGCTTCCGCCACTTTTGTTGCTATAATATTTTCCATTTCACTCCACTTCGGAGTTACTGGCCTTGCCTTAGCTGTCTGCAAAGCTTCCGAAAAAACCGGAAGTAATGGAATTGCTTTTATCGCTTCAGAATCAGTAAGTGCTTCTTTATTCACAGGCATTTGACCTACTTTTGCCATCTCAACCTGTGCGTGTTTTCCTGTCATAAATTTAATGAACTTCCATGCTGCTTTTTTATGGGCATCATCTGAGGTCTTAAACATCATAAAATCCTCACCGCCAAGTACACTGATTGATCCTTTACTTCCTGCAGGTAAAGGAATTGCACCATAATCAACACCAGCTTCAATATTTGATTTTTCTCTCCAAGGTCCATCCAATTGTAAAGCGTATAATCCTGATGCCCATCCATCAGAATCACCTACAGCCCCAGGGTCCATGGAAGGTCCAGCAAGTGCTTTTTCTTTGTATAAATCAGCAAGTTTTTGTATTACTTTAACAGCAACCGGGCTATTAATATACCCGTCTGCAGTACTGTAGTCCGGAGCTAATACATCTCCACCCTCGCTCCAAATATATGGTCCAACATTCCAGATTCCTGTCCAAGGCTCTACCATTCCTATTGTTTTGGAATCGCTTACTTTTTGGGCAGTATCCCATACCTCATCAAGTGTTTTGGGAACTTGAGCAGTTGTTTTTTTTAAGATCGACTTATTGTAAAATAGAATTTTTGTGTTTGTGTTTGCAGCTATTGCATAGTATTTGTCTCCCATTTTAGCTGTGCTGTTTGGTGCTTCTAAAACCTCTGAAGCAACATCAATATAATCACTCAATGCACCCATTTCTTCCAGTACATTTAAACTTTGAAACTGGGGAACAAAAGCGATATCTCCACGTAATACATCAGGAAGCGAGCCAGTTGCTGCACCAGTTACAACATTGTTTTTAAGTGCTTCCCACTCCAAATAGACATGCTTAACTTTTATATCTTTGTTTTCTGTTTCAAATTCATTAATTAACTTATCTAGTATATCAACCTGACCAGATCCTGCATCATAGTTATGCCAAAATTCAATGGTCACCAGTTCATTTGATGACACCTCTTTACTGCTATTACTACTACAACCTGTAAGCACTGATGTTACCAATATTAGTATTATACTGATGAATCCAACTATCTTATATTTGCTCATTTTCCCCCTCCTAATTTAATAGATTTAAATTTAGTATTTCTCTTCCAATACGATTGATTTTTAACTCCGCCTCCTTTCGTACAATGCTGATAATCTCAAAATTGTTAGCTGGCAAATGTACTATAAAGCTCCTTGAAGATTCAAGGTTATTACCCTCATTTATTCTCTCAACATGTATATTCTCTTTAGCTTTTGATAACTCAGAGAACAGTGTATAGTCATTTTCACTATTGTTGATAAAAACTACTACTGATTCATTTTCGTATTGTCTAATGAAGCTATAAACTTCCGTATTTGTATTGATATGTTTAAATGAGCCATATTTTAATGCATCGCTGTTTTTTCTAATATTTATTATTTTTTTATAGAATTCTAGAACGTCACCATTTATTGAATCCCATGCCATTGTTCTTCTACAATCGGGGTCTGTTTCGCCTCTCATACCAATTTCATCTCCATAATAGACAAAAGGCATACCTGGAAATGTCATCTGGAAAATTAACGATAATTTAAACCTGTCTAAATCCCCATTACATGTTGTAAGATATCGTGCTGTATCATGACTATCTAATAAATTATATAAAACGTTATGAGTCATAACTGGATAATCAAAAAGGAAATTTTCTATCCGATCCATAAACGATTTTGTCTGAATTATTCTGTCAGCAAAATATTCAATGATTGCATCTCTAAATCTGTAATTCATTATTGTATCCATTTGATCTCCCTTGATAAGATCCGAGCCATTTTTCCATGTTTCACCAATCAAAAGAATTTCACGCTCTATACTCTTCATTTTTTTTCTAAATTCCTGCCAAAAAGTAAAATCCACCTCATCAGCTACATCAAGTCGCCAGCCATCAATTCCAACTTCCTTTATCCAATACTCTCCTACTCTTAGAAAATGCTCTCGTACCTCTTGGTTTGAATAGTTCAATTTAGGCATCCATTTATAATAACCTACACATTCGTAATTCAGTATATCGGTATTAACTACGTCACCTTCAATATAAAACCAATCCCAGTAAGGTGATTGTTTTCCATTATGTATTACGTCTTGAAACTGAGGTGAACAATACCCGATATGATTAAAAACTCCATCCAAAATTAATTTCATATCATATCTGGTACACACCCTAACTAATTCCTTCAAATCCTCAATATCGCCAAATGATGGATCAACTTTAAAATAATCTATCGTATCATATTTGTGGTTTGATGGAGAATGAAATATTGGAGTTAAATAAATAATCTCAACGCCCAAATCTTTGATATGGCTAAATTTTTCGATAATTCCCCTTAAATCCCCACCAAAAAAATTCTCTCTATTTGGCGATTCGCCCCATTTTTCAACAAGTGCAGGATCATTTTCAACATTTCCATTAAAAAACCTATCTGGAAAAATTTGATACCCAATTGCCCCCTTTGCCCAACTTGGAACAGTAAAAATATCATTCACATTTGTACTTAGGTATTCAAAGTACTTTTTAGGTAGATTTGTAGATATACCATATGGAGAGTAATATAAAATACTATTATTATTTTTTATAATAAAGTAATAACGTATATATTTCGCAGATTCATCAAAGGTTAAATTTGTACTGTAAAAACGACAGGTACCATTTAAACTAAAATGTTCAAGTTTGGATTCTCTTTTGTCCTCTTTAAACCGATTCCAATAAACAATGTAAATTGAACTCACAGTATCCTCTTCGCATTTTATTTTTACCTGCAAGGTATTTCGATTTAATGGGTATATATAATCTTTGGTATCATAATGAGTTACATTTACATTCTCCATGTTTCACCTCTGTTTATTGATGTTCTTGCTCAGTTGTTTCTCTTTCTTCAATGTTTGTAGAAATTAATAATTCTTGCTCCCTTTTCCCTGGATTTTCGATTAGTTCAAAAAGTAATTTTGCTGATTGTAGCCCCAGTTCATAAACATCAACGTTGATTGTAGAAATTGTAGGATACATAATTTCTGCAATTTGAGAATTATCAAAACTGATAAGACTAATATCTTCAGGTATGGATAGACCTGATTCTTGTATTGCTCTAATTGCTCCTATACTCATTAAGTTATCAGCACAAATCACTGAATCTGGTAAATCCTTTTCATTCAATAAATCCTTCATCATTCTGAAGCCATCATTCTTTGAATTCCCCCCCTTTATAACCAAGTTAGTTTCATAATTTAATTCATTGTTTTCTAATGCTAATTTATATCCTTCAAACCTTCTTCTATTAAATACTTTTGAATCATCATAACCAATAAAAGCTATCTTTCTGCGATGATTATCTATAAAATAATTTGCTGCTTGTTCTCCTGCTTTTCGATTATTAATGTCAACCCAGTTAATAGTTTCCCTTAGATTCTCGGGCTCTCCGATCGATACAAAAGGAATGTTATTTTCCTTTAACTTTTTTATAGTCTTTGAATCAATAATGGATGATGGCAAAATGACACCTTCAGTTCTTCTGCCCTTAATCAACCAATCAAGAACATTTTCATTTTTTAGGACGGTGTTTAGATTAGAGACGATTAAACAATACTCTTTTTGATAAACGACTTTCTCTATCCCATGCATTACCTCATAGAAAAAAGAATTATAAAAGGATTTTTCATTTTCAATATCAACAATGAGAGTAATCGTATAAGAATTATTATTAGACAAAGACTGTGCCATCCTATTGGGCGAGTAGTTTAATTCTTTAATCGCCTTGAGAACTTTTTCTCTAGTTGCAGAAGATATAAAGGGGTTATCATTTATCGTTCTTGAAACAGTAGATACAGATACTCCAGCTGCTTTCGCAACATCTTTAATACTAGCCATGGGACCTCCTAATAAATACAAAGCATAGATAATTGATTGAATACGGTTTCATAAATTAATATTACTATCCCGTCTATATATAGTATTCATAACAATATATTCTATGCAACCGGTTTCAATTTAATTAAATTTTACTGCTGAAAAGAATTAAAGTCAATATAATCTTGAAAACTTTAATAATTATTCATCCTTTAGAATATCTTTTATTCAATTTGGAGAAGATCAAAAGTGAGGAACGATAAATAAACCTTTTCTTAATGTCTTTATGTTTATTTTAGTTTTCAAAACTTTGTAATCTTGATTTCCAAATGATGCATCTGCAGTAAAAAGCATCACATTAATGTGATGCTTTTTAGCTCCACTGAGGAGTGATATATTGTAAACCAATCCCTATCCATCTACGCAAGAGAAATCTATCCTACCCAACTTGGATTAAAAGAAGTCTCAATTCAAAAACAAAAGCGACAGCACAAAGAATTTAGAGTAGAGTGCCAATAAAAATAATAAAAACCAGATCAGAAAAATCTTAGATTTAAAATACCCATGCTGCCTGAAGCCCGGGACAAAATACACCAGCAAAACTCAGACAACCCGCCCATCAGCAAATATTTCGACCCCCAATGGGACGCAGGAAGAAAACCGTCCCTCTGTTTCTCCTATAGTTATCCATGCAAAAATGCTTTTATAATTTCCTAAACCAGAACATAGCCTACCAAATGCACGGCAGGCTTATTTTTAATAGAAAACTCCGGACAATTTATCTTTGTTTTTCTCATCCATTCATTTAAAATGAATGCAAATACTTCCTGAGGAGTACGGTTATGTTCGAATTACTCATTACGATGCTGGAACGGCTTGGCATCATTGTGACGATTGCTTTCATTTTAACGAGATTCCGCTTTTTTCGAGGACTGATTTACCATGATTCCCTGAACAGGCGACAGCAGTATTTTGCAATTGTATTCTTTGGTTTTTTCGGGATTATTGGCACATATTCCGGCATGAGCTTTTCAACGGATAATCTGCAGTTCAATCCGTGGGCTGCAGACCTGGCATCGGATGAGGCAATCGCCAATTCCCGTGTTATCGGGATCGTAATTGCCGGTATGCTTGGCGGCTACAAGGTCGGAATTGGCGCTGGTCTGATCGCTGGTTTGCATCGTTTGACGCTTGGAGGCTTCACCGCTCTTGCTTGCGGACTCGCGGCAATCGTTGCCGGAATCATCGCCGGGCGTTTTCAAAAGAAAAAAAACAATCTCAATTTGAGGACAGCCTTTCTGGTTGGGGCGATTGCCGAGACAGTACAAATGATGA
The DNA here is from genome assembly GCF_000934845.1 of Mesobacillus subterraneus. Taxonomy (GTDB): domain Bacteria; phylum Bacillota; class Bacilli; order Bacillales; family Cytobacillaceae; genus Mesobacillus; species Mesobacillus stamsii. The sequence goes on from NZ_JXIQ01000003.1 coordinate 9,677, forward strand.
TTATCCTTTTGATTTCCAAGCCTTATGACCAAGCGCAGACACTCGTCGAAATTATCGGTGTTCCAATGATTATCTCAAATGGACTTGGGTCTGCTTTATTTTTAATGGTTATAAAGAATGTTGTTTCCGAAGAGGAAAAGACTGGGGCGATGCTTGCGCAAAAAACACTGCGGATTGCCGACCAGACGCTTGCTTACTTGCGCAAGGGCATCAATCCGGAATCAGCGCGGTCAGTCTGCGAGATTCTGCATAATGAAGTTCAGACTAGTGCGGTTGCAATTACAAACCAGTCAGAAATCCTGGCACATGTCGGCCTTGGTGATGACCATCATTGCTCCACAAGTCCCATCCAGACACAGATTACGCGAGATGTACTGAAAAGCGGAAAACTGGTCATTGCCAATGATGAAACAATTCATTGCAAGGAACAAAACTGCCCCCTGGGAGCTGCGGTTGTCGCTCCATTGAAACTGCGCGAAGAAACGATTGGCACACTGAAGTTTTATTTTAATTCGGAAAAAGAAATAACGAATGTCGTCATCGAGCTGATATCAGGGCTCAGCAACCTCCTTAGCAACCAGCTTGAAATCGCTGAAGCGGAAAAAGCCTATCAGCTCGCCAAGGAAGCGGAGGTAAAAGCACTTCAGGCACAAATCAGCCCTCATTTCCTTTTCAACACAATGAATGTCATCACCTCACTGATAAGAATTGATCCTGCAAAGGCAAGAACGCTGCTTGTCTCTCTTTCACATTTTCTGCGGCAAAATTTGACTGCGACGACGGTATCGATGACAACACTTGAGCAGGAATTAGCACATGTGAAAGCTTATTTATCCATTGAAGAAGCCCGGTTTGTTGAAAAACTAAAGGTTACCTATGATATCGAGGATGTCGCCTTACCTGTAAATCTCCCGCCGCTGACGCTGCAGCCTATTGTTGAAAACGCCGTTAAACACGGGATAAAGAATATGGATCATGACTGCCAAATTCATATAGCCATTCACAAAGGCAATAGAAGTACGATTGTAACAGTAAGTGATAATGGACAGGGAATGAGCAAGGAACGGATTAATCTGCTTGGCAAGCAAATAATAGATTCAGAAACTGGCAGCGGAATCGCGCTATTTAATGTGAATAGAAGACTGACGATGAACTTCGGGGAAGACGCCTCACTGAGGATTGAAAGTAAACAAGGGGAAGGCACGAGGATTTCTTTTGCGATTCCCCAAGCGGAGGAATGATAAATGGAAAAGATGATACATACTCTAATCGTTGATGATGAATTATACAGCAGGGATGAATTGAAGCATTTATTGCAGTCTTTCCCTTCGATTCAGGTTGTCGGGGAAGCTGAATCAGGTGAAGCTGCAGTCATGAAGGCTCTTCAGCTCCATCCTGATGTCGTCTTCCTTGATGTCGAAATGCCGAAAATGAATGGAATGGAAGCAGCAAAAGCGCTGATGGAATTGAAAAAAGCACCCCTGATCGTGTTCGCAACCGCCTATCCGCAATTTGCTGCAGAAGCTTTTAGATATGAGGCAGTTGATTACTTGCTCAAGCCCTATGATGAGAACCAACTGATGGAGACGGTCCTCAGAATGGAGAAGCATTTCTTGATGCCAGCGGAACAAGAGTCAGGAAAACAAACTGGCAAGCTTGCTGTTGAAGGAGATGGAGAGATTTTTTACCTTGACCCTAAGGATATTCTGTATATATCGAAAGAAGAAAAACATTCAAAAATCGTCACTAATACACGTGTTTACGAAACAAAAATTCCTTTAAAGGAGCTTGAAACCAGACTGACGGCATACTCTTTTTTCCGCATTCATAAAAGTTATATCGTGAACCTCGATTATGTTATCCGCCTTACTCCTTGGTTCAATGGAGCGTATCAACTGGAACTCGAAGGCCAGGATGAACTTTTGTCTGTCAGTCGGAACTATATTAAAGCACTTAGGACCCAGCTGGAATTATAAACTTCTATCAAGCATCTTAATGGATGCTTTTTGCATTTTAATCGACATTTTTTGCACGTCAGGCGCATTTTCCTACATCTTGTTCACAAATCAGCCATAATTTCTCCTTCTCTATTATACTTGTGAAAACGCATACAATTTTCTTTAAGGAGGTTTCCTATGTATACCTTTCTAGCTGGTATCGCACTTTTAATTGTTGGTTATTTTACGTATGGCAAATTTGTAGAAAAGGTATTTGGCGTGAACGAAGGTCGTAACACTCCTGCTTATACACACAAGGATGACGTTGACTATGTGCCAATGTCCACAGCAAAAAACTCCTTGATCCAGCTCCTGAATATCGCTGGTGTTGGTCCAATTTTCGGGCCAATCATGGGGGCTCTTTACGGGCCAGTTGCCTTCATTTGGATCGTTCTTGGCGCGATTTTCGCTGGTGCTGTCCATGATTACCTTACAGGTATGATATCCATCCGTAACCGGGGCGCACACCTTCCTGAACTTGCAGGAAAATTCCTTGGGAAAATCATGAAGCATATCGTTAATGCCTTCGCGATTCTTCTTTTACTATTGGTTGGAACCGTTTTCGTTACTGCTCCTGCTGATTTGCTTTACACCTTGTTGGATGGAAAAGCAACAATGGGAATCATCATCGCAGCAATTTTTATTTACTATATTTTAGCGACACTGCTTCCTATTGATAAAATCATTGGTCGCTTCTACCCAATTTTCGGCGCATTGCTGTTAATCAGTGCAGTCGGAGTAGGCGCAATGCTTGTCATCACTGGAGCACCGATTCCTGAATTATCATTGACAAACTTCCACCCTGATAATGCAACGATCTTCCCGCTCCTGTTCTTAACCATTTCCTGCGGGGCGCTGTCCGGTTTCCATGCTACACAAACGCCGATCATTTCTCGTACAACGCAAAATGAAAACCAAGGCCGTAAAATTTTCTACGGCATGATGATTGCTGAAGGGATCATCGCAATGATCTGGGCAGCTGCTGCAATGAGCTTGTTCGACGGCTACAATGGCTTGAACGACATCCTCGCTAACGGCGGACCCGCTGCAATCGTAAGTGAAGCTTCAACAGCGATGCTTGGTGCAATCGGCGGAACGCTTGCTGTTCTTGGTGTCATTATACTTCCGATCACATCTGGTGACACTGCTTTCCGCAGCGCGCGTATGATCATTGCTGACTACTTCAATTTTTCACAGAAGAAAATTACAAGCCGTCTTTGGATTGCTGTTCCGTTATTCGTTATCTCTTTCGCTTTGACAAAAGTAGATTTCACAATCCTTTGGAGATACTTCTCCTGGGCTAACCAATCAACAGCGGTTATCGCGCTTTGGGTAGGTGCAATGTACCTGTACATTGCCAAGAAGAATTACTGGATTGCCGTGATTCCTGGCATGTTCATGACAGCAGCTACGACTTCTTATATTTTAAATGCCCAAATTGGCTTCAGCCAGTCTTTGACAGTTTCCAATATCGGAGCATTAATCGTAACAGCTGCCATCACGGTTATTTTCTTTAACGCTGCTAAAAAAGCACGAGCTAATAACATCCCGCTAGATGAAGATATCTCCAACTATAGCGGGGTGGCGTAACGATGAGCGGGTGCTGCAGTCCGGAATATCGCAAAACGGTCAATGAAAAAGAAACTCAGGTTAATAACAAAGGGAAAGAACAGCTTCCTCTTATCGCAAAAATCATCATTGTTCTCATTACTGCAGGAGGGCTGTTCGCAGCCTTTCTTGTATAATAGAAGAAAAGCAAAATGGTCACCCCGAACAAGCGCTGCTCGCTTATGACTCCACGTCCGTGGCTGGCAGTCTAGCGTGTCCTGTGCCTCGGAGGGCCGAGAAGTCGACCTTTGACTTCATAGAGCGGACCGAAATCGAAAAGTATAGCCAAACGGAGAAACTGGAGACTCCACCACAGAAGCGCTTTTTGCTTCTGCCGGCGGAGTGGAAGTTTCGGAGGTTTCTAGGGGGGCGCAACTCGAGAGAATAGGCGCTGGAGCTGACAGTTCCCGAACTGAATGTTATATTTTCTGATTCTTTAAAAAATGCACCTAAAAGTCCGCTTGTAAATTTAAAAGTGGACTTTTAGGTGCGAATTTTATTAAAGAGGAAGAACCCCTGTATTAGCCCCATGGCTTTTGAATATGCATGAAATAAACCGACAAAGAAAATCAACAACACCCAGACAACCCCACCACCGACAAAACCATTGACAAAAAGCGATCTTGGAACCGTGCCCATGTCTCGTCTTGTATTGAAGCAGCCTTGAAGGGGAAATTTCATTTTGGAAAAAACCACCCTACTTTTGGTTTAAAAATGAGGGGGAAAACTCCACATGTAAAGAAATAACATCGTAATATGGGATTTTCAAAAACTTCATTTTAAATAGAAAAGGACTTTTTCAGCAGCTTCGATCCGTCCCTGTGTCTCATCTGTCTCCACGTAACACGAAATGAGTAAGAGGTACATTTCGATCCTTCCTACGAAACTGCTGTTTTTATTTTATCTCTCCATTTTCTTGTTAAATAAATAACTAATTGTTTTCCTTACATTACCTTTACATTCTTCAAGAGCTACTAAAGCTTCTTGATAAGTGGAATTGGTTTGACACATTACTATTGCTGGTTTTACTTCGAAATTCGTCTGATTCAATATTTCTTCTGCTTTTTCATAAGATTCGTTCGTAATTTCCATGACAATGATTTTAGCTCTTTCTCTTAGCTTATAATTACTTGCATTCACGTCTACCATCAAATTTTGGTATACTTTACCCAATTTCACCATTACTGTTGTACTAATCATGTTTAAAATCATCTTATGGGCTGTAGCTGCTTTCATCCTTGTTGAACCAGTTAATACTTCTGGTCCCACAACCACTTCAATGCCTTGGTCTGTATAATCATTAATTAGTGAATTTTTATTACTCGAAAGTCCAACTGTATACGCACCATTTGTTTTTGCGTATTTAATCCCACCGATTGGGTAAGGTGTTCTACCACTTGCAGTAATGCCGATTACTACGTCATTTTTTGTTAGGTTCTTAAGTTTTAAATCTAATTCCCCCTGCTGTTCATTATCCTCTGCATTTTCAACTGCCCGGAAAAATGCATTATTGCCTCCTGACATAACAGTTTGCACTGTTTCTGGGTCTGTCAAAAATGTAGGCGGGCATTCTGAAGCGTCCATCATTCCAATTCTACCGCTCGTCCCAGCACCAATATAAAACAACCTTCCACCTTTATTTAAAGATTCCACAATTTTCTCTACAACCACATTTACAGTTGGAAGGACCATTTCAACCGCATCCGCAACAGTTTTATCTTCCTTGTTTATTGTTTGTAAAATTTCCATAGTAGCCATTTGATCCAGATTCGTACTAGCTTGATTTCTTTTCTCTGTAGTAAGATTTGATAGCTCCATACATTTTTCTCCTTTGCCAAGAATGAGTTTAAAGTTCATCTTCAGAGCCTGAATACCTATTCTAGAAAGTTCGTTTCATCCCAAGAAAGTCTTATATTCTTTTTGATTTTCTCGTCGATTATTATTCCAGATTCTCTTATTCCTAATAAATAGGCACCAATTACCGCGGGTATTTCAGGTTGAACTATTTTGAAATTTTGATGAATAGATTTTAATTTTCCCAAGAACAAATTTTTAAAAAGTGAATCTGAAAAAAGGCCTCCATGTAAAACAAGAACGTCTTCCTTGCTTTCAAACTGTTTTTGGCTAGCAGCCTCCACCATTTTAATAAGCTCATTAACAGCATTCTCCAAGATCTCTAATGCAACAGGGTCTTCATTTTTAGCAGCACTAAAAACAATTTTAGATAGTTTCGCTATATTGGGCACTATATTTTCACCAGAATATATCCTGACAAGCTCCGGAACGTGCTGTAATTGGAAGTGGTTTAAAATGAGGGTCGTTAATTCTGTCTTTGGCCCTCTATCATCATAAGATTTCATAACTGCTTTTAGTGCTCTCTGTCCTATGTAAAACCCACTTCCTTCATCTCCGAGAAGAAAGCCCCATCCACCAACTCTAGTACTTTTTCCAGTTGTAGTTGAAATTCCATAAACAATTGAGCCAGTACCAGCAATTAATATAAGTCCTGACTCCCCCCACGTTCCTGATGCCAGAGCAGCCTGTGCATCGTTTTTAATTTTGATTTTCTGTTCATAAACCGTATTTTTAAAAAGATTTTTAATGATCCATTTATCGTTATCTCTGTCAGCACCAGCTAAACAAAGATAAATGCTTTCAATTTGTTCCAAAATTGAACCAGAGTCTACTATTACTCTTTCCATTATATCTGTTAAGGTTTTGTATACCTTTTGATGTGAAATCGTGTGGATATTGCTAGCAACACCAATTGCCTTTGATAAAATGTGCCCTTGTTCGTCACCAATAACACAGATTGTTTTCGTGCCCCCACCGTCAACTGCAATCCATCTTTTTGTTGTTGCATTCTTTAATTGCATAACCATTCCCTCATTTTTTTAGTATGCATCCGACATTTCAATCGCTACTAAGTTGTGAATAATTCTTCTCATTCTACTAATATTTCTTTCACGGCCAAAATGAACACGATTTGTAAGAAGAATAGTAGAAAAATTGTTTTTCTTAGAAAACCAAATTGATGTTCCAGTAAAACCAGTATGACCAAATCCATCCTGCAAAAATTGACCTGAAAATGATGGTGAATCATACAACTCCCACCCCAAACCTCTGTTGAGATTCAACTGCTTTGTATAAGTGTTAGTACTCAAAGCAATGGATTGTGGTGAAATGATTCTCTTCTGATTCATAACTCCACCATTTAAAATCATCCTTGAAAATATAGCGAGATCCTCTAGAGTGGAAAATAACCCGGCATGACCACTTACTCCTCCAAAGTGCAGCGTATTTTCATCGTGCACTTCTCCCCAGCGATAGTCATTTAAAGATTCAATTAACTCCGTTGCCGCAGTCCGATGTTTTTGATTTGAAGGTGGATTAAAATATGTATTTTTCATTCCTAACGGGTCAAAAATAAACTTTTTTGTATACGCAGCTAGTGACATGCCTACTATTTTTTCAATAATTTTTCCAAGTAAAATAAAGTTCAAATCGCTATAAATTACTTCCTCTCCCGGCCTTTTCTTTTCCTGTATTTGTGCAATAGTATCAATAGTGTCATGATCGCTAATGTTATTAAGATAAAATTTAATTTCTGGTTGGAAACCACTACTATGTGCTAATAAATGTTTAAGAGTAATATCTTGATGATTTTTTTTAAACTGTGGGAGATAGTATGCAATGGGATCATCTAACTCTAGTTCTCCCTCATCTAATAATTGTAGGATGGAAGGCAGTACAGCTATAACCTTGGTTAAAGAGGCTAAATCAAAAATAGTCTCATCCGCCATCTTTATTTTTTCAGTGTAATGAGCATACCCAAAAGCTTGTTTATACAATGTTTTTTCTGCAGTTGTTACACCTATAACCACACCAGGTACATGTTCTTCCATCACCATTTTTTCAATAAATTGTGTAACCTTTTCAAAGTTTGCTAGTACCATGATTTTCTTTCCCCCTTTCACAACGCTTTATTTAATAGCTCCTTCTGTCATGCCCTTAACAATATGGCGCTGGAATACAGAGTAAAAGATTATTACCGGAATGACTGCTATACATAGACCTGCAAATAGCACTCCCCAAGCGCTTTCATATTTTGCATTAGTCTTTAATAAGTCCATGGCAACCCCCAATGTATTTTTGCTTTCTTGTTGCAACAGGATTAAAGCTAAAAAATATTCATTCCAAAAGGAAATTGCGTTTAAGATAGTCGCTGTAATAATTCCTGACTTTACTAATGGGGTGACAATTTTAAAGAGAATACCGTAAGGGCCCATTCCATCGATCGTAGCTGCTTCTTCTAATTCCTTTGGCACATTTCCCATGAAACTAATTAATATAAATATGGTAAATGGAATATGTGAAACTGCATAAATTAGTGATAGAGCCCATAAATTATCTAACAGGTTTAGTTTTAATAATAAGAAGAATAATGGAATCCATCCTAGTACAGATGGAATCATCATGGAAGAGAGGTATGTGTTTAATATGATTTCATTTCCTTTAAAACGCATTCTTTCTAGTGCATAAGCCGTAGGAATTGAAAAGACTAAGCAAAGCAATGATCCTAGGGCTGTAACAAACATACTATTCACAAAAGCAGTTCCGATATTATAATCTGTCCAAGCGGTAAGGAAATTTTGGAAATTGAATTTTTCAGGTAATGCCCATGGTGAAGCAAAAATTTCAGCATTTGTTTTAAATGCACCAATAAACATCCAGAGAAGAGGGAAAATAACGATAAAAGACCAAATCAATAAGGGAATTCTTACTGCTAATCCTGATAGTGTTCTAATAATATTCATTGCATCCCCTCCCTAATACTCTACTTTTTCTTTTTTCAGAAGAAATTGTAAAACTATAACAGTGAGTAAAGATGCAACAAGTATTAACACTCCAATTGCTGCACCATAACCGAACTTGAAATCTTCGAAAGCTTTCTGATATAAATAAGAACCTAATACTTCTGTTGCAATCCCTGGTCCACCAGCAGTCATTACTTGAACGAGGACAAAAGAGCCGTTTAAAGATGTAATGACAATATAGATAATAGAGGTTTTGATTTGTGGCCAGATCAACGGAACTGTAATTCTCCAAAACTGCTGCCATTCGCTTGCTCCATCAATCTCGGCTGCCTCATATAAGTTCTTTGGAATGTCAGTGATTCCACCCATCAATAACAACATGAATAATCCTATACCTGCCCAAATCGCAGGAACTGCGATACTTGGCAAGGCCCAAGTCATGTCTCCTAACCATGGCCTTGTCCATTCCTCTAAACCCATTGTTCGTAGAATTCCATTCACGATTCCTATATTAGGGTCATAAATGAATTGCCATAGTATGCCGATAACAACCACCGACATTATGTTTGGGAAAAAGAAAACGATCCGGTAAAACGGAGCTTCTTTTAAGCGAAGTTGTGTGAGAGCAACCGCAAAAAAGAGAGCCAAAATCATAATTCCAAATACTTTTACAAATACGAAAATATAATCATTAACTATTGCTTTAGGAATAACAGAATCGCTTAAAAGCTTTTGATAGTTTCCAAGGCCAATGAATTCTTTGACTGAACTGGTACCTGACCAATCAAAGAATGAATAATATAGACCACCAATCATAGGATAGACTGTAAAAATACAGAATACTATAAAAGTAGGGAGTAAACAAAACGTCAAAAAGACATATTTTTGTTTTTTTGACAGAACCACACCCATCACTCCTTTCTTTAACTTGTTAATTCCATAATATGAGAACTAAATATAAAAACGAACAATTAATTGAATTACTCATTTATGTACTTAAGTCCACAGTTTGAAATTTGTTTACTTAGGATGAAGTAAAAAATCCCCATTATAAAATTGATTATCCTGTTAATAAAAACGAAGAGAGATTGAATTTTTCACGATCTCTCTTTATTTTTATCATAAAGTTTTAGTTGCCTCTCAATTCTTTTGCTTTCTTTGTCATGTTTTCTACAAATTCTTCTGCACTAATCCGTCCCATTAGTATGTCAACAATCTGCAGCTTGATTTCAGCAGTGATCTCAACAGCAATATCTTGCTCATCACCTTCTGGAGTATTTCTTTGATGAATTTCAATCTGACCAGGATTATTGATCATATCATTAATTCCTTTTAAGAACTCAGGAACATTATTATTTGCTGACAGGTCTACATTCTTTAAATTCATGATTGCCCCAGTTGTCTCAGCAAATTTTTGCGCATATTTTTCAGTAAAAATGAATTCAAGGAATGCTTTTGCCGCTTCTGGATTGTCTGCTTCTTTCGCAATCGCAACTGTACGAATATCTGGGACAAGCGCCATTGCATCTCCCGTATCATTCATGGGTGTAGGAACAAACCCAAATTTAAAATCTTTAGGAGTATCTTTTTCCATTTCATTTGGAAGCCAGAAACCAACTGGAATGTATGCATTCTTATGAAGTAAGAAGTTCATTTGAGATTGGGTATGGTTATAAGCTGCAAAACCTGAATCCACCAAATCTGCATCAACGATTGCTTGTACTTTTTTCATAACCTTTAAAACTTCTTCACTTTCCCACGCTTCAATAACTCCATTTGACAAGTCATTTAATAACTCCTCACCACCAGCAGCAGCAAATGCTGGATATAATACTCCACGTTGGAAGTACTGTGCATATTGACCAGTAGTATTAAATGGTGAAATATCAGCATCCTTTTTAATCTGTTTCATTGATTCCATCCAACTGTCAAAATCAGTTGGTGCTTCCCATCCTTGTTTTTCAAACCATGTGCTGTCATACCATACACCCCAAGTATCAAAAACAAGAGGTAAACTATATATTTTTCCACCGTCCAATTCTTCCGCTGGTGAAATAAAGCTCTGTAACAACGGAGTTCCATCTTCCATCTTAATGTTTTTGGCCCATTCACTGATATCCATTAGCTGTCCATCAGCAATCATTTGAGTTTCATTTGCACCATTGCCATCGATGTAAACAACATCAGGTGGATCATTGGAAATCCAACGTGTGTTCATTTCCGTATTAATGTCTGGGCCTGCATGTTCAATTACATTTACATCAGGATAGGTACCTTTAAAGTCCTCGATGGCTTTTTTCCAAAACTCATCTCCATAGCCTCCAACGAAATATTGAACTTCCAGATCACCTGAAACACCATCGCTTGAACCTTGTTTAGGCTCTCCATTTTTGGGTTCTTCTGATGTAGTTTCATTTGAACAGCCAACCAAAGCAAACAACAGAATTGAAGCAATCATAATCAACCAACTTCTTTTGAAAAACATACTCCTTAACACCTCTTTTTTTGTATTTGTTTAAACCTTTAATCACTACAAGATTAGGAAAAGGAAAGTGATTAACGGTTACTACCAATGAAAAGTAGATACTACAAAGAAAATCATTTGGAAAACTTTGAGATAACTTCTCTCGTTTTATCCAAGTATTTTACTGCTTCATCAAAATATAAAGAGGCTAATCCAGTGAATAAAATATCAATGATAGTGAGTTGTGAGATTCTAGAGGCAGTTGCAGCACTTCGAATAAAGTTTTCAGTTGACGATACAAATAGATTGTGGTCAGCAAGTTTTTGGAGTGTGTTATTAGAGTATTCTGTTAGAGAAATAACTTTAATGTTATTTTTTTTAGCAATGTTTACAGCATTAATTATTTCTTTCGTTTCTCCTGAATACGAGATAGCAAAGAGAACATCCTCATCATTTAAATTTATTACGGAAACTAATTGTGAATGACTATCAATTAATGCCTCACACCATTTATTAATACGTTTTAATTTTTGTTCGAAATCAAGTGCAACAATCCCAGATGCACCAACACCAATGATAGCGATTCTTCTGGCTGTATGGAGCCCTTGAATCACCTTTTTCATAACTTCCTCATCATTAACTGAAAGTGTATTTTTGATGGAATATATATTATTGGAAGCGATTTGTGAAATTGTTTCTGAGAGACTTGAATCTGGTGATATATCTTGATATTTATGCTCAATTGGATTTTTTTGTGGAAGAGCAGCAGCGATATTTAACTTTAATTCACTATACCCCTTAAAATGAAGCGATCGGCACATTCGAATTATTGTCGCTTCACTTGTATTCGTTTTCTTTGATAACACGGCAATAGGCATTTGCAATATCTCTTTTGGGTTATCAAGAATATATTCAGAAACTTTTCTTTCAGATGGTTTTAATATAGATATGCCTTGTCTAATTCGTTCCAACCCATTTTCCATTTTTATCTCCCATCTTTAGTGTAGTAAAACTCCACAAATTACTTTAAAAATATAAAGTTTAATTACATTTTAATAAAATGTTAATATTGCGTCAATATATTTTTCTGCAATTTCAGAAATTTTAAAATTTACTGTGGATTCTGTCTCGCCAATTCTTAAGCTGAATCAAAAGGCACGATAAGCAGTTAAAACCGCTTATCGTGCCTTTTTTAGCGCAAAACTTTCGATTTCCCTCTAATAGAACCATTGCTGTGTCCGGATTTCCGTTTCCAACTTAAGGTGGGGATGGGAAGAATGAGTTCAACCCTGCCTAACTACCCTTTCATCCATCTATGCAAGAGAAATCAATCCCAGCCAAATTGGCTTATACCCACCATAACGAAAACAAAAGTTACAACACAAAGGATCTAGAATAAAATTCCATCCATTAACAAAAAACAGGTCAGAACACACAACCCTTTTCGACCTGGCTTTTGTTATGCATTTGAAAAAACACATGTTGATTTAAAATTCAGGACAAATAAAACCAGCAATACCCGGGCAACCTCACCATCAGCAAACTATTTCAACTTCCGAAAGGACACAAGAACAGTCCCCATGTCCCAAACTTTAGATTTAAAATACCCGCGCTGCTTCTTGCCCAGGAAAAATAACCCCAACAAATCTCAGACAACCTATCCACCAGCAAATATTTCCACTCTCGAACGAGACGCAAAAACTGTCCCTTTGTCCCATTTAATCTACTATTACCCCTGTGTTAACCTAGTAATAGTAGAAAGGAGTGGAGAGATTGAAAAAATTATTATTGATAATTTGTTCTGTGTTTTTGTTCAGCTTCTTTACCCCGAATGTACATGCTAGTACGGAGTTTACGGATGTACATTCAAGCTACAATTTCTATGACGAGGTCATGTATCTGTATGATCGCGGGATTATTAGCGGTTACGGCAATGGTGAGTTTAAGCCAAATGCTGTTGTAACGAGAGATGCTGCCGCGGCTATGATTGGCAGAGCGCTAAAGTTAGATGGCACGAAAAGGAACACAACTTTTTCTGATGTGGATGCAAGCAATTATGCATCCGGATATATAGATTCGGCGGTTAAGCAGGGAATAGTCAGTGGATATGCTGATGGCACATATAGGCCAAAGGAGCCAGTTACACGCGGGCAAATGGCTATTTTCCTAGCCAGAGCGTTTAAGTTAAGTAATGAAGCAACTGTTTATTTTTCAGATGTAAGCCCGAGTATGACGGCTTACTCCTCGATTAAAAAGATTCTCGCCTTTGACATAACGACAGGGTATGCAGACAATACTTTCAGACCAAATAAACAGCTGTCGCGCGGAGACTTTTCTGCTTTCTTGGCTAGGGCTTTAAATGATAGTTTTAAAGTAAAGCCATCTACCTCAAACGGTAAATTAGCTGTTCACTTCCTGGATGTTGGACAAGGAGACAGCAGTTTATTAATTACTCCAAATGGGAAAACGATTTTAATCGATGGAGGTAACAATACAGCTGGTGAAAAAGTTGTTTCCTACCTTAAAGCAGCTGGCGTAACATCCATTGATTATCTGGTGGCGACACACCCTGATGCGGACCATATTGGAGGTTTAATTCCGGTGTTAAATCAAATGACTGTTAAAAATGTGATTGATAGTGGGCAATCCCATACGTCTCAAACTTACATGGAATACTTAACATTGATTGACCAGAAAAATATCCCTTTCCATATTGCAAAAACAGGAGAATACTTAAATGTAGATTCCGCAATGAAGGTTCAAGTATTGAATAGCGGTGAAGGTGCTGCGGATAATAATGAGGCATCTGTTGTATTGAAAGTTACTCACGGTTCAAAATCATTCTTATTTACCGGAGATGCAGGAATCCAAACGGAAGCTGACATGGTTTCCAGCTTTGATGTGAATGCAGATGTGCTTAAGGTTTCCCATCATGGATCTGAAACGGGATCTTCCCAAGTGTTCTTAAACGAGGTCACACCAGCATGGGCAGTATTGTCTTTTGGAGAAGGAAATAGTTACGGACACCCCGATAGCGTTGTTGTAAATCGACTAACAGCTATGGGTGCGACAGTAGTACCAACAACCAATGGAGATATTGCTTTTGAATCAGATGGTTCATCCATACAACTTGTTCAAGGTGTTCCAGGAACTGAACCTCAGCCAAATCCCAATACTGGAAAAATCGATATCACGAATCTAGATTTAAGCCAAGAAATCGTTACATTGAAAAATATCGATACAAAAGATATTCCAATGGATGGCTGGACATTAATCAGTGTTGATGGAAACCAGCAATACGACTTTCCAAGTGATTTTGTCTTGAAAAAAGGTGCCTCGGTTACTGTGACAACTGGAAGAAGCGCTTATGAAAGTAGGCCGACTCATCTTCTTTGGACTACAGCTTATATCTGGGATAATAACGGGGACGCCGCAAGACTAATTGACCCGCAGGGGACGATAATTGATGAACTTGCCAGGTAAGTACACACTTGACCGATTCGAAAAAGAAATGGCTGTATTGTTGTTTAGAGAGGATGAAACTACAGAGGTTTTAATTGGAAAAGAATCTTTGCCCTCAAGTGCTGAAGAAGGCGATATCTTATTTGTTGAATTTAATGAGGATGACAGTGTACAGGAAGTAAAATTGTTAGAAGATGAGACTGAAGCTGCCAGGCAGAAGGTGGAAGATCTGCTGAATAAACTTAAGAAGAAGTAAAAATAGTCCCTCTACAAAAGAGGGGCTATTTTTACAATTAAGGGACACGAGTTAAATATAATTGTTATTATGCTCTTTAAATCTAAATATCGCCAGTCTTTCTATTCCATCATTTTCCCCATTTGAATACCTTTGGTTCCTTCAAGGAATCAAAAAAACTCCAGAAATAGAGAGGAAGTCCAAGATTGAATTGTCATAGATCGTCCTCACGCCATGGTGCGACTCCATTCTTCTGAGGCAATCAAAAATTTTGTGGGTTAGAGGAAAGACCTAAAAAGCAAAAGGCACGATGAGCAGCTAAAACCGCTGATCGTGCCTTTTTTTGTGGAAAACTTCCGATTGTCCTCTAAAAGGACCGTCTATTTGTCCCATTAATTATGATTATAAGCGAACGATTGTTTAAGTGTGTATCCCATTAATGTTTTTTCAATAATGTGAAGGTCGAACAACTTATCGATCCCGCTTACGATATCATCTTCTGAAAATCTGTTTGCTTTAACTTCTGACCAGCGTTTGAATTCATCTACAATTTCAGCTTGTGTTAATTCTTGTTTTTCCTTCAATAAATACGTAATAGTAGACAAACATTCTAATTCATGATTAGTACTGAGTGCGTTAATGTATTCTGCCGCTTTTTTAATAAATGGTTGTAACGTTGCAAGCTTTGATTCAACTTGACCACTTACAATTTTATTATATAAAATACAGTAGGCCTCTTGCGTATTTTCAACCCCATGATACTTCTGATATTCTTTAATGTTCTTACTAAGAATAGCAATAGAATTATCGTACGGACCGTATTTATGTCTTGTGAAATTGAAATAATGCTCCCCAGAAAAAATATCCATATAGAAAGCCGTCTTTTGAAGTCGTAACGTATCAAATTTCTTGAGGTGATGTTTGATATCCATTAAAACAAGCCCTGATAAACTTAAATTAGGTTCAGCTTTTGGTTGGGATACGTAATTTTGTGACGGTTCGTATATAAGGATTTGAACATTTTCATCAACATCGGATAGCTTTTTCTCAATTAACAATTTCACATCATTCCAAATCAAACCACCATTTCCGCTCCCTAAAGGTGGAATAGAAATCGATTGAATACCCAATTGCTCTATTAACTTTACAAGCTCGTTCAGTCCTTTTTCTACATATTCAATCTTAGACTTCGCTCTCCACTTGTTTTTAGTCGGAAAGTTAATGATGATTTTACCATCTTCTTTATAATGATGTAGCTTCCCAATTTGTAGTTCTCCTGTTTTACAGGCTTTGAGATAATCTTTATTATTGTTAGGAAACTGCATTTTGAACTGATAAGCGATCCCTTTCCCCATATAGCCTTCACAATTTACCGTATTCACCAATGCATCTGCTGATGATTTTAATAAATCACCTGAAGTATAGATAATCATTTTTCACCCCACTTTCTTAAACGGATTTTTCTATAGCCAGTAACCAACATCGACAAATGGCGGAGTTTTGGTAATTTCCTTTGACTGTAATTTCTCCCTTACTAGTGACCTTGTTTCTTCATTTTTCACATATATACAATGAAAAAGCTTGGCTGGAACAATTAAAGGCGTCAAACATTCAGCCATTTTTACATTCTTAGTATACCGCAGCTGTCTGAAGATGTTTTCTTCAGCAGGATTTTCCCTTGCACTAATAAATGCATTTCTAACTTTCTCTATGTCGATGGTATGGTCCAAAGATGGATTGGCTTTATACCATGTCTTTTCATTAGTCCAATCATCGTCGTCTTTCATTCCGTAAATGACTGGATAAAAAGTAGGGTCAATCTTTCTTCCCTCGATAATGTCTACCGCTTTTTGATGGACTTCCTAACAAATGGAGTTCCGATCCGTACCTGCAGTCGTAATTAAAAAGAAAAGCGGCTGCAGTCGAGCATCCCCAGAACCTTTTGTCATAACATCAAATAGCTCTCGGTTTGGTTGGGCGTGCAATTCATCAAAGACAACCGAGTGAACATTAAGACCATGTTTCGTGTATGCTTCAGCAGATAGCACCTCATAAAAACTATTAGTAGGTGTTCTCCTTAACCGTTCCAAATACATCTGGGATAATTTGGTCTTGCCAAGGCAACAGATCGAAAGAAACCCATTGGTCACCTCTTTCTTTTTCAACTAAAACGGAATAACCCCCAGTAAAACTCTAACAACCCGCCCATCAGCAAACATTTCGATTTCCTAATGGAACCCAGGAACCGCCCCTTCTCCCATAAAGAAAAACCAATTCGCGACAATAAATGAAAATCCTACAGTACAAAAGACTTAGAATAACCCGATTACAAAAAATCCACCAAGACACATTGCCCAGGCGGATTTTTGTTTATTCATTCTCACACAACCCAGCCACCCACACCCCATGCCTTCAGTTGTAAAAAAATGGTGGGACAAGGAACCTGTCCCTATGTCCCTCTCATACGCGATACCCCCTCATTAAAATCACGCTCATTGTTTTCGCCATTTCTTCCGCTGCCATTGAACCAGCCTGTGAATACCACTTGTAAGACCAGCTGCAAGCTCCTAGAATTGTTTGTACCGCAATCGATGGGTCAGTTTGAATGAAACACCCTCCCTCCATCGCCTTTTTATAGAGATCTGTGCAAGTTTTATAGTATTCGTCAATAAGTTTAATGGTTTCTTTGGTTGCCTGTTCAGGTAAACTTTTTTGTTCCTCAAAGAAAATACCCACGAATATTTTATTTTTCAGAATGAGCAATAAGTGTTGAATAACCATTTGCTCAAATTTTTCCGAGGGTTTTATATTTTGATTAAGCACTTTTTCTGAGTAAGCTGTCACCTTTTTCAAAACTTCGCGAATGATTGCTGTGATGATTTCCTCTTTATTTTTAAAATAGTGATAGATTGCAGGACGAGTGATCTCCAATTGTTTTGCTACTGTTTCCAGACTTGTATTTTTATAGCCCTTCTCAAAAAATAGTGCAGCAGCTTCATCAATAATCCGTTCCCTTGTTACCTCTTTATAGTTTCTCATTTATATCACCGTCTCTCTTCTAATATAAAAAGTTTACAAGGAAGGTTGAATTTTCGCAATATGGCGTTGATTTTCCTTTAATTACGTGTTAAATTTAGAATAATTAGATAATTTACTTACTAGTAAGTAAATTATCTTGCTCTTTATTAATTTCAGTAAAGGGGTAAAACAAAAAAATATTTGATGGGGAACCAGAGAGGCCAACCTTTTAAAACCTATGCATAGGTCCTAAACTAATTTCAGAGGATCGGGATCAACTGGAAATTCTTCTAGAAAGAGCTCTTACTAATATACGAGGGGGGATATCATGCGCAAAGTGCTTGTTGAACAAGTTGGTCCTGTTACTGTGATAAAAATTAATCGCCCGGAGAAACACAACTGCATCGATGGGGAAACAGCCGGTCAATTAAATGAAGCTTGGGTCAACTTTCGCGATGATTCTGATGCAAGGGTGGCGATTCTTACCGGGGAAGGAGCCTCCTTCAGTTCCGGAGCGGATTTGAAGGCGATTGATACCTTAAGACCGAATGATCAATATGATCCTCAGTTCGTTTACAACGGTAGCGGATATCTGGGGTTCACCAGGATGACGGACATTTTCAAGCCCACAATCGCAGCAGTGAACGGGTACTGTTTTGCTGGTGGATTGGAGATGGCTGCCTGGTGTGATATTCGAATCGCTTCGGAAAACGCAGAGTTCGGCTGTCTAGAACGCAGATGGAATGTACCGCTTGTGGATGGGGGTACACAAAGGATTCCCAGGATTGTGGGCTGGGGAAGGGGAATGGATTTGATTATCACAGGTCGGAGAATCAATGCAAGAGTTGCACTGGATTGGGGTCTCGTCACAGAGGTGGTTGATTCTCAACATCTATTGAACCGTGCAATAGAACTTGCCCAACAGATTGCTGCTTATCCGCAGGGTTCACTTTTAACGGATAAACAAGCGGCGGTCAGAGGTTGGGGGTTGCCGTTGGAGGAAGCCTTACGTATTGAATGTCAACTTGGTATGCCCCATACAAAAAGCTTTGAAACAGAAGAAGGATTAGGAAATTTCAAAAATCGTAAACAATAAGGGGGATGAAGAGAATGATTGCTGCAGAATTGATTCGCCGTGGCGCTGTATATTATCCTGATAAGATTGCTGTCATTTATGAAGGGGATTCACGTACATTCAAAGAAGTGAACCAAAACTCCAATCGGCTTGCAAATGCTCTCCACAAACTTGGCCTCAAAAAAGGCGATCGGGTGGCCTTTTTGCTTGCCAATTCAGTCCAAAGTGTAGAAATTGATTTTGCAATGATTAAATCGGGACTTGTACGCGTCCCTTTGAATACGAGGCTTTCTGAGCAAGAATTAATTCACATGATTAATGAAACGGATGCAAAAGCATTACTTTTTACAGAGGAGTTTGCTGAAAAAGTTGCAACTTTGCGTCCACAGACCCCAGATTTGGAATGGTATTGTCAAGTTAATGGTGTATCAACGTACGATTGGACAATTCCGGTTTCTAAAGAAATGGAGCTAGTCTCTGATGAAGAACCCGAAGTCGAATTGAAGGAAGATGATCCTGTAACTCTTCAATATACGTCAGGTACAACAGGTAAATTGAAAGCGGCCATTCATACACAACGTTCATGGGCAGCTATCGCAGCAAATATTTTGTCTACACTCACAATAAAAGAGGGCGACATGATGATGCATGCCGCACCACTCACTCACGCATCCGGAACACTCATCCTCCCTCACTGGGTGAGCGGAGCTTCAAATGCCATTTTGCCAGGTTTTGAACCAAAGTCTTTCCTTGAAGCGGTTGAACAATTAAAACCGACAACCCTGAACCTTGTACCAACGATGGTAGTCATGTTGCTGTCATACCCTGATGTGGGAAAATACTCATTCAATTCCGTCCGCTCCATCATCTACGGTGCCTCTCCTATGCCTCGCGAAGCACTGAAAAGAGGATTGGAATTATGGGGACCGAAGTTCATCCAATACTTTGGCCAAACCGAAGCTCCACTTATCCTGACGGTAATGGGGATTGACGATCACGTGGAGGCACTTGAAAATCCTCAACAATACAACCGACTTCTATCCTGTGGAAGGCCAACGGTAACAACAGAATTAAAGATTGTAAATGAAGAAGGACAGGAAATGAAGGCAGGGGAAATTGGCGAGATTATCATCTCCTCCAGTCAGGCAATGGCTGGTTATTGGAAAGAGGAGCAACTGACAAAAGAGACGATGAAGGGAAAGTGGGTATATACCCGTGATATGGGATACATCGATGAAGATGGCTACATGTATCTTGTGGATCGAAAATCAGACATGATTATTAGTGGCGGCTATAACATTTATCCTCGTGAGGTGGAAGAGGTGCTCTATCAACACCCTGCAGTGAGAGAAGCCGCTGTCGTCGGCGTACCTGATGAAAAGTGGGTGGAGACAGTCAAAGCATTCATCGTACTAAAGGAAGGAATGACTGCAACATCAGCAGAACTCATCCTGCATTGCCAACAGCATCTAGCTTCTTATAAAAAACCAAAATATGTTGTATTCATTGATAGCCTTCCGAAAAGCGCTGTCGGTAAAATTGTAAGGAGAAAGCTTCGGAGGGAAGATAACCAGGCATCTCCAAAATAATTGTCTGTTAAGCATGGCTGAGAAGCAGCTTCAAGTTGAACATTAGTTGGGCATGCAATTGGTTGGGAAATCGAGTAGATGACTAGCCATTAATTGGCTAGTCGACCTCTCACACCACCCTGCGTACGAATCCATACAGGGCGGTTCAACCTTTTAAGTATCGTTTCTCATAAAGTCGGGACATATCCTTGAGTCCCCATTTTATGAGCCTTTCTCTTGTTATTGTCCTATGGACGATGGACTATTTCGCTCCTAGAGATGCGCCAGTCATCGCATCATTATTATGGTTTATGCCATATTTTCGAAGCAATTTATATCTTGAGATTTAAAATACCCATGCCGCTACAAGCCCAGGACAAATAACCCCAGCAAAACTAAAACAACCGACCATGCAGCAAATATTTCGATTCCCGAATGAGACCTAGGAAGAACGAAATCGCTCTACGATTGCTCAAAAACCTACCAATCAAGTCTAATTCTTTATAGTATAATAGTGGTACCCGCAATGGAAATAAGGTGCAATTATTGAAATCCCGTAATTCAACACATATCCAGAATATCCTTCTTTTAAATCCTGCATTCCCGAAGCTACT
>NZ_JXIQ01000030.1 GCF_000934845.1 Mesobacillus subterraneus
AAGTTTACTCCTCAGAGCTGAGACGGACTGCGAAAGGAACGCTTTCCAGCTTGACTGTCAATCCAGGAAGATTTGTTTCTAACTGATTCTTGATGTAAGCATCTGTTTTCTTAGCAGATTCAGTGTCTCCACCAAGGTAACGAAGTTCAAGTTTATCTACACCAAGTTCCTTAAGTCCAGCTTCCCATGCCTTTTTAGCTTCCTCAGCATTGAAAGTTACAAGGTCACCGTACTTTTCACGGAAATCTTGTCCATCAAGCGTTACGAAATCTTTTGGTACAAAGTAGTTTGCAGCTACTGAACCATTGTTCAGAATGCTCTTAGCAAGGTCTTCTTTGTTGAAGCCCATTGCAATTGCCTTACGAATGTTTTTGTTAGCTAGTGCTTCATTCTTCTGGTTCAACTTGATCCAGAATACTGTTGGCTCCATCCAGCTAAGCATACGCTCGTCGCCTTGATAAGAAGGAACAATGTCAGAAGATAGCAATCCAGTCATGTCTGTTTCGCCAGCTTCAAATGCGTTCACAGCTGAGTTTGAATCTTTCACGACGTTTACAGTGATTTTTTCAAGTTTGACTTGATCAGCACTGTGGTAATCCGGGTTTTTAGTCAGTACCCATTCAGAAGCATCAGTACCTTCCCAAGTTTCCATTACGTAAGGACCGTTGTAAAGTAAGTTTTCAGCACTGCTTGCGAAAGCATCGCCTTTCTCTTCCACAAACTTTTGGTTTTGCGGATAGAAGGTTGGGAAGGCGAACAGATCTTCCCAGTAAGCGATAGGCTTGTCTAGCGTTACTTCTAATGTCTTTTCGTCAATGGCTTTCACACCAAGTGTGTTCAGATCATAAGGCTCTCCCTTAGAACCAGCTTCTGTTATTTCTGCTGCTCCTTTGATCTTGCCGCCCATCATGTATGGACCATATGGAGAAGCTGTTTTAGGATCGATAGCGCGCTGCCATGCAAATACAAAGTCTTGTGCAGTTACAGGGTCACCGTTCGACCATTTTGAATCGATTAGATTGAAAGTGTAGACTAGGTAGTCATCACTGATTTTCGGCTCGCCATCTGCAAGTGCAGGAACTGGCTTGTGGTTTTGATCAAGGCGGTAAAGACCTTCACCTACGTTGTTTATGTAAGTGAAACTGGTCGAACCTTCAGCAAGGACACTGTCCATTGTAGGAATCTCAGAGGAATCCAACATTCTTAATTCTTGTGGCACGGCAGCTGTGTCGCCTGTTGTGCCTCCGTTATCTTCTGGCTTTGGATCTCCAGCATTATTGCTGCCGCTACACGCAGACAGAACTAACGAGAATACTAGAGTCAAAAGCAACAGAAGTGAAAATTTTGACTTTTTCAAAAATATGCCCCCTCTTTCATTGTTTTCTGAAAACTTCTTACATTTCCTATTATACATAGATTGAATTAAATGTTCAATCTTTTTGCGAGAAAAATTTACATTATTGAAACAATAGTAATAAATTTCCTTAATAAATTATGGTATAATGGTGTCTTACCAACGTTCATGAAGCAAAAATGCTGTGTTTTTTTTTTGTAATATTTCATCTTTTTTGTTCATTTAATCAGCTAAAAACTTTTATGGAATAACAATATAAAGGAGGAATTGTTGAATGCGTACTAGATTCAGGAAAATTTTTATAGGCTTTTCCCTTTCACAATTCATTGTTTTGATCCTTTCACTCCTAGATCAACAGACGATAACCTTGCTAAGTTATATAAATATCTCTTTTTATATTGCAAGTATCCTGATCTTCACTTCGATGGTTGTCTTTACAGTTCATTCCGGGTTCTTTGACGCCATTTCCTATTCTTTCCGGACTGTTTTTGCTGGCAAGGAAGAGAAGAACCATTCCAGAAATGATATAACTCCCTTATCAGAACTGATAACCATCAATGCAAATCCATTGTTTTTGGTAGGATTGTTCGACTTCTTGCTGATGCTAAGTGCATTGTACGTATATTATCTATAATACCTTGCTAATCATTGGATATTTTATTATAATCTTTTTTATAAATGAAAATGAAAAAGAGCAATGATGAAGAGTAGTACATCTGTTTAAGGCTTTCAGAGAGTTTGTGATCGGTGGAAACAAACAGCCTGGCAAATGGAATGGACTTTTGAGCTTCTGGTTCGAACTTAGAGTAGCTCCAGACGTGATCCAGCGTTAAAGGAATCCATGCTGCAAAATGACATGGGCAAAGTGACTCATTCGTGAGTAATTAGGGTGGCAACACGGACCATTCGTCCCTATCAAATAGGGGCGAGTGGTCTTTTTTTGTGCACGCTTTTTCGTCTGTGAGTCAAATTGCAGGAGAAG
Organism: Mesobacillus subterraneus; assembly: GCF_000934845.1. GTDB lineage: Bacteria > Bacillota > Bacilli > Bacillales > Cytobacillaceae > Mesobacillus > Mesobacillus stamsii. Next base: position 2,337 of record NZ_JXIQ01000030.1, read on the forward strand.
AACTCCTGTAAAAATCTTAGGAGGAATGATTTATGGAAACAATTTTTTCTGGTATCCAGCCGAGCGGCACGATTACCTTAGGCAATTATATTGGTGCGATGAAGCAATTTACAGAACTTCAAAACGAATATAGTTGTTATTTCTGCATCGTTGACCAGCACGCGATTACGGTACCGCAAGATCGCTTGCAGCTTCGCCATAACATCAGGAGCCTCGCCGCTTTGTATATTGCCTCTGGTATTGATCCTGAAAAAGTTACTTTATTCATTCAGTCAGAAGTACCGGCACATGCTCAGGCAGGATGGATGATGCAATGCGTTACCTATATAGGTGAGCTGGAGAGAATGACGCAATTCAAGGATAAATCCACTGGGAAAGAAGCGGTCTCAGCCGGCCTTTTAACCTATCCCCCGCTAATGGCTGCCGACATCCTTCTTTATGGTACCAATCTTGTACCAGTTGGCGAAGACCAAAAGCAGCATTTAGAATTGACGAGAGATTTAGCCGAGCGTTTTAATAAGAAATACAATGACATTTTCACGATTCCGGAAGTGCGCATTGCCAAAGTCGGCGCAAGAGTTATGTCTTTACAGGATCCAATGAAGAAAATGAGCAAATCAGATCCGAACAACAAAGCTTTTATCTCCATGCTGGATGAACCAAAGCAAATCGAAAAAAAAATCAAGAGTGCGGTAACCGACTCTGAAGGCATCGTAAAGTATGATAAAGAAAATAAACCGGGTATCTCCAACCTGTTGTCCATCTATTCTATTTTAACTGGCAAAGCAATTGATGAAATTGAAAAGGATTATGAAGGGAAAGGATACGGAGACTTCAAAGGAGATCTTGCCAAGGTTGTTGTTGAAGTCATCGAGCCCATTCAGAAAAAATACTATGAGCTGATCGATTCCACAGAACTAGATGAAATCTTGGATCGCGGCGCTAAAAAGGCAAACCTCGCCGCCAACAAAATGCTCAAAAAGATGGAAAATGCAATGGGCTTAGGACGAAAACGCTAGTGGTGGTAACAGGTACTGGAGCTGAGCATTTCAAGCAAGAAAAGCGAAAGTGCCTTGTTCAGCCCCGACAAGCGTTGCCCGCCGATAACTGCTCGATTGCCACACCGGAAATTTCACAAACTGATTAACCGCGGGCTGTTCGGCGTTTACTTGTCCGACGAAAAGTAAGAAGGCAGGAAAATTAGAAAGCTTTCCGGGAAGGATCAAGTCGGCCGGACCTGTCAAGTACTCTTTTATATCAATGGACAAGCTTATCAGTCATTGCCGAGATGGATGCCTCCGGGAGTCGAGAAGGCGTTTATAAAATAGTTAGGGAGCCAGGGAAACCTGGCTCTTATAATGTTTGGTCAAATCTTTGCATAAAATATGGAGATTCGAGAAGTGCCCTTACACTTGAGATTGCCTGTTTTATCGTCACATAATATAGGCTGGTATCCTTTAAACTTAATGGGGGATCAAAAAAGATGACTCGAAATTCAATTTTTTTGAATTTCGGAGTCATCTTTTTTATTTCCTTTTGAAAAAAGGCAAGGTTTTTCCGTAGCCTCAACTTTTCGTCTGCTTCCTTTTTGTCAATTAACTTTCGGGCCGTGCTCCATTTCCCATAGTTTTTCAAAAAACGCTTGCCCCTTGATAATATTTTCACAAAATTTTTCGTGTCTAGGAGTCCAGCCGAATTTTGTTTCTTCATATAATTGCTCCCATACTTCCTCAAATGGGAGACACTGTATTTCTTCATATTGTTCAGGTTTCCACTCCGTGAACCAATAACGCACCTCAGCTACATTTTTCGACGAGTGTAGCTGGTCCATCGCCATGAACAACAATTGCTTTAATTGTCTTTCCTTTCGGGTCAATCCCCTCATTAAATCAGGAGAAGGTGATAGAATATGGAAATTCTTTAAGGATCTTTGATCGTTGAAGCTGTAGTGGATTGTATCCTGATTTTCGATCATTTCGTAAACAAGCTGTTCCTGTCGAGGGATAAGCCGGCTCTTTCGGATCGGAATGTTATAGCCGATCGTATCAACAGCCAAAATTCCAGTCCCATCCGTAACGACAAAACAGTAATCAAGCTGTGTGCGTTCATGATTTTTCCTTAAGTATGCCTTGCGGTAAATGTCATCGAGAAGCTGTTGAGGCAACTCAGATAAATCGTTCTCAATGTAATGAAATAATAAGTGGTCAATTTTCAGCAGCGGCACTTGGTCAAGCAACTCGACTCCATCGTCCTTGCGCCACTCGTGAAAGTGGCAGACATTATAGCCGTTTTCTTCCCCTTCGAACCAGTTTACCCAGACATCATGAAGATACAACATGATTTATAATCCCTCACTTCAAGAAACTGTTTGTCCATCAGTATGGGCAGCACTAAGTAAAAATATTCCTTATTAGGAAAAGCAATTTCCCCTGCTACAAAAAATAACACTCCACCGTTATAGCTAAAAATGCTGATTACAAATTTTCGCCAGTATTTAGGTTTCTAGAATATATGTATTAAATTGCTAAGGCTTGTTATCAAACCTTCATAATAAAAGCAGTCAGCAGCATTTTAAAATAGTTTAATTTCCCAAACAATGAGAAAAAGCCAGGTTTTCCCTGGCTTTACTCATTTATTTTTGGATCAAGCGCATCCCTTAATCCATCTCCAACAAAGTTAAAACAAACCACTGTCAACAGGATCATTAAGCCAGGGCCTAAAGGATACCACCACGAATTTAACAAAATCGTGAAATTCTGTGCATCCTGTAGCATATTTCCCCAGCTTGCTACTGGCGGTTGAATTCCAAGACCTAAATAGCTTAATCCTGATTCAGCGAGAATGACATATCCGATTGACAATGTCGCAGATACAATTATCGGGCCCATTGCATTCGGCAAAATATGAGAAAAAATGATCTTATGCGTTTTAGTGCCAATCGTTTTGGATGCAAGAACAAATTCCCTGGATCTTAATGATAGAAATTCGCCACGGACTAGACGAGCCGTTGTAGTCCAGCCAAGCAATGCGAAAATTAAAATCAATTTATCTACGCCTGGCTTAAAAATTGTTACTAGAGTTATAAGTAAAAAGATCGATGGAATGGACAAGATGATATCAACAAACCTCATGATTAATGCATCCACGATTCCGCCAACATAACCTGCAATTGCGCCAAGAAAAGTTCCTATTGTAATAGAACCCAATACAGATGCAAAGCCCACAAGAAGCGAAATTCGTGCGCCATATAAAAGTCTTGAAAATATATCTCTGCCAAAACGGTCTGTCCCAAGGAGATGTTCTCTGCTTGGAACAGACAATTTTTCAAGCAGTTTTTGCTTCTCAGGAGAATATGGTGCAATTACCGGTGCCAGCAGGGCTGCTGAGATAATGACGATAAGGAATATTCCTCCGATCACCGCTAGTTTATTTCTGAAAAACTTTCGTGCAACGATTTGAAGCATTGTATCGCGTGTAGTTTTAATCCCATGCAATTCAAGGCTAGGAGATGGGTTTTCAGCCAGGTTTATTTTTGCCATGTTTACCTCCTATTAATACTCGATCCTCGGATCAAAAATTGCGTACAGAATATCTGCGACCAGATTACCTATTACGACAAAGACAGCTGATATGACCGTTAGGCCCATAATCACCGGATAATCACGCTGGAAGGCGGAATCAACGAATAACAAGCCAATCCCAGGCCAGGTAAAGATTTTCTCCACGATTACTGCACCGCCAATAAATGATGGAATCATCAAGCCGAAAATAGTAATTACTGGGATTAAGCCGTTGCGGAGTCCATGTTTATAGATTACCTTTTGCTCTTTAAAACCTTTTGCTCTTGCTGTCCTAATATAGTCCTGCTTGATTACCTCCATCATGCTCGATCTCGTATACCTCGTTAAACCAGCCATATCTGCTGCTGCTAATACAAAGGCGGGCAGGAATAAGTGATGGATCCTGTCCCAGATGCTAAATGGTTCATTAAGGGTAGAAACCCCTCCAGTTGGGAACCAGTTCAACTGGACGGCAAAAACCATAATTAAGATGAGACCTAGAAAGAAGTTAGGTGTTGCTACTCCGAGAAATGAGGTAATCGTTACAGAATAATCAAGCTTGGAATAAGCTTTGGTAGCAGAGATTACTCCAAAAGGAATAGAAATCACCACGGCAAGCATCGTAGAAACCACCATTAATAGAATGGTGTTTGGCATCCTGTTCATGATCATTTCCATTACTGGAACACCTTTTCTGATCAAAGATGTGCCAAAGTCTCCTTGAAGCATGGCACCAAGCCATTTAAAATACTGGATATAAACAGGGTCATTCAGCCCATATCTTTCCATAAACTTTGCTTTGTCCGCCTGACTTATGGTTGGATCCATCATCAAGCTTGTAGGATCACCAGGAGCAAATTTCATAATGGCAAAGGAGACAACTGTAATTCCTAATAACAAGGGGATGGCCATTAATGTTCGGCGAATAATATAAGATAACATGGCAATGCTCCTTTTCTAGTGAACGATCTTTATGCTCAAGACTAAAAAAAGTCCAATATTCAATAGTTACTATTGAAAAAGGGAAGGAATACCCCCCTTCCCTTTTCCAAGTTAAAGATATGGGTCTTACCTCACATTATTTTTTTAACCACCATTTATAAATCTCATAGTAGTCATCTTTCGCATGGAATACATATCCTTGTAGGTTCTCAGGCATTACCCTGTGTACGTTTGGATAGTACAGGAAAGTATAAGGCTGATCTTCGGCGATCATCTTGTAAATATCAGCATAAGCCTTCTTATATTCATCCTGGTCAAGAATTTGTTTTGCTTCCTCCATTAGCTTATCAGCCTCAGGATTGGAATACCATACGAAGTTTAAGCCTTCCTTCATTTGGCTTGAGTGGAAAATATCGTACTGATCCGGGAAGGTTGACAGGCTCCATCCAAGCACAAGTGCATCGTAATTCCAATTTGGAGCTGAAATTTGTTCAATAAATGCGCTCCATTCAACAATTTCTGGCTTCGCTTCAATACCGACATTCTTCAGCTGCTCTTGTAGAACGACAACAATGTCTTCCCTTACTTTGTTACCCTGGTTTGTTTTTACCGTGAAAGAGAATTTTTTACCGTCCTTATCGAGAATACCATCCCCATCGGTGTCTTTCCAGCCTGCTTCAGCAAGTAATGATTTGGCCTTCTCGACGTCATAACCGAATTTTGGAACATCGTCATTGTAGGCGAAGGAAAGTGGACTTTCAGGAACATCAGCGACTTTTCCATCCCCGTTCATGACGGAATTTACAATTGCTTCCCTGTCAATCGCATGTGTAAGTGCCTGGCGGACTTTTTTATCTTTAAACAGATCATTCTTCTGGTTGTATCCTAAATAAGTGTAAGAAAGAGCAAGTCCTGACTCTACCTTCACTCCAGGGAATGATTTGACTGTTTCAATGTCAGTTCCTGGAACACCAGCTGCAAAATCAATGTCGCCAGCCTGAATTTGCGCAATCATTGCATCCATATCTGGAACGATTTTGTATGTTAATGAATCAAGGTTCGGACGGCCTTTGAAATAATCATCGAATGCTTCAACTTTTACATACTCGCCATCTTTCCACTCAACAAATTTAAATGGACCGGTACCAATTGGGCTCTTCGTATTGAACTCATGCTCACCAAGTTCGGCAACGGGTACATCTTTTAGAATATGCTCAGGTAAAATGAAATAGCTCAATGTTACCGGGTAGAAGGAAGCGTCCCTCTTGCTCAATTTGAATTCCACAGTATAGTCATCGATTTTCGTTACCTTCTCCAGTGACTCAAAGTTCGATCCTCGTTCGCCGACATAATCTGGGTTTTTGGGAATCATGAATGTAAAAACTACGTCGTCTGCGGTGAACTCCTCACCATCATGCCATTTAATCCCTTTTTTTAATTTTGCTGTGTAAGTCAGGCCATCTTCAGAAGCTTTAATGTCCTCAGCCATACTAAATGTAGGATTAAATTCGGTGTCAGACGTTACTAGTCCATCATAAATGAAACTTTCAATATCTGAACTCGCAGTATCGGTAGAATATAGAGAGTTGAAAAGTGTAGGTGATCCAGTTGATCCAATGATTAAATCTCCGCCTTTTTGCGGCTCTCCAGCTGCTTCCTCATTCTTCGTTCCGTCTTTATCCGTAGTCCCAGTTGTCTTCTCAGGTGTATTCCCAGCGCAAGCAGTAAGGAATAAAGAAAGGATCAGTGTAAGACTTATAACCAGCCATGAAGTTTTTCTTAATTTCACGTTATTTCCCCCTCGTTATCGTTTTTTCTTTCTTAAAAAACCTTAGACCGTATGTATGCTATCTCCTCCTTTCGAAGATAAAATTATACGCCTGCTATTTATACAAGTGACAGGCAACAAAATGGTTATCTTTGACTTCCTGGAAGTCAGGTACCACTTGTCTGCAAAGATCGAATGCAGCAGGACATCTGGTATGGAATACACAGCCTGCTGGCGGATTCGCTGGACTAGGCAATTCGCCTTTCAAAATGATCCGTTCCCTTTTTGCAACACCTTTCTTCCTTGGCACAGGAACAGCCGAAAGAAGTGCTTGTGTATAGGGGTGGAGAGGATTAGAATAAATTTCTTTTTTGGCGGCAAGCTCCATCATTTTGCCAAGGTACATTACTCCCACTCGGTCACTGATATGCCTCACAACGCTCAAATCGTGGGAGATAAACATATATGTCAAGCCGAATTCTTCCTGAAGGTCTTCCATTAAATTTATAATTTGGGCTTGTATCGATACATCAAGTGCTGAGACCGCCTCATCTGCAATAATCATCTCAGGATGGAGTGCAAGCGCCCTTGCAATCCCAATTCTTTGACGCTGCCCGCCAGAAAATTCATGAGGATAGCGGTTGATGAAAGATGCATCCAAACCAACTTTCTCCAGAAGCTCTTCCACCTTTTCATCCCGTTCTTTTCCTTTGTAAAGATTATGGGTGTCCAGTGGTTCCCGTATGATCGATCGCAAGGTTTTTCTTGGATTAAGAGAAGCAAATGGATCTTGGAAAATCATTTGAATGTCTTTTCGAACATCCTTTCGTAGTTCCGCCTCAGAAAGATGAGAAATATCCTTCCCTTTAAAAATTATTTTGCCATCGGTAGGTTCATAGAGTCTAATGAGCGTCCTTCCTGCAGTTGACTTTCCGCAGCCAGACTCTCCAACAATCCCTAGTGTTTCTCCCTTTTTTATCGAAAAACTTATTCCGTCCACAGCTTTGACTTGACCTACATTTTTTTGCAAAAATCCTGTTTTTATTGGAAAGTGTTTCTTTACATCTTTTAATTCCAGCAATGTATCTGAGTGACCGACAGTTGCATTTCTTTCTTCTAATTCATTCGTTGTGATCATTGAGGCACCTCCTTGCTGTCATATAAAAAACACCTTGCCGCCCTAGTTTCATTTATCTTCAAAAGTTGCGGCATTTCGGCTGTGCAACGGTCAAATTTGTGTGGACAGCGAGGAGCAAAGCGACATCCAGCTGGCAGGTTTTCAGGAGCAGGGACATTTCCTTCGATTGACTTCAATCTGTCAAGATCTTCTTCAATTGAAGGCACAGAACCCATCAGACCTTCCGTATATGGATGAAGAGGGTTTTCAAACAAATCTTCAACCAGTGCTTCTTCCACCACCTGACCTGCATACATCACTACAACCCTGTCAGCTATCTCTGATACTACCCCTAGATCATGAGTGATGATCAAAATGGAAGTTTCAAATTTTTTGCTAAGATCCTTCATTAAATCCAAAATCTGCGCTTGGATTGTTACATCTAGTGCTGTCGTTGGTTCGTCTGCAATAAGAAGTTTCGGATTGCAGCTCATCGCCATCGCGATCATAACTCTCTGCCTCATACCGCCAGACAGGCGATGAGGATAATCATCCACGATTTCCTTCGCGCGCGAGAATCCAACCAATTCCAGCATTTCTATAGCTTTTTTCTTTGCCATTGTTTTTGACATGCCTTGATGGTATGTCAAAACCTCTGTTATTTGCTCCCCTACTGTTAGTACTGGATTAAGTGATGTCATCGGCTCCTGAAAAATCATCGAAATATCGTTGCCGCGAATTTTGCAAAGTTCATCCTCCGTCAACTTTGCCAGGTCCTGCCCGTTAAAATTGATTTGTCCATCAACAATTCGGCCAGGGGGGCTGGGGATCAACCTCATTATAGAAAGAGATGTTATGCTCTTCCCAGATCCTGATTCGCCAACAAGGGCTACAGTTTCTCCTTTATTTATGACTAAATCCACCCCATCAACAGCAGGTATCTCTATTTTTTTTCGCTTAAAATAAGTTTTTAGATTTTTAAGTTCCAATAATGCAGTCATGCTCAGTAATACACCGCCATCCTATGAAAGATTGATATTGTAAAATACTCATTTCTGAATATTTTAGTGTGTTTATAATTTTCTAAAAACTTTTACTAGTTAAAAAGATAATATTACAATTTAATTACAAATGCAATACTTTTTTTATTTTAATATAAGTTTTAACCTTACTTCTCCTCGTTTCGTTTACAAATAAAAAAACTCACCAAGAATAGACTGATCACTTTCAAATTTTCAGACCCATGTCCAAAAATTCGTCGTGAGGTTACTTGGAGAGTTTTCCTTTTTATTATTTAGCTGTTAATTCTTACCCATCATACTTGCGAAATGCGATGGTGGCGTTATGTCCGCCGAAACCGAGCGAATTGCTGATTGCTGCAGTTACTTGCTGAGTGCGTGCCTTATTTGGTACATAGTCAAGGTCACATTCTGGGTCTGGTGTTTCCAGATTGATTGTTGGTGGCAGTATTCCTTCCTTTAAGGTGAGAACGGTGAAGATGGCTTCAATACCTCCAGCTGCTCCGAGCAAGTGTCCGGTCATTGATTTAGTTGAACTTACGGCAAGCTTATAGGCTTGCTCGCCAAAGACAGTTTTAATCGCCATCGTTTCGTACTTGTCATTGTACTGTGTACTTGTTCCATGAGCGTTGATATATCCGATTTCTTCAGGAGTGAGTCCTGCATCATCCAGTGCCATTTTCATCGCTCTTGCCCCGCCTTCTCCTCCAGGGGCTGGTGCAGTGATATGGTAGGCATCGCCTGTGGCACCGTAGCCAACAATTTCAGCATAGATTTTAGCTCCACGAGCCAATGCATGGTCTAACTCCTCGAGTACAACTATTCCCGCACCTTCGCCCATGACGAATCCGTCACGGTTTTTATCGAATGGCCTGCTCGCTTTTTGTGGATCAGGATTTGTTGATAAGGCCGTATTTGCAGAGAATCCTGCAAAGGCCATTTTTGTTATTGGTGCTTCTGTCCCTCCGGTTACCATAACATCAGCATCGCCACGCTGGATGACCTTGAAGGCATCTCCAATTGAATTTGTTCCGGTCGCACACGCGGTAACTGTACAGGAGTTAAAGCCTCTTGCTCCTAAAGCGATCGATACCTGTCCTGTTGCCATGTCAGGAATCATCATTGGTATGAAAAAAGGGCTGACCCTGCGGTATCCTCTATTTAGGAATGTTTCATGCTGCTGCTCAAATGTTTCCATTCCACCGATTCCTGATCCGATCCATACTCCAACACGCGGAGCATTCTCCTCGGTAATTTCCAGCTCGGCATCTTTTACAGCCATCATCGACGCAGCGACTGCATAATGAGTGAACCGGTCCATCTTTCTGGCATCTTTTCGTTCTATAAAGTTTTCCACATTGAATTCTTTTGCTTCCCCTGCGACCTTTGCCGGGAATTCTTCGACATTCAGCCTCGTGACGGGACCTATGCCCGATACACCTTCCAAAATATGTTTCCAAGTAGTTTCTGCATCATTTCCGAGCGGTGTGACAGCCCCGATTCCAGTAACTACGACTCTGCGTTTCTTCATCTTTTTTTTGCATCTCCTTTGCCTGATCACTAATTTTGACTGAAATGTTCTGAATTACTTACCCCACCGCATGGCAATCGCGCCCCAAGTCAAGCCGCCGCCAAAGCCAACCATTATCACTACATCGCCATCCTTGATTTTTCCAGCTTCAATTTCTTCAAAAAGCGAAATCGGAATGGACGCGGAAGATGTATTTCCGTACTTATGGACTGTTTTGGACATTTTCTCGATAGGAAGATCAAGGCGCTGACGGGCGGCTTCCATAATCCTGATATTTGCCTGATGAGGAATCAAGAAATCGACGTCTTCTTTGGAAAGGCCGGCTTTTTCAAGTACATTGATGCTGCTCTCGCCCATTTGCCTTACCGCAAATTTGAAAACTTCCCGGCCATGCATCACAATATATTTGTCTTGATAAAGGTACTTTCCGCCGGTTCCATCAGAACCAAGCTCAAACGAAAGAACTCCCTTGCCATCTGAAACGGGGCCCATCACCACTGCTCCGGCACCGTCACCAAAAAGGACAGCGGTGTTCCGGTCATTCCAGTCCGTGATCTTTGATAGCTTTTCAACACCTACGATTAACACGTACTTATAAGCGCCCGTTTCGATAAATTGCTTTGCGGTTACCATCCCATACATAAATCCGGCACAGGCTGCACTTATGTCCATTGCTGCAGCATTTTTTGCACCAAGCTGATCCTGGAGCATACAGGACACTGTTGGGAACGGCTGATCCGGCGTTACGGTAGCCACCAGGATGAGATCAAGTTCTTCAGCTGCAATGCCAGCATTTTTGATCGCTTCTGCTGCAGCTTGATAGGCTAAATAGGAAGTATCCATATCATCTTTGGCAATTCTTCTTTCTTCAATTCCCGTCCTTGAGCGAATCCACTCATCCGAGGTATCCATTTTCTTTTCCAGATCCAAATTTGTTACTATCGTTTCTGGCAAGTATCGCCCAACTCCAATTATCCCTGCATTCATGGGATCATCTCCTTATTTCCTTAGATTCTGTTTATTTAGAGCAATTTATTATTATCAATTATTATGACTTGGTACTAATTTTAGCAGATAACCCTCTGCTACTGCAACTAAAAAATAAGATTTGCCTTCTTGGCCCAGTCCATATAATCCTATTTCTCATAGGCTACTAATGAAGACCACGCGTCTGAAAAAATGCCAGGATAGAGAAAGGCGGGAATAAAAATGGAGGATGAGAAAGCTAGAGACCCGTTTGGTTTCAAGCTTAAAAGAAAAGAACAAGGATACAGCGAGGAGCCTGGTCAGAAATCCGAGTTTTTCGATCGCTTCATGTTTGGTGGCAAGAAGAGCACGGATGTAAGCAAGGACCAGCCGACCGAGCCAGCATACCCTTTCAGCAAGTATCTTGATCATATTGATTTAGATGAAGTGATGCACCATGTTGATACACTAATCACTTCATCCAAGGAGCTCAAGCCACTTTTCGGCAAAATTAAGCCATTTTTTGACCAGATCATTGATAAAAAGTAAAACGGCGTCCCAACAAGCGTGGCCTGCCTAAAACGCCACGTCCTGTGGCTGGCGGGTCTAGCACATCCTGTGCCTCGGAGGTCGACCGAAGAAGTCGCTCTTTGACTTCATCGGGCGGACAGAAACGTCTCGAGGGGCTAGGCGCTGGACACTTCTCAAAGATTTGCTAAAATAAAAGCGGAGGAATCCCACCGCTTTTATTTTTTATTTAATTCGACTGCTGCGTCTGCTTTCCCCAGCTCATATGCTTCGTTCATTACTTCCGTAAACAGAGTGAAAAAAGGCTGAAGATTGTCCATTGTCAGCTCAATACCTGCTTCCTGCAGTTTTTGCTGTGCTTCGGGAAGGTATTTCATCGCGATTTGCATGAATTCCATCGTTTTCTCATTATTTTGCATCTTGTTTGCCTCCTATAGTCTGGAATCATTGGTTAGGTAATTTTCCTGTGTTTTTGTAAGTATTAATATAAACATTCAACTTATTACGGTAGTCTGAATCAACGTCGCGGCTGAATTTGCCAAGAGAAATCACGCCGTCCTGGAAATCGAATGATAAATTGCCGGATTTAAGGGTGCCGTTATTGTATTTCTCCGCCGTTAACTCATACAAGTCTTCAATATGCTGAACGGTACTTGTCAGAACAGTCGACTCCCCATAGTCGGACTGGTCCGATATATAGCCAATAATATAATTGCCGCTAGCCTTTACTTTTTCAATCACGGGAACATTGTACCCATCCCCGGCCGGATAAATGACATCTGCGCCATCGTTCAACACTTCATCAAGAACATCCAAAGCTTTATTTTGATCATCCCAGTGACCAACATAACGGATGTCAACCTTCGTATTCTTTTCTTCAAAAATGGCGCCATCATAAAAACCTTCGACTTCTGGCTGCCATTCATATGCCGCGATAATGCTAACCTTTCCTGTTTTCGACATATGGCTCGCGACCATACCCCCAAAGAAACCCATCGCATAACCCTTAAAGTTTAGGCTTGTCGTATTCTCCTTTCGGGCATCACCATTGAAACTGATGAAATGGATATCAGGGTATCTTTCTGAAAGCTTATTGAAATAAGTAGCGTACTCATCGCCGTGTCCATAGACCAGGTTCACACCTTTACGGTCAAATTCCCTAACAGCTTCCTCTACAGCATCTTGGGAATTCATGTCTTCCTTGAAAAAAACATCCACCCCCAGAAGTGTCTGGATTTGCAGCAAGCCGCGATATCCCTTCGTACCCCACACCTGATCATCTATCGTTTCAGGCACCAGCAGACCGACTTTCTGCACTTTTCCTTTTGTAAGAGGTTGTCCGCATCCTCCTAGCAAAATAAGGCTTAACCATATCAGCCCGAAACGCTTCAACATCCGATGCACCTCCTGTATGCGCACTGTATTCCATCAGCAGTATTCGCTTCTTTCGTGAAATGGAAACGAGGGGAAGAATCTTTTACCATTTTACTCTGTGGAGTATCGTTTGAAAAGTAATTTATGGGAAATCGCTTCGGACTCTGCTGGCCAGGATCCTCGAATATTGCTCTCTTTGTTTATCCAAGCCTGTGTGGACATCCTCATTTTTCTTTAGTTTTTTGACGTTAATTCCCCTTCTTATTTTAACTAATTCACCTCTTGTTACAGGGATTGATGGGTGCTTGCCTAGAAGTTTCCTGGCACACTCTTGCCATTTATCCGGTTCTCCGCTTGCCAGCATAAACTGTCCTTGTTCGCCCGATTCAGCCATTTTTCTAATAAAATTCACTGTATCATCAATATACAAACAATCCTCGGTCCATTCCAAAGGATCAATACCGAGCACAGCTTCTTTTTCCCTTGATGGATGATTCATCGTTTTCTGAAAAAAACAATTCTCAGGCTGCCATGGCCCATAAATAGTCGGTAAATAGATTACCAGGACAGAAGATTTTGCATTATCGAGAAACTGAGCTAATTTAACAGATGTTGTTTCAAGTTTCGCATTTTCCTGTGCGAAAAATGCGGGAAGGAGCAAAGCTGTCCGCTGTTTGGTACAATGTTTAGACTGGAGTATCGCGAAAACTTCCTCTAGCCCCTTTTCAGTGCGATTTTGCTCCAGAAAAAGTTCAAACAAGGTGACAAAGACGAAATCAACCTCTTCTATTCCCTGCCACTCTATTAGACTGATTTCTGAAAAATTAGCATTCCTGCCGATTTCCAAACGCTTTTCTTCTGTATAATCATGGTCTTGTTCACCGATCGGATGGACTCCAGTCACTTCGATTCCCATATCAAGCAAATGACGACAAAGACTATAGCCAATAAAATCGTATACCCCCACAATCATAGCTCTTTCCATAGAAATTCCTCCTTGCAACACCCTCTTTTGTATCCTATGAAGGAAGGCTTGAAAATATTTGCAAGGGCTATAGGACCTGCTCATGTTTGGACAGAAATTGGATGATTTGGAATCCTATCTGCGATTTTTTTTCTGGCAGCATATAGCTTATTGCAATTGGAAAACTGTTCTTTTGCCATTCAGCGGATAAATCCTTAATGATATTCGATTGTTTATAGGCTCTGTTACCAGACAAAACATGGATGATCTGTACGGGTGTTTCTTTATTGAAACCTCCGGAATCAGCCTCCTGTTCATGAAGGTGCTGAAGTAGCTTATCGCTCTCGGTTTCATACGCCAATTCCAGTTCTGCAATCAATTTTTTATAAAAAAACTTATTCTCTTTTTCTTGTTCGAGATGGGCTGTCAGCGAGAGAATAGGATTGATCAGCACCAGTGACCTGACCTTATGATCCCTGTTGGCTAGTAGTTTCATGGCGACTAATGCCCCCATTCCTTCAGCGACTATATGGAAGGATGGATTCAAAATTTCGCTGCGCACTATATGGGTGCACAACCTCATTGCTAAATCGGCTGCCTTCTCACTTCCCCAATGCCTGCCGTATAGATTGGAATAAAAAACGGTATATCCTTCCTTTTTCCAAATGTTCAGCATGGAACGTTTGCCCTCATTCTGCGTCCAAAAACTGCTGTCGCCATTCACAAAATGTCTTTCGTCTCCAATTGCCAGGATACCGAAACCATTTGGTCTTTCAGGATAATGGATCATATTCCATTCGGTATCCAGTTTAAAGTTCCGGCTCTCCACTCTACCAACCCCTTCCCAAAAGATTATTCATATTACTGTATGCTATTTATCAGGAAATGAAAGGGAGTTTGCCCATTTTTCTCATTAAACCAAGAACTGTCACATTGACTTTTTCCAACCACATCTCTATCATAATTGCTACAGGCGGAAAAATCGATTGATTACATGGAAACGCTTTTCATTTTGTTTAAATATTAGTTATAATATAGATGGCTTGTGGTAAGATGAAAAAAGATTTAATTAAGGTAAGAGGTGAAAATCGTGAAATATTTCTGGACTTTATTCTGGACATTCCTTCTTGTTCTCATGCTCAATTATGTAGCCGGAGCAATGATCGGCGTTGGATTGGATCTGGTTCAAAGCACGATCCTGGCTATTTTGGCAACCATTATCATCCTTGTGATTCCTGCTGTTCTTCCTGGAGATTCCGAAGAAAAACATGGTCATTAAGGAAAGAAAACGTTGTTAAAAAGTCATCCATTTCGTAATGGATGACTTTTTTCGTTTCTCTTATTCAATCTGTAAGTTGATTTCCCCGTTTTTAATTCCAATCTCCACCAGGCTTTTCTCTTTAATCGTACCTGTAATTATTTCTTTCGCAAGCTTTGTTTCCACGCTTCTTTGGATGAATCGCTTTAATGGTCTTGCACCGTATACTGGATCGAAACCATGTTCAGCTAAAAACGCTTTCGCTTCTTCGGTGATATTTAGCTGGATTTGCTGATCTGCCAACCTTTCTTGCAGCGTCGAAACCAATTTTTCGACGATCATTTTGATTTCATTCAATGCTAGTGGCTTGAACAAAATGATTTCATCGACGCGATTCAGGAATTCAGGACGGAAATGGCTACGCAACTGGGACATGACGAGGTCCCTTGTTTCTAAAGAGATGTCTTCAGCTCCATCCTGTCGCTCAAGCAAATTCTGAGAACCAATATTCGATGTCATGATGATGACAGTATTTTTAAAATCGACTGTTCTCCCCTGAGAATCAGTTACCCTGCCATCATCCAGCATTTGCAGAAGAATATTGAATACTTCAGGATGCGCCTTTTCCACTTCATCGAGAAGGATGACAGAATACGGATTCCTTCTTACTGCCTCTGTTAGCTGTCCTCCCTCTTCATACCCGACATATCCTGGTGGAGCGCCGATCAACCTTGATACAGAATACTTTTCCATATACTCGGACATATCGATTCGAATCATATGCTCCTCACTATCAAACAAGGACTGTGCCAGCGTCTTAGCCAACTCCGTTTTCCCAACTCCGGTAGGTCCGAGGAAAATGAAAGAGCCAATAGGCCTGTTTGGATCCTTGATGCCCGCTCTAGCCCGTAGAACTGCATCGGCAACAAGAGATACCGCTTCGTCCTGCCCGACAACTCGTTCATGCAGAATGCTTTCAAGTTTAAGGAGCTTCTCCCGTTCTCCCTCAACGAGTTTCATGACGGGGATCCCCGTCCATCGTGAAACGATATCAGCAATTTCTTCTTCGGTTACTTCCTCTCGGAGAAGCCTGTCACCTTTCTTGCTGACTTCCAATTCAAGCTCTTTCAGCTCTTTTTCCAGTGAAGGGATACGGCCATGCCTTAATTCAGCCGCCTTGTTCAAATCATAATCATTTTCCGCCTTTTCCAGTTCACGGCGCCGTTTTTCAAGCATTTCACGTTTTTCCCGTACCTTTTGAATTTCCTCTTTTTCCTGCTGCCATCTTGCCTTCATTCCATTCGCTTTTTCCCTTAAGTTTGCGAGTTCCTTACGAAGAATTTCAAGGCGTGCCCGGCTGGCATCATCTTTTTCCTTGTTTAATGCAGCTTCCTCAATTTCCAGTTGCATGACCCTTCTGGTTACCTCATCAAGCTCCGAAGGCATCGAATCAATTTCTGTACGAATTAGCGCGCATGCTTCATCAACAAGGTCAAGTGCCTTGTCCGGCAAGAATCTGTCCGTAATATAACGATCGGATAAGGTGGCAGCGGCAACCAGTGCACGGTCATGGATGTTTACACCATGGTGAATTTCAAATCTTTCCTTTAATCCCCGTAAAATTGATACCGTATCCTCAACGTCCGGTTCTTTTACGAGTACCTGCTGGAATCTTCGTTCCAATGCAGGATCTTTTTCAATGTATTTACGATGCTCATCGAGGGTTGTCGCACCGATGCAGTGAAGCTCGCCGCGTGCCAGCATAGGCTTTAGCATATTTCCGGCATCCATTGCGCCTTCTGTCTTCCCAGCACCGACGATTGTATGAAGTTCATCGATGAACAGCAGGATTTTCCCTTCACTCTTTTTCACTTCATTCAAAACGGCTTTCAATCTCTCTTCGAATTCGCCTCGGAACTTCGCGCCAGCAATCAACGCACTCATATCCAATGCGAATATCGTCTTATTCTTCAAGCCCTCAGGAACATCTCTACGGACGATCCTTTGCGCCAGTCCTTCTACTATCGCAGTCTTGCCGACGCCAGGTTCCCCGATCAGAACTGGATTGTTTTTGGTTTTCCTGGACAGGATACGAATTACATTGCGTATTTCACTATCCCGGCCGATTACCGGGTCCACTTTGCCTGAACGTACTTCCTCAACAAGGTCACGCCCATATTTCTTTAAAACTTCATAAGTCGAAGTCACTGTCTGAATCCCCCTAACTTTTTTTGAATCTCACTAGCGGTTTTTCCCTGTTCGTTTTTCATCATTCTATTCCATCACTCGTTTGACCTTTTTTGACCTTTAACTCCATTATAATAAAATTCCCCATAAAGTAAAGCCATCCACGAGGGATGGCTTTCCTGCAGCTTATTTAAATTTCGGCAAGTATGTCCAGTGACGATCATCGTTTGAGTTTTCCGGAAAACGATCCCCGGTTTTCAGCTTAATTTTTTGCGGGTTGTTAATATTGCTTCCTGTTTCACCGGTTTCAATATAAATACCATTATTGGGTGCCTTTTGTCCAGCACGGAACTGATGACTCTGTCCCATTTTCCATCCCCCTTCATTAGTATTCTGTCTTGTATATTATTGCTTACCAAAACCGAAGTATGAATGTTTATTTTATCCTTTTTTTACCATCTAAAGGCTTGCGCTTTTGATCTAGTCCTTTAATATTTCAACTAGTAAAGCTTTTTGGGCATGAAGGCGATTTCCAGCCTGTTCGAAGACTACGGAGTGTTTCCCGTCGATGACTTCTGCGGCTACTTCTTCTCCTCGATGTGCAGGAAGGCAATGGAGGAACAGGTAATCTTCTTTTGCTGATGTCAGCAATTCAGCATTCACCTGAAAATTTTGAAAATCTTTTTTTCTTTTTTCGTTTTCTTCTTCCTGTCCCATGCTGGTCCATACATCTGTATAGATTGCATCTGCTTGAGCAACAGCTTCTGTTGGTGATGTTGTTAGGACAAGTTTTGCACCACTCTTTTCTGCAAAGTTTTCACAAAGGGATGTAATTTGCGAATCCGGAAAATAACCAGAAGGACATGCAAGCGATATGTCGATACCCACTTTTGTACAGGCAATCATTAGAGAATGAGCAACATTGTTGCCATCGCCGATATATGCCAGCTTTAATCCTTCTAGCTTTCCTTTCTTTTCATAGATTGTCATCAAATCGGCCAGCGCCTGACACGGGTGATCTAAATCGGTCAACCCATTAATCACCGGTATATCGGCATGATATGCCAGCTCCTCCACCGATTTATGAGAAAATGTCCTGATCATGATGGCATCCAGGTATTGCGATAGTACTTGGGCTGTATCGCTTAGCGATTCGCCCCTGCCCAGTTGAAGATCCTTGCCATTTAAATACAGTGCACTTCCTCCAAGCTGGATCATACCCACTTCAAAAGAGACCCTGGTTCGAGTCGAAGATTTATCAAAAATCATTCCAAGGATTTTCCCTTTTAAGGGCTGATCAAATTGTTTTTTTAGCGTCTTCTCTTTGCGGATAATCGCCTTGTCCAGCAATCCCAAAATTTCATCCTTTTCTAGATGTGCAAGTGTTAGTAAATCCCGGCTTTTTAGATTGATATCATGCTGTTGTACCATTGTCATTTTGCCACCACTCCCTTATATTCAGCCAGCCATTCTCCCAGTGATTTTACATTCCAAGTTTGCACGGATAGGCTTTTTAGTAAAGCATACAATGTTTCCTTTTGTGTCAAGATGATCTTCCTGTTCTTTACCGCCCACTCCCTTAGATCAATATCTTCTTTGCTGTTCCCAGGACAATATAAGGCAGCAATAAAGGGATCTACCTTCAAATGATCGGTGCCTACAAACGGAATCGCAGGGAACTCCTTTTCCATTTCGGCTAATACGCTTTGATCGGCAATCGCAATCGCACCATGAACACTTTTTCCATTAAGCGAATGAAAACTTTTATTGATGGCTTCTTGGAAGGTGGTTCCTACACTTATTCCTTCCCCCGTCGAAATCATTTGCGGACCCGTTTTGCTATCCAAGCCTTTTAATGCAAAGTTTGAGAATACTGGATGTTTCACCCAGATGAATGGTGCATCCGTATCTAGTTTGAGTTCATCCTTCGACAAAAAGTATTTCCCGAGCAATATTTTTGTCGCTTTGTTCACTAAATCCACTCCAGCGACCTTGCTAACGATTGGCATCGTTCTGCTTGAGCGCGGGTTGACTTCCAGTAAATATACTTCATCATCCTTAACAATGAATTGGATGTTCATTAATCCCTTGTATTTCAAATTGCTCACAATTCTCTTGGCATAATCTGCCATCCGTTGCTTTGTCTGTTTGGAAAAGCTTTGGGCTGGAATCATGCAAAAACTATCGCCTGAATGGACACCTGTCTTCTCTATATGTTCGATGATTGCTGGAATCAAGATATGCTCCCCATCTGCGACGAGATCAAGTTCTGCCTCTCTAGCTTCCATATACTGATCAACAAGGATTGGATATGGGATCGTTCCCGCTTCGAGAACTTCCCTTAACTCCTGATTGTTACGTACAATGACCATATTCAGTCCGCCAATCACATACGATGGTCTAATCAGTACAGGGTATCCAAGGCGTGCTGCTGCCTTTCGCAATTCTTGTTCGTTTGCAGCTGTCTCCCCATTAACATGTGGAATCGCCAACTTATTCAACAGCTTGTAGAATTCATCTCTGTCTTCAAACACATCAATGGTTTCGGAAGTAGTTCCCAGCAGCTGAATTCCCGCTTCTTCTAATCCCTTGGCTAGATTTAAAGCTGTTTGCCCGCCTAGCTGGACAATGACTTCCTCTATTTCTTCTAGCTCTATTACATTCAAAATATCTTCCATTGTTAATGGTTCGAAATACAGTCTGTCGGAAATAGCAAAATCAGTACTGACTGTTTCCGGATTGTTATTTATCATAATCGTTACAACATCTTCTTCCTTTAGGGCGAAGACGCCGTGAACGGAGCAATAGTCAAACTCAATTCCCTGGCCGATGCTGATCGGTCCGCTTCCGATCACGAGTACTTTGCGCTTTCCTCGCGAGACCACAGCTTCATTTTCTCCTAGGTAGCTGGAGTAAAAGTAATTGGATGTCGATTCAAATTCAGCAGCACATGTATCGACCATCTTGTAAGCTGGAATGATACCTTGGTGTTTACGGAGCTTTCTTACCTGTGACTCCGATACATTCCATTGTTTTGCAAGAAAGGCATCGCTAAATCCTTTTTCTTTAAAATTCCGAAGGGCTGATGCCTGAATGCTTTCGATATCGTACATCGCAATTGTCTTCTCCAGCTCCATTAATGATTGGAACTTTGCCAGGAAGAACAAATCGATTTTGGTTTTTTCATGAAGAGATTCTATTTTCTCCCCGTTGCGGAGCAGTTCCAGCAATGCAAAAATCCGTTGATCTGTCTGATTGTCGACTAAGCTATACAGCTCCTCAACGGAATAATCCGTGAGGACAGGCAGCTTCAAGTCCTGAGTATTAAGGTTAAGGGAGCGGACGGCTTTGATGAATGCACGTTCGAAGCTTCTATCCATTGCCATCGCTTCGCCTGTCGCTTTCATCTGTGTCCCTAGACTGCGGTCAATTTTCGGGAATTGCTCGAACGGCCATTTCGGGATTTTTACTACTACATAATCGAGCGCTGGCTCATAACTGGCAAATGTATTGCCCGTTACCGGATTTTTGAGCTCTGCCAAATTATATCCAACTGCCAGTTTTGCTGCCATTCTGGCAATCGGATAACCCGTTGCTTTTGAAGCGAGTGCGGAAGACCGGCTGACCCTCGGATTCACTTCAATCAAAAAGTATCCCTTGCTTACTGGATCAAGAGCAAACTGGATATTACAGCCGCCGACAATTCCTAGAGCAGAAATAATTTTTATGGCGGAAGTCCTGAGCATGTGATACTCCGTGTCCGTCAGTGTTTGCGAAGGTGCAACAACGATGGAGTCACCAGTATGGATTCCGACCGGATCGATATTTTCCATATTGCAAATGGCGATACAAGTTCCAGCAGAGTCACGCATCATTTCGTATTCAATTTCCTTGAAGCCGGCAATGCTTCTTTCTACCAGACATTGATTGATCGGACTTTCATTCAATCCACCTGACACGAGCGAAAGCAATTCAGCCATGTTTTTGGCAATTCCTCCTCCGGTTCCGCCAAGTGTGTAGGCTGGACGGACAATTAGTGGAAAACCGATTCTTTCTGCAAAATCAGCCGCATCTTCTACCTTTTGAACAATTTTGCTTTCTGGCACGGGTTCACCAAGCTTATGCATCAAGCTTCGGAATGCTTCTCTGTCCTCCCCTTGTTTGATGCTCGACACGGAAGTGCCAAGTACGTTCACACAGTATTCATCAAGGATTCCTTCTTCACTCAGCTGGAATATCAGATTTAATCCTGCCTGGCCGCCAAGTGTCCCGAGAATGCCATCTGGCCTTTCTTTTTTGATGATATTTTCTACACTCTCCACTGTCATTGGTTCAAAATAGACTGCATCTGCAAACACATGATCCGTCATGACGGTGGCTGGGTTATTGTTGACAAGGATGACGCGGTAGCCTTCTTCTTTCAAGGCAATGCAAGCTTGCGTCCCTGCATAATCAAATTCTGCAGCCTGACCAATGATAATCGGTCCCGATCCAATGACCAATATGGATTTTATACTTGTATCCTTAGGCATAGCTAATTTCTCTCCGCTTTCTGTATTGGACTGTATTGATGAATTCCTCGAATATGAAAATGCTGTCTTCAGGTCCAGGACTTGCTTCTGGATGAAATTGAACAGTCATCAGCGGCAGTTTCTCATGGTAAAGCCCCTCGATGGACTGGTCATTTTTATTAAGGAAGCGTATTTTTAAACCAGTATGCTCAATGCTATTTTGATCGACCGCATAACTGTGATTTTGTGAGGACATGAAGACTCGGTTTCCAGTGACATCGAATACAGGCTGGTTTGCTCCGCGGTGCCCAAACAACATTTTCTTCGTATCCCCGCCAAAAGCGAGGGCAGCAAGCTGATGGCCGAGGCAAATTCCTAACACCGGATAATATTCAGCCACCTTCCGGATCTCCGGCAGCTGATCCATTAACTCTTTCGGGTCTCCTGGTCCATTGGATAAAAGCACCCCATCAGGCTTTAGTGCTGAAATTTGGTCTGCACTATAATTGTAGGGAACGATTGTAACAAGGCATTTTTGGTTAACAAGATATTCGGCAATCGACTTTTTAAAGCCATAATCAACCAAAACAATATGATTGCTCCCCCTGCCAATGGTTACAGGGGATGGGACAGAAACCTCTTTCACTTTCAGACTGCTGATTGTGTCGCAGCATACTGCATTTTCCGGACTGGCTGTGACAACTGCCGGCATCGTTCCATTCTGTCGAATCCCTTTTACAAGCTCACGGGTGTCAATATGCTCCAGGATAGGAATATTCCATTTCTCAAGATACTCGGTAAAAGAGTGCTGTGCCTCATAATGATATGCTTCTTTCGCAGCTTCACTGACAATCACCGCTGCTGCATGCGGCTTCTTGCTTTCGAAATCCTGATCATTTATCCCGTAATTTCCAATCAAAGGATAAGTGAACACAATAATTTGATTCTTATAGGATGGATCGGTTAGTACCTCCTGGTATCCTGTCATTCCTGTAAAAAAGACGATTTCCCCGGCGATCCCCTCCTCAGGTAGCGAGCCAAGCAAGGATCCCTGAAATTTCTTTCCGTCTGCCAGATGCAAATATCCTTCCATTTGTCACCTCTCCAGTTGAATTTTTATTTATTAATATCAATTTTTATTCATTTATTTTTAAAAAAATACACAGCTCTTACGCTGTTATCGTTTGATTTATCAAGATTTCCTTTAGTTTAAATACTGCTTTTTGCAGATCCTCGTGCGTTACATTTAGTGGTGGAAGAAGTCTGATCACTTTTTCTCCAGCTGGCAGCGCAATCAATCCCGACTCCCTCAGCTTCGTTAAATAATCCTGGGCTGCAACAGTCAATTCGATTCCTACCATCAAGCCGATGCCCCTTATTTCTTTTACCACTTCCAAACTGCCAAGCTCTTGATTAAGCAGCTGAAATAAAGCATCTCCTTTGGCAGTTACTTCTTCAAGAAATTCACTCTTAAATATAATATCCATCACAGCGCAAGCTGCAGCAGTACTAATCGGATTTCCGCCGAATGTGGAACCATGGCTTCCCGGGCCAAAATGTTCTGCAAGTTGCGCTTTGCCGATGGTTGCCCCAATCGGCAATCCATTACCCAGCCCTTTTGCAACTGTAATAATATCAGGCGATATCCCAAAATGCTGAAAGGCAAACGGCTTTCCTGTACGGCCAATTCCCGTTTGGATTTCATCGACAATAAGCAGTACTCCATTTTCTGCGCAGAGTTTTTCGGTATTTTCGATAAACTCTTTATGAACGACATGAATTCCGCCTTCCCCCTGAACAATTTCAATCATTACGGCTGCTGTATCATCGTCTAATTCATTTTTTAACGCTTC
The DNA here is from genome assembly GCF_000934845.1 of Mesobacillus subterraneus. Lineage (GTDB taxonomy): Bacteria > Bacillota > Bacilli > Bacillales > Cytobacillaceae > Mesobacillus > Mesobacillus stamsii. The sequence continues at coordinate 25,915 of NZ_JXIQ01000030.1, forward strand.
TAGATCATTGAATGGTAGGTGAACAAAGGTTTCGAGCATCCTCCCGTATCCCTGCTTGATTTTTTCCTGCCCAGTCGCCGCCATGCCAGCAAATGTACGTCCATGAAAGGATTGCAGGAACGTAATGATTTTCTTTTTGCCAGTGGCTTTTCTCGCTAGTTTTATAGCGGCTTCATTGGCCTCTGCACCGCTGTTAGCAAAAAACACATAATCCAATTCAGCAGCTTTCGCAAGTTTCTCTGCCGCTTCCTCTTGAATACTTTGCGGAAACAGATTCGATACATGCCAGAATAATCCGAGCTGTTCTTTAATTGCACGTTCTACAGCCTCTGGGCGATGCCCAAGATTACAAACACCGATTCCAGAAGTAAAATCCAAATATGAACGTCCATCCTTTCCATGAATAATGGAACCACTCGCATGCTCAGGCTCAATTTCCCATCTCTGGTAAGTGGGGAATAAATGACTCATTTTAACATCCCTTCCTTTGCGGCAACTACAGTTCCATGCCAGCAGTTATTTTTATAGAATGGCTTTTTGCCAGAAATAATCATCGCTTTTTCTACCCCGGCAGCTGTTGCTGCTAGTGCAGAATTCACCTTCGGTACCATTCCGCCATAGATGCTGCCATCAGATAGATAGTTTTCTATTTCAAGAGCGGTTAATTCCGAGACGAGTTTTCCGTCGATCATGATGCCATCAACATTGGTCACAAATGCACAGCGCTCGGCATGCAAAGCTTTTGCGATCGATGCAGCAGCGTAATCTCCATTGATATTCAGCTTGCTTCCATCCTCGGCTATTCCAATCGGAGTAATTACCGGAATATAACCCGACTCAACTACCATCATGATCAAGTCCGTATTTACGTTGGTGACCTTGCCTACAAAACCTAATTCATGTTTATCGATATAATCGGCCTGCAGACACAAGCTGTCGCTCCCATTCATGCCAAGAACATTGAATCCCTGCTTCGTCAATATGCCACACAGCTGCCTATTTGTTTGGCCAGACAGGACCATTTCGACGATTTCCATTGTCTTTTCACATGTTACCCTAAGCCCATTCTTGAAGTTTTGAGTCATGTTATAAAACTCAAGCATGGAATTGATCGCCGGGCCTCCCCCGTGAACGATGACCGGAAAATATCCGTCATTCATCAACTCTTTTAGACTGATAAAAAATGGGTCATCAAGTTCATCCAGCACACTTCCGCCACATTTCATGACTACCGTTTTCAAAGAATCCTCCCCTTTTTAAGTCCGATAGCTAGCGTTAATTTTCACATAATCATAGGAAAGGTCACAACCCCATGCCATTCCTTGGCCATCCCCAAGATTTAGATTCACAAAGATTTCGACTTTGTCATTCATTAAGTACTCCCTTGCATTTTCTTCGTCGAAAGCCATCGGTGTACTTTTCTTCAGCATGGTGATATCACCAAACGCAATATCTACATTATTCGCGTTTACGCTTGCCTCACTTTGGCCAATTGCGCCAATGATCCTACCCCAGTTAGCATCCGCTCCGTAAATCGCTGTCTTGACAAGATTGGACCCGGCTATTTGCTTGCCAATCATTCTAGCCTCTTCATCAGACAATGCACCGGATACGGAAATTTCAATCAACTTTGTCGCTCCTTCTCCATCTCTGGCGATTTGTTTTGCAAGGCTGGCACAGCTTTCTGTTAAAAGCTCAATAAACACTGGCCATTCCGGATGCTCAGGATGCAGTGGTCGATTCCCGGCCTCACCATTTGCCATGACAAGAACCATATCGTTTGTTGAGGTATCGCCGTCGACTGTGATTTGGTTAAAAGTTGTATTGGTTACTTCTTTTAGCGCATTGGCCAGTGCTTCACTTGATATATTGGCATCTGTTGTTAAAAATCCAAGCATCGTCGCCATATTCGGATGAATCATACCAGACCCTTTTGCTACCCCGCCGACCGACACGGTCCTACCATCAATCTCAGCTGAATAACAAGCGTGTTTCGTGACTAGATCAGTTGTCAGAATCGCCGTTTGAAAGTTTGTTTCATCCTCTTGATCGTTTCCGATAGCAAGCTTTGCGATTCCAGCTTCTATTTTTTCCATTTGCAAAAATTCACCAATGACTCCCGTGGAGGCAACGGCTACATAATGTTCTGGCAGCCCAAACTTTGCCGCTGTCAGCTCCCGCATTTTTAGTGCATCACGATATCCCTGATCACCTGTGCAGGCATTTGCACATGCACTGTTGACAATGACTGCCTGGAGAACTCCTTCGCGCGCAATGCTTTCTTGAGTAACGACAAGAGGAGCCGCCTGAAAATGGCTTGTAGTGTAGACGGCAGCACAGCTTGCTGGTGTCTCACTAACAATCAGCCCTAGATCCAGCTTGTTATAGCGTAATCCCGCATGGACACCGCTGCATTTGAATCCTTTTGGAGTCAAAATCCCGCCGTCCGGTATATCTTTAATCCATTTCTTGTCTGTTGTAGCTTGGTACATTGTGAATCCTCCTTTATGGATACAACGGCATCAGATTAAGACCCGCCGTTTCATCTAATCCAAACATAATATTGGCGTTTTGTACGGCTTGCCCTGCCGCGCCTTTCATCAAATTATCAATGACTGATACAATTGTCAGCCTCCCCGTCCTGCTGTCCGCATGCAAGCCAATATCACAGTAATTCGAGCCTTTTACTTCTTTCACCGCCGGAAAAATCCCTTTCTTCCTAACTCTTACAAAGGGGTGTCGGGAATAGGTTTCCTCATATAAATCCAGCAATTTCACCGTATCGATCTCTTTTTTTAGGTTGACATACATGGTTGTCATGATTCCTCTCGTAACTGGAATCAGATGGGTGCTGAAGGTTATCTTCATCTCTGCCCCATTCCAAAGACTTAATTGCTGTTCAATTTCCGGGGTATGTTGATGCTCATTTACTTTGTAAATTTTGAAATTTTCGTTTAACTCAGCATACAAAGTGCCTAATGATGGAGATCTTCCTGCCCCTGATACGCCCGATTTAGCATCAATGATCACACTTTTGGGATCGATCACTTTTTCCTTGATAACCGGCGCGAGACCGAGAAGCGCTGCAGTTGGATAGCAGCCTGGATTAGCGAGAATGCTTGCATCGGCAATTTTCTCTCTGTTCCATTCACTAAGTCCATACACTGCCTCGGTCAGAACTGACTCAGCTACTGGCTCATGTTTATACCATTTCCTATAAGAATCGGATTCTTTTAATCTCAAGTCTCCGGACAGATCGATGACTTTTATATCTTTATGAAAAAAGCTTTCGACAAGTTCTCCGGAAACCTTCGATGGTGTTGCCAGGAAGACAACATCTGATTCGGCGACAATTTTTTCAGGATCGATGCTTGTAAGGACTTGTTCAAAAATATTTGTTAAATGGGGATACTCGAAAGATATCGGCCTTTCCTCCCTTGCTGTATGTACGGAATGAATGCTGAAAAATGGATGATTATTGAGTATACGAATCAGCTCTCCGCCACCATAACCTGACGTTCCAATAATAGCTGCCTTCATTGGTTTCCTCCTTTCAACTTATGCATAAATAATCAATTAAACTTATAATTATTAGTGAAGTTCCTTTTATTATAAAAATGAAACGAAAAAAAAGCAACTAAATTATTAACAATATGTGAACTTTTCACAATTACATTGATGATTTTATATGCTTTACAATATAATAATATTAATATTAGATACGGACGGGTGTATAGATTTCTAAAAAGGTGGGAATCGCTATGTTGACGGCTACAATCTTGTCACCAAATATGAATAATTTGTTTGAAAAAGTTCATAGAATCAAAAAGATTAATAAAGGCAGTCTTCTTTTTGAAGAGGGAAATACTGCAAACGAGCTGTATATTATTCAGAGCGGAAAATTTCAAATTAGCAAGATGGTTTCTGATGGACGTGAACTGACCATTAGAATGTGCTCTGCGGGTGAGTTGGTCGGAGAATTGACGTTATTCAGTCCGACATCGCAGCATATTTTAAATGCCAGGGCTTTCGAAAGCGGGAGTGTAGCGGTCATTCCAAAGGACCTGCTTGAGGACGAAATTGCAAAGGATAGCAAATTGGCTCTGGAACTCGTGAAATGGCTGTCGCTGCAACATCGCAAATCGCAAACAAGATTCAGGGATCTCGTTCTACACGGAAAGAAAGGTGCATTGTATTCTACCTTGATCCGTTTGGTGAACAGCTATGGTGTGGAAACAGCCGACGGCACGAAAATAGATGTATCCTTGACAAACCAGGAATTAGCCAACTTCTGCGGTACATCACGGGAAGTCGTGAACCGATTACTGAGTGAGCTTAGAAAACAAGAAATCATCTCCATCGACAAAGGATTTATAACCGTACACAAACTCCATATGCTGAGACGAGAAATTGACTGCGAAAACTGCCCAAGCGAAATATGCAATATTGAATAAGAAAAACCGGGCGAAAACTGCCCAAGCGAAATATGCAATATTGAATAAGAA
>NZ_JXIQ01000031.1 GCF_000934845.1 Mesobacillus subterraneus
GTTTCTCGTAGTTGGTGTTCAATACTAATTAACAAATGATATGCGAGAACACCAGTGAATAAGTGACCTCTTGTTCGGTCAGCCAGTTGATGATAAACAGGACGCATTCCCAAATCTGATTTTAAGGATCGGAATGCATCCTCGATATTAGTTAATGTTGTATATAGCCTCCAAATTTCCTTAGCGGATAAGGATTCATCACTGGTTTCAATGACATAACACCCTGTCAAAACAGAACGCTTTTGCCGCGTTTCTTTCTTCTTAAAAGAAATATTTGTCACCCTTTTTTCGTCTTCATCTAAGTTCAATTCGATATCGTAATACCCCGCAATGGATGGATAACGTTCGCGTAGTCTGCCCACTCGTATCCCGACTTTTTCAACTAGCTGGAAATTGTCTTTTACTACGGAAGTGGCCAATCGATTCAAGTCATCTAGAAAACGTTGTTCCTTCAAAGCATCCATGGCCATTTCTTTTTTCTCGCGGCCTTCACTAAGACAAAGAACACGACTACCTGCCTCTATCGGAATCTTTTTCACATAAACAGATTCTTGCATTTCTTGCGTTTCCTTTTTTCTTTGGGGTGATAGGCATTCGAATGTTTTTTTCGCATCCTTGAATTCCTCCACGTATTCTTTTTCGACTGCCCTTCGTTCCACCACAATGTACGGAAATCTCATTTCCTTAATCAGTGCCATATTCTCTTTAGTGGCTATGCCGCGATCCATCGCAATCATGGGGCGGGTTTCCACGAACTCAAATGAGGCATCCTGTTCTAGCCGTTCGAGGATGTCCCGAAGGGTTTCCGGTTCGGATTTATTTCCCTCATAGATTTGGCTGAAGATTGGAAATCCAGCCTCATCAACCACCAAAGCAAGCGTTACGAGTGGACAGTCTGTACGTTTTTCTTTGGATTTCCTTCTATGTGCTAGGTCATTTTTCAAAGCGCTGCCTTCAAAATATGTATTGGTCAAATCGTATAAAAAAATCTGATTTGGGCGTGAAAATAAATTGGCTTCCTTAGTGCGAAGACCACGTTCAATTTCCGATTTATTGGCAAGCAATAAATCGGAAATTTCATAAATTGCATCCTTACCGATTTCAGTAAGATCAGCTGGGAGCATCTCCACAATTGCCGTTCGCTCTCGTAGCCAACGCCAAGATGCAAGGTCACTAGATGGCGACACAAGTCGTCCGACGACAACGGCTTCAGCCAATGCTTGTTCCACCTGTGAAAATCCACACTCCCCTAGTAATTGATTAAATTCCAACTGTTCCCAAGCAGCATGTCCCACCAATTCCGGACCAAGTGAACGAGATTGCCCAACGGCTACTGAATTCAAATCGACAGACGTAAGGAAAGCGTTAGTATGACGCTCTTTTTTGGCTTCCGTTTTTTTCTGGTTGAATGAATAATTGCCCATAGCTATTTCGGCGGCTTCGGCAATTTGTTTTTCCTCTTCAAATAGGGTAACCTGTCCTGCCAAACGCCCCTCCAAGGCTGCGGCAAGTTTTTTCCACTCGGATTTTGGAAGAGTGGGCGTTCCCAACTGCATGACTACCCGTTGACGCGGTCCTATTTCTGCTCGGTAGGATTCAACCAATACATGCATTTTATATGATTTGTTTGTTGCTTTATTTTTGGTAACCGTTTCCCTGATAAACATAATTTTACCAGGATCCACGCTTAAAAGGTAAAAAAGGTAGATGAAAACCAGATATGGCAAGAGAAGAGCCGATTTGACATAAACACACAAAAAATTCAATTTCATTTGGAAATTAGCAGGATTTTTCAGGGGAAATGTCAAACACCTCCTTAGGGATCAACCAAAGGAGGTGTACCACCATGTCTAAACAGTGGATAAAGGAATTTATCCTCTATACTAATAAGGTATACGGTCTTGACCAAATGGTCAAGAGGGTAAATGATCGAAGGCGCTCTCCAAATGTGAAAACGTCTGTTATCTTTATCATTTTACTTATTGGGTTTGTTCTCCGTTTGGAAAGTATGGAGGCCTTTGATCGAGAAATTAAAAAAGGGCGGTTTAACAAATTGGTTCCTCGAAAACAGGGGAAACCGTCACACGACACCCTAAGAGACGCTCTATGTCAATGGAACTTGGAAAGTTTAGACGTGAATCATGATCAGTTTATTCAGAAGTTCAAACAAAACAGAGGCCCTCAAAAGGGGAGGATTGATGGTTTGCGTATCGGAGCGATTGATGGGTCAGAGTTATTTGTATCTAAGAGCCGGACCTGCTCAGATTGCCTCGTTCGAAAAAACAAAAACGGGGAAAAGGAATATTTCCATCGGGCAGTTTTTCTTCAAAAGGTTGGAGGAGACCCACGTGTGATTTACGATGTTGACCATTTAAAACCTAGGGATGGATCCGAAAAAGGGGAAGGTGAGGTAACTGGGGATCGACGGTTGCTCAAAACGCTCAACAAACGCCATGGGAAACTGGTCGATGTCCTAACAGCTGACGCCTTATATGCTAAGGCCACTTTTATCAATGACGCATTAGACGCCCATATGGACGTGGTGATTCGAATGAAAGAAGAACGTCGCTTGATTATGAAAGACGCAAGGGCCACTTTTCAAAATCGTCCTCCTGATGTTCAGTGGGTGGAGCGTGACAAAAAGGGGCATCTGGTTAAAGTAGAGGCTTGGGATCAAGGCGATTTCCAAAGTTGGCCCCAGGTTAAGGTCCCTCTTCGGATGGTTAAAATGATCCGACAAACGGAGAAAGTGAAAATCGTTGGGGGTCAGAAACAGGCCTACACGGAGGTCATTGAAAGATGGGTCGTCACCACGTGTAAACAATCAGAAGTTGGGACAAAGACGATCGCCAAAATAGCTACAGCGAGATGGGACATTGAGAATAATGGGTTCCATGATTTAAAGACTTATTGGCATTTGGATCACCCATATGTGCACGACCCTACTGCCATTGAAGCATGGGTGGACATTCTCATTCTAGCGGTGAATCTGATCTACAGTTATTTATTCATGCATTTACACCACTTTCGAGATTGGGATATTCCTTTGAAGGAAGTTATTCAGGAGATGAAAGAGCTCCTACGATGGGGCAAGTTCCAATTAAAGCACCTTATCTGGAACACAAGCTACGAGGGGGGGAATAAGCTGAATAAAATTCGACAAAAATCGTTAGGCGAGGTGCATCCTTTTCACGCAATTTTTGTCGAATCCACTTAGATTGCGTCAAAATCCTAGATACGAGTCTAATTTGAAAGTTTTGGTAACTAAATTGGAAATTGGAAGCGTGGATTCTGGTATAATATAACTTAACGCTTAAAAAAAATGGTTACGTAAATGTCCAAACCCTGGGTACAGATGGGTTTGGACATTTTTTTTAATTATACCATTATTTGCGTTAAGAAGGATTAACGATTAAATATGAGTTGTGCTTGTTTGAAGGGAAACTAAGATCTACCAGGGTTAAAAGTGATCTACCGATAAACCGATGCGTGTTCCCTGCATTTGGAAGGAAGTATTGTCCAATAGTAAGTACTCAGTGTGACTGAGCTCCTTTAAGACGATTGCATAGTGGCTAAAATTTCATACATTTTTTTATCGACTAGAGGATAAAAATTATTTTTTGCATCATCTGTGGAGTTTCCACCAAAAAATTTAGTACCTGGGCAAGTTTTGATTGCGTGTCCGTGACCTGCATCTAGCACCCTTTCCCCAGTGTTTATATCCCACCAGTGATGATAGGTGATAGTATCTACCGTTGGCTGCAAGCCGTATTTCAACATTAGCAAGGCGGTAACGGTAATTATGGTTTCCTTTTGTTCGTCTGTTAACTGTTCAGCATCGAAGTTGCCGACATTTTCAATTGCTAGCGCATTTCTTTCGATTTCGCGCATGATAACTTCATTTAGCAAACCAAATGAACCTTCTGGAGCAGTGTTGAACGGTCTGCCGAGTGCCACTGTACCGTCTGGAAATGTGGTCAACTGCTGACTGATATCGCTCCATTTCATGTCTGATACATGATATTCCTTCATCTCCTGCATCAACGTAAAATGATTGGATCCGTTAAATGACTGATAAGATGGCTGGTATGTGTGATGTTGTTGGACTGTCCCGACTCTTCTCGTGAATTTTTGGTTAAAAAGCCAGTCTTTGAATTCCTCTCTTGTCATCAGGAAAAATTGCCCTTGGTTTCTAAGTTTCTTCGGGGGAATCTTAAGCTTTTGCCCGACATAAATCATATTGGTTGTAAGACCATTTGCTGATTTGATCAATGAAACGCTAGAGGTAAAGGTCTGTGAAAGCTTCCAAAGTGTATCGCCGCGAGTAACTTCGTAATCAATAGGAACTCTTAATTTTTGCCCAATTAAAAGTAGATCGGTTTGTAAGCCGTTGATTTGTTTTAAGTCATGTATATGTATAGTGGTCTCGTAGGTCTGTGCGATCTTCCATAAATAATCTCCTGGTTTGACGTCATAAATGTTTCTCGGATTATTTTGAGCGTAGACAGGAGATAAATCTATGAGCATAAATGAGATAGTGAAAATGAGGAGCACAAGATATTTTTTCATACTCTCTGTCCTTTCTGGGATTCATTAGCTTTTTATTAGTGTGTGATAACCAGAGAGAAATATTCTAAATCTTTGTACTCCGGTTGATGGTATAAATCAAACCCGAACAGTAAAAACGGACTTTCTTTTCCTGTTAAAACCGTTATTCTTTCTAACTGGGGAGTCAAATAAATATCTTCACAGAGATTCTAAAAAAAAACCTCATATGATCACTTACCGTCGAATAAATATAAGGGATGCTATTAAGGGAAGGGGTTGTGTTATGCCAACTCATGTCGTGCAGCCAGGGGAAAGTTTATGGCAAATTGCACAAATATACCATACATCCATCCAAGAAATCATCAGGGTGAATACTATTCAAAATCCGAATATAATTTATCCAGGGACCGCACTGATTATTCCTGAAAGGACAGTAGGTGTTCACAATTATTACCTTCCGTTAGAAAATTCAAAGCCAAGAACAGAAAATATAACGCATATTGTAATTCACTTCATATCCAATGCAGCCAATAATCCGCAAAATCCTTACAATCTCCAAGATATTTACCGCATTTTTTTAAACAGTGGGGTTTCTTCCCATTACCTGATTGGGAGGAATGGGGAGATTTATCGATTTGTCGATGAAAATCGTGCTGCATTTCATGCCGGGAGGGGGAGCCTTCCGGGATTTCCACAACTCGATAACCGGTTAAATGAATCTTCAATTGGGATAGAATTAATGGCAATTGGAACCCGTAGAGAAATGTTGCCTTTTTTTCCATCCGAGACATACGATTTGATCTCTCCCTCAGATATTGGCTACACAGATGCACAGTATCGCTCATTAAACTTGCTTCTGGATGAAATCTTAAAGCGCCATCCATTAATAGTGAGAGAAAGACAGCATGTTGTTGGGCATGATGAGTACGCCCCTGGCAGGAGAACGGATCCAGGAAGGTTGTTTAATTGGTCACAATTAAAGGCCATAGGGCAGTTCGTTCACATTGTCAGAAAGGGTGATACATTGTGGTCAATCGCTCAAAGGTACGGCAGGACTATCGATGTGATATCCCGATGGAACAACATTGATACAAACGCTTATTTATATATCGGTCAAAGAATTTTAATTCCCGTTAGAGATTAAAAAGTCTTGCATTTTTAGTTTATATTCAGTTTTCAATTATCGATAGCATCTTAAGAAAGCCTGTATTCTTGCAGGTTCTTTTTTGTTCGGGCGGACTTCACCATAAAAAACCTCGTTCCTATTAAAGGAACGAGGTTTTTTAGCTTTGCTGTATGACCCTAGAAACTCCGAAACTTCCACTCCACCAGCAGATGCAAAAAGCATATCTTCTTTTGGAGTCTCCCGTTTCTGCGTTTCTAGGCAGTCGGCTATACTTTTTCGTCAGTAGCGGCGGAGGGGATCGAACCCCCGACCTTACGGGTATGAACCGTACGCTCTAGCCAGCTGAGCTACACCGCCATATCGATATTGTTTTTAAGGCACAAGAAATATAATACATAGATATTAAAATAGTGTCAATCAATATTTTCAAAAGAAAAAAATAAAACAGTTTAAGGACTGCGCGAAATTTCAACAAGATGCGAAACGAATCCGGGATATTTCGAGTGATTGCTTTATCCACGGGGAAATGCGTCGAACGAAACTTGTATGCTTGTCCTTATTTTTGACAAACTTCTGGATGACTCGCTTTTATAATAATCAGCAACAATAAAAAAAGTGGGGAGTGTAGTAAATGCAAAAGGTAGAAAGGAACTTGATAGAACCGATCGGTGAAATTCGCTTCGAGGAATCCCGATTCAGGCTGGCAAAAGGCATGTCGAAGCTGCAATCCAAGATCGAAACCGTTCTCTTGAAAAAAGGTTACTTATTTTTGATTATTGGATTCTTGCTTGGCCGTGCCTTGATACTGGAGCAATTGACTCCTTTTAGCCTGCCGTTTTTTGCCGCTGTATACCTCATCCGTAAAGACATTGCTCCAATCGCATTGTTTGGTTTGGTTGCTGGAGCTGCAACCCTATCATTTACAGCTGCCATTTTTACTTTTGGGTCCGTATTCTTATTCTTGCTGTTATACAAGCTGTCAAAAAAGTGGATCAAGAATAATCTGAAAGTGATGCCTTTCTATATATTTTTTACTATCTTAATAGCCAAAACGGTAAAAACTCTTGTTTTATCAGGAACGATAACCATGTATGAAGGGATGATGACAGCAGTTGAAGCAGGTTTGGGCCTGGTGTTAACGTTTATTTTCCTGCAAAGCATTCCATTGATGACTTCGGGCCTTCGCAAGCAAACTTTGAAAACAGAGGAAATTGTCTGTTTGATCATCATGCTGGCTTCCGTGATGACGGGGACCATTGGCTGGACGATTTATGGCTTATCCGTTGAACATGTCATGTCGCGTTATTTGATCCTCATTTTTTCATTTGTTGCCGGAGCGACGGTGGGATCGACAGTCGGTGTCGTAACAGGATTAATATTCAGTCTTGCAAACGTGTCTAGTTTTTACCATATGAGCCTGCTTGCCTTTTCAGGGCTGCTCGGCGGCTTGCTGAAAGAGGGAAAGAAGCCAGGGGTAGCCTTTGGACTGTTCATTGCCACACTTTTGATAGGCATGTATGGCGAGGGCGGAGGAGCTATTAGTCAGACATTGACTGAGTCAGCCGGAGCTGTCTTGCTCTTCTTCCTTACGCCTCTTTCCCTTACGTCACGGATCGCCAAACATATTCCCGGGACAGCGGAGTACTCAGCAGAACAGCAGCAGTATATGAGAAAGATGAGAGATGTGACAGCACAGCGTGTCGTCCAGTTCTCCAATGTATTTGAGGCATTGTCGAAAAGTTTCTCCGCTTTGCAAGTCAAGGATGAAACGGTTGAAACGGATCGTGAAATGGATTACTTCTTAAGCAATGTCACCGAAAAGACTTGTCAGACTTGCTTTAAGAAAGACCATTGCTGGACAAGGAACTTTAATACAACCTATGACTATATGAGTGAAATTATGCAGGAGATGGATCAAAATTCCGGGACGGTGCCGCAAAAACTGTCCCGGGAGTGGGACAAGCATTGCACGAGATCGAAGAAAGTTCTTGAAATTATGCAGCAGCAGCTGACCTATTTTCAGGCTAACCGGAAGCTGAAAAAGCAGGTTCAGGAAAGCAGGAGGCTTGTTGCTGATCAATTGCTCGGTGTATCGGAAGTAATGGGCGATTTTGCGAAAGAAATCCAGCGGGAGCGCGAGAACCACTCTAAGCAGGAAGAGCTGATCCTTGAGTCTCTTCAGGATTTTGGCATTCATATCGAGCAAGTGGAAATCTACAGTCTGGAACAGGGCAATGTCGACATCGATATGACGATCCCATATTGCCAAGGACTCGGGGAATGCGAAAAACTGATTGCACCGATGCTATCGGATATCCTAAAGGAAAATATCATCGTCAACTCGGAAGAATGTTCGACATTCCCGAACGGTTTTTGCCATGTGACATTCCGATCTGCCAAAGCGTTTGTCGTATCGACAGGAGTCGCGCATGCTGCTAAAGATGGGGACCTTGTTTCCGGAGACAGCTTTTCAATCATCGAACTAAGCGGCGGAAAGTTTGCGATTGCGATAAGCGACGGTATGGGCAATGGAGAAAGAGCGCATTCGGAGAGTAGAGATACATTGTTATTGCTGCAACAAATCCTGCAATCGGGAATTGAAGAGAAAGTGGCAATCAAGTCAGTGAACTCCATATTGTCGCTAAGAACAACAGATGAAATCTTCTCGACTCTCGACCTCGCTATGATTGACCTGCAAAATGCATCGACAAGGTTTCTGAAAATTAGTTCCACCCCGAGCTTCATCAAACGCGGTTCCAATGTATTGAAGGTTCAGGCGAGCAATTTGCCGATGGGCATACTTCATGAATTCGAAGTGGACGTCGTCGGCGAGCAGCTGAAGGCTGGAGACTTGTTAATCATGATGAGCGATGGTGTTTTCGAAGGGCCAAAACATGTCGAGAATTACGATTTATGGATGAAGCGGAAAATCAATGAGCTTCAGACAGATGATCCACAGGCGATCGCCGATTTAATTATGGAGGAAGTCATCCGTTCCCGCGGGGGATCAATTGAGGATGACATGACCGTCGTTGTCGCAAAGATCGATCACAATATCCCGAAATGGGCATCGATCCCGATGACTAATTATCAAAAAAGAGCTTAATCGCGCTTGCGCTTTTCTAATGTATATTTCTCCTCTGCTTCGTCTAAAATGGTAACAAATTTATTATTGGCTTTACTAGATTGTAATAGTAGAGCTAAAAGTGAGGGGAACCGTATGAAAACAGGTACGATCAGGCAAATATTGCTCATTACCGATGGCTGCTCAAATCAGGGGGAAGATCCAATCGCAATGGCTGCGTTAGCAAAGGAGCAGGGAATAACGGTAAATGTCATTGGCGTGATGGAACATGACGTGATAGATGAACAGGGAATGAAAGAAATTGAGGGACTTGCAATGGCTGGTGGCGGCGTTAGCCAAATAGTCTATGCGCAGCAGCTTTCTCAGACTGTGCAGATGGTTACCAGAAAAGCGATGACCCAGACGCTTCAAGGTGTGGTTAATAAGGAGATTCAGCAAATTCTTGGCGGCGGCAGAACAGTAGAAGATCTCCCTCCGGAACAGCGAGGGGAAGTCATGGAAGTGATAGACGAGCTTGGGGAGACGGTTGAATTGGACGTATTGATTCTTGTTGACACGAGTGCGAGCATGAAGCAGAAGCTCCCGACTGTGAAGGAAGCCTTGCTGGACCTGAGTTTGAGTCTGAATGCTCGATCCGGAGATAATCACTTTTCTGTATTTGTATTTCCCGGGAAACGAAAGGATGTCGAAAAATTGCTGGATTGGACACCTAAGCTGGAGTCGTTGACTAGCATTTTTGCCAAGCTGACGACCGGTGGGATTACCCCTACTGGCCCAGCTCTTCGTGAAGCTCTTCCCTATTTCGATAAAAAAAGATCTTTAAGGAGCTTTTTGAACCGTGATGATGAATCCTTCTTTGAAGAATCTGTCTAAGATCAGTTCCGGGACAATTATTGAAGGGAAATGGCATCACAATCGTTATACTATTATTAAGCAGCTTGGATTTGGAGCGAATGGGATAGTTTATTTAGCCAGGCATGACAGTAAACAAGTTGCGTTGAAAATGAGCGACAATGGAATGTCGGTCACTTCTGAAGTCAATGTATTAAAAGCTTTTGCGAAGGTCCAGGGATCTGCCCTCGGGCCTTCTTTACTGGACGTGGATGATTGGGAAACATCTGAGGGAAAAGTAAGTTTTTATGTGATGGAATTTATAAAAGGACCGGATTTCCTCTCTTTTTTGAAGCAAAAAGGACCTGATTGGACAGGAGTGATGGTCCTCCAGCTGCTGGCGGATTTGCAGCTGCTGCATGACAATGGCTGGGTTTTTGGGGACTTAAAACCGGAAAATTTGATCGTTACCGGACCGCCCGCGAGAATCCGCTGCATCGACGTTGGCGGAACAACGATGCAGGGGCGTTCTATCAAAGAGTTCACAGAATACTTTGACCGTGGCTACTGGGGACTTGGAAGCAGAAAGGCAGAGCCTCGGTACGATTTATTTGCAGTCGCGATGATCATGATTAACACGGCCTTTCCGCAACGATTTACGAAAAAATCAGGTGGGCTCGAGGAAATCATGGAAAAGGTAAAGCAAAGCCCTGAGCTGACGAGATATGAAAAAATTATTTCCTACGCACTGTCTGGGAAATTTCTGTCGGCAAACGAAATGCGCATGGAAATAATTCAAGTACATCTTCCAGATGCGCCATCAAGAAGCAATCGCCAGCAAAAAACAGCCAAACAGCCCCCATTTCCGAGGCAACCAGCAAGAAGCCCGGTGAAAAAGGCTAAATCTTCAACATCCGTGCAAACACGAAAACAATTTAACAAGGGCAAGAAGAAATTCGCGGCACTTGAAACCATCACGATCATCTTGGTTATCTCGCTAATGTATTTTTTCTATATATATAGCCAGATTACCTGATATTTGTGAAACTTTTTAAGGATCCGTCCGTATATAAGGAAAAAGTGCCCTCATTTTTGATATGAACAACAGAAAGTGTTAAGCTAAAAAAACAAACCCATTTAGAAGATTATTAGCTTGCCGGCTTGGGTATAGGGTTTAACCGACAATGCAGTAAGGAAGAGCATGATGATTGAGATGAAAGTGGATGTCTTTCTTGAAAGGCATGGTTTTCAGCTGAATAACAAGTCAATCGCGGTTGGTGTTTCCGGAGGACCAGATTCGCTAGCTTTGCTTCACTTTTTATCTGAGCAGCGGAATCGGAAATCCCTGAGGCTTATTGCTATCCATGTTGACCATATGTTCCGTGGCGATGAATCTTATCAGGATGCATTGTTTGTAAAAGAGTTTTGTGAAAACAGGGGCATCCCCTTTGAGGGAAGAAGAGTTGATGTGCCAGCTTATATCAAAGAGACAGGGCTAAGCTCGCAACAAGCGGCTCGCGAATGCCGATATGCCTTTTTTGAGGAAGTGATGAACAAACATCAATTTGAATACCTTGCACTGGGGCATCACGGCGATGATCAGATAGAGACGGTATTGATGAGACTTACAAGGGGCAGTTCAGGAGCTGCAAGAGCAGGCATTCCTTTTTCTCGTAAACTGGGAACCTTCACGATTTTCCGGCCGTTTTTATGTCTGACTAAGAAGGAACTAGGGGACTATTGCATGGAGAATTCCCTGGAACCAAGGATCGATCCCAGCAATGACAAAGCATACTACACGAGGAACCGATTCAGGAAAACCATCTTGCCTTTTTTAAAAGAAGAAAACCCTGGTGTTCATGAACATTTCCAGCGCTTCAGCGAGGAACTGCAGATGGACGAAAAGTATCTTCTTGAATTAACAAGGATAGAATTGAATAAAGTAATGAAGAAAGAGGACCAAATGGTCACGGTCCCTATTCGTTTATTTCGGGAAATGCCAATGCCTTTACAAAGGAGAGCGATTAAATTAATATTAAATTATCTTTACAATGATCGACCTGCTTCTCTTTCCGCTATACATATTGAAAAGATTTTTTCAATAATTCGCAATCCCCATCCGTCAGGAACTCTTGATTTCCCCAGCGGTTTAAGAATCATACGATCGTATGAAAATTGTCATTTCACCACATTGAATCTGCCAGAAAGGCAAAGTTATTGCCTTGAAATGACAGGTCCAAAACAGCTGATTTTGCCGAATGGTGACATCATTGATGCCCAATGGCTCGCTGCTGTTCATGACATCGATCTTTCTAATTATCATTTCATCGTGAACCTGGAGGAAACGGATACTCCCTTGTATATCCGCACGAGGAAAGATGGGGACAGGATGTCCTTGAAGGGGATGAAGGGGTCAAAAAAGCTGAAAGATATTTTCATCGATAGGAAAATTCCGTTAGGGCAGAGAGATCAATGGCCAGTCGTCACAGACAAGAATGACAGGATCCTTTGGCTTCCAGGCCTGAAAAAATCAAATCATGAAGCAAATCAACAAGGCAATAGGTTATTACTCTTAACTTATATAAAGCATTGATATCATCCAGGGGGCACAATGATCATGATGAAAAATGATATTGAAAAAGTTTTGTTTACAGAAGAAGAGATTCAGAAAAAAACGCAGCAGCTGGCCGCTCAGTTAACGGAAGAATACAAGGACCGTTTCCCGCTTGCGGTTGGGGTTCTGAAAGGCGCAATGCCTTTTATGGGTGATTTGCTTAAGCGTGTGGATGCTTACCTTGAAATGGATTTCATGGATGTTTCAAGTTATGGAAATGCTATGGTATCATCCGGTGAAGTTAAAATTCTCAAGGATTTGGATACTTCCGTTGAAGGACGAGATATTCTGATCATTGAGGACATCATCGACAGTGGCTTAACTCTCAGCTATTTGGCTGAGCTGTTCCGATACCGCAAGGCAAAGTCGATCAAAATTGTTACGCTGCTTGATAAACCAACAGGGAGAAAGGCTGACATCGCGGCGGACTATGTTGGGTTTATTGTTCCGGATGAGTTCGTGGTCGGGTATGGCCTCGATTATGCGGAAAAATACCGTAATCTTCCTTATATTGGAATTTTAAAGCCGGAAGTTTATTCGAAATAAAGAAATTCAATCACAATCCGCTTTTCAATCAAATTTCTGAATGTTAATTTCTTGTATTAGCATAATTCACTATGATACTATTTAGTATAGTTTGTCTACCGTGGGAGGAGGTAAGGGATGAATCGGATTTTCCGTAATACCATCTTTTATTTATTAATATTTTTAGTCATTATCGGAGTAGTAAGCTTCTTTAATGGGAATAACCAGCCAACAGAACCAATCTCTTACGATACATTCATGCAGGAGCTTGAGGCCGGCAATGTTTCAGGAACACTGACGTTGCGGCCTGAACGAGGGGTGTATGAAGTAACGGGCCAGATGAAGGGTCAGGAACAAGGGAAAGGCTTTATTACTTATGTATGGAGCAACCCTGATACCTTAAACCGCATTGAACAGACTGCAGCTGATGTCAATGTTGATATCAAGCCAGCGAAGGAAACAAGCGGATGGGTAACGTTCTTTACATCGATCATTCCGTTTATCATCATTTTCATCTTGTTCTTCTTTTTGCTTAACCAGGCTCAGGGCGGTGGCAGCCGTGTCATGAACTTCGGCAAGAGCAAAGCAAGGCTGTATAATGAGGAAAAGAAAAAAGTGCGCTTTAAGGATGTTGCGGGCGCAGATGAAGAAAAACAAGAGCTTGTTGAAGTGGTTGAATTCCTTAAAGACCCTCGCAAGTTCACCGAGCTAGGAGCGCGCATTCCAAAAGGGATCCTGCTAGTGGGACCTCCGGGAACTGGTAAAACTTTGCTTGCGCGTGCAGTTGCTGGAGAAGCAGGAGTACCGTTCTTCTCCATCAGTGGTTCCGACTTCGTAGAAATGTTTGTCGGTGTCGGTGCATCACGTGTGCGTGATTTATTTGAAACAGCTAAAAAGAATGCGCCATGTATTATCTTTATCGATGAAATTGATGCTGTTGGCCGCCAGCGTGGTGCTGGACTTGGCGGAGGGCATGATGAGCGGGAACAGACGCTCAATCAGCTGCTTGTTGAAATGGATGGATTTGGTGCTAACGAGGGCATTATCATTGTAGCGGCTACTAACCGCCCTGATATCCTTGACCCGGCATTGCTCCGTCCAGGACGTTTCGACCGCCAGATCACAGTCGACCGCCCGGATGTCATTGGCCGTGAAGCTGTATTGAAGGTGCATTCGAGAAATAAGCCACTTGATGACTCGGTAAACTTAAAGAGCATTGCGTCTCGTACTCCAGGCTTCTCTGGAGCGGATCTTGAAAACTTGCTCAATGAAGCAGCGCTTGTTGCTGCTCGAAGAAATAAGAAGAAGATTGACATGTTGGATTTGGATGAAGCAACCGACCGCGTCATTGCCGGTCCTGCCAAGAAAAACCGTGTCATTTCCAAAAAGGAAAGAAATATAGTGGCCTTCCATGAAGCCGGTCATACCGTCATCGGAGTTGTCCTTGATGAGGCAGAAATGGTCCACAAGGTAACGATTGTACCGCGTGGCCAGGCCGGAGGATATGCAGTTATGCTTCCTAAGGAAGATCGTTACTTCATGACAAAGCCAGAGCTGCTTGATAAAATCACCGGCCTCCTTGGCGGCCGTGTGGCGGAAGAAATCGTCTTTGGCGAAGTGAGTACAGGTGCTCACAATGACTTCCAACGAGCAACAGGCATTGCCAGGAAAATGGTTACTGAATTTGGTATGAGTGATAAGCTTGGACCATTGCAGTTCGGCCAGGCACAAGGTCAGGTTTTCCTTGGACGTGACTTCAACAGTGAGCAGAACTATTCCGATCGGATAGCCTATGAGATAGACGTAGAGATCCAAACGATTATTAAGGAATGTTATGCAAAGGCGAAGGAGCTTCTTACAGAGCATCGTGAAAAGCTTGATATTATCGCAAATACGCTTCTTGAAGTGGAAACACTCGATGCAGTACAAATCAAGCATTTGATCGATCACGGACGGCTTCCAGAGCGAAAAGTCAGCCTGGATAGTGACGATCTGAAAGTGAATATCAATACAAAAAAGGATGAACTGCCTGCAATTGAAGAGACCGATACGAAAATCGACTCAGTCATCGACAACCCAAAGGCAATTGACGAAAATCCAAAAGAATAAATCAATAGCAGGTGTCCTGTTACAGGGCATCTGCTTATTTTTTTAATTGTACTAACAGATAGGATTCGGTTGACTATATTTAGTGAATTTCTGGCGATTATGATATGATATTTGCAGTATTGATTTAGAAAACTATTGATAAGTTGGTGAATAGCTTGATTTTTGTTTTTGACGTCGGGAATACAAATATCGTATTGGGTGTTTATGAAAAAGATGAGTTGAAACACCACTGGAGAATGGAAACAAACCGCCATAGAACAGAAGATGAGTTTGGAATGATCGTCAAAAATCTTTTCGACCATGTCAATCTCCGTTTCTCTGATATAGATGGAATCATCATATCGTCCGTGGTACCGCCAATCATGTTCTCGCTTGAGAGAATGTGCCAGAAGTACTTCCAGCTGAAACCATTAGTCGTTGGGCCTGGCATCAAAACGGGTCTGGACATTAAATACGAAAATCCGCGGGAAGTGGGAGCTGACCGAATCGTCAACGCGGTTGCGGCTATCCATGAATATGGCAGTCCGCTGATCATTGTTGACTTCGGCACTGCGACTACCTATTGTTATATCAATGATCATAATCAGTATATGGGCGGAGCGATTGCCCCGGGAATTGGTATTTCTACCGAAGCCCTTTATTCGCGCGCTGCCAAGCTTCCGAGGATTGAAATCACACGCCCGGATGACGTGATTGGCAAAAACACTGTATCTGCGATGCAAGCAGGCATTTTGTTTGGATATGTTGGCCAAGTAGAGGGAATAGTTAAGCGGATGAAGGCGAAGAATCCGGTTACGACGAAAGTGATTGCGACAGGGGGACTGGCGCAGTTAATCGCCGAGGAAACAAATATCATTGATGTCGTCGACCCGTTTTTGACATTAAAAGGATTGCAGCTTATCTATAAGCGCAACATGAATAAAAATAGTTAAGCCTGAAGGAGGCTTTACTTGTTACAGCATGAAAGGGAGTAGAATAATGAGCGATTATTTAGTAAAAGGACTTGCGTTTGATGGACAGGTTAGGGCGTATGCTGCCAAAACGACTGAAACTGTTGGAGAGGCACAGCGCCGCCATTATACATGGCCGGTGGCATCGGCTGCGCTGGGCCGCACGATGACTGCTAGTGTAATGATGGGTGCGATGATGAAAGGCGAAGATAAATTAACGGTTAAAATCGAAGGCGGCGGTCCGCTTGGATTGATTCTCGTTGATAGCAATGCAAAAGGGGAGGTCAGAGGCTATGTTTCGAATCCTCATGTCCACTTTGACCTGAATGAACAAGGCAAGTTGGATGTAAGACAGGGGGTCGGAACAGACGGAACGCTTACCGTTGTAAAAGATCTTGGCTTGCGTGACTATTTTACTGGTCAAGTGCCGATTGTTTCAGGAGAAATCGGGGAAGATTTCACCTTTTACTTCGCAACAAGCGAACAGGTGCATTCTTCCGTTGGTGTCGGAGTCCTTGTCAATCCGGATAACACCATTAAGGCAGCAGGCGGTTTCCTTATTCAATTGATGCCTGGAGCGACAGAAGATACCATTTCAGCCATCGAGCAACGACTAGAATCGATGCCGCCGGTCTCAAAATTGATTGAAAACGGGCTTTCTCCTGAGGAAGTCCTCGAAGAGCTAATGGGCAAGAATAATGTCAAATTCCTTGAGTCGATGCCGGTGTCATTCGTGTGCAACTGTTCCAAAGAGCGGTTCAGTCAGGCATTGATCAGCCTCGGAGCGGAAGAAATCCGTGATATGATGGAGACAGAAGGCCAAGCTGAAGCGCATTGTCATTTCTGTAACGAAAAATATTTGTTTACAAAAGAAGACTTGGAAGAGATAGAGAAAGACGCAAAATAAGCTGATGCTGGGGGAAGAAAAGTGAAAAAAAAACAGCTTTGGTATATTATTGCTGGATTAACTATATTGAACGTGATCACGCTGTTAATGCTTCTGGGCAAGCCTGCTATTCTTGAAGGAAAGAAAGAGACAGTAGCGGAAGTTGGCAAGGAGTCGATCACCCGCCAGCAATGGCTCACCGAGCTGGAACAACGATACGGACAAGAGACTCTCAGGGACATGGTCGACCAGCGAGTAGTCGTGCAAATGGCGGAGAAATATGGCATTAAATTATCCGACGATGCAGTCGAACGGGAACTGACTATTTATAAGGCAATGTATTCGTCGCCAGGAGAAGAGCCGAAAAGCGAAGAAAGATGGAAGCAGCAGATCGAATATAGTTTGCTGCTTGAAGAGCTGCTGACAAAGGATGTTAAAGTATCGGAAGATGATAAAAAAGCCTTCTATGAACAAAACAAGCATCTTTTTGATGTCCCTTCCTCTTACCATCTATCACAAATCATTGTCGAAACAAAACAAGAAGCAGAATCAGCGGCACAGGAGCTAAAAGACGGATCCAGCTTTGCCGCATTGGCTATGGAGCGTTCCATCGATGAATTTTCTGCGAATGACGGCGGCGACATCGGCTTTGTGACCGAAGAGGATGAGCTCATTTCTCCAGAAGTCATTACAGCGGCAAAGTCCCTGAAGCCGAAAGAATGGACCGAACCTGTAAAAACAGAAGATGGCTACGCGATCGTATACCTTCATGAAAAGCTTGCAGGCAAGAGCTATAGCTTTAGCGAGGTAGAGAACCAGATTCGCAGACAGATTGCCCTCGAACAAATGGACATCCCTGTCTCTGCCCGTGCATTCTGGAACGATGCTGAAGTAAGCTGGTTCTACGGAGAGACGAGCAAAAAATAAGGGAGATAGCACCAAGGTTCCGTAACCGGTGCTTTCTTTTGTTGGATCGCGGGTTTTGTCGAAGCATTCTGATTGACATAGTTGAAAAGCACTGGTAGATTTTAATAAAACCAATTAAAATACTCGGATTAAGAGGTGGATAATATGGTACGTATAGCGAACTCCATTAATGAGCTAATCGGTCAAACACCAATTGTGAAATTGAACAGGCTAGTTGATGACAAAAGTGCGGATGTGTATCTGAAGCTGGAATACATGAACCCTGGAAGCAGCGTCAAGGATCGCATTGCGCTTGCGATGATTGAGGATGCCGAAGCAAAGGGCTTCCTAAAGCAAGGAACGACAATCATTGAACCTACTAGCGGCAATACCGGAATCGGTCTTGCCATGGTGGCCGCTGCTAAGGGATACAAAGCCATTCTCGTCATGCCCGAAACGATGAGCATGGAGCGCCGCAACCTGCTGCGGGCGTATGGGGCAGACCTTGTGCTAACTCCAGGCTCAGAAGGAATGGGCGGAGCGATCAAAAAGGCAGAGGAACTTGCCAAGGAAAAGGGCTATTATATGCCACAGCAATTCGAGAATGCAGCCAATCCTAGCATCCATGAAAGCACAACCGGTCCAGAAATTGTGGAGCAAATGGGTGACCAGCTTGATGCGTTCATTGCGGGTATCGGTACAGGGGGCACCATCACTGGTGCAGGCAAGGTTCTTCGTGAAAAGTACAAGAATATCAAAATTGTTGCCGTTGAACCGGCAGACTCTCCGGTTTTATCAGGTGGCAAGCCAGGACCCCATAAAATCCAGGGGATTGGTGCTGGTTTCGTGCCTGGAGTACTTGACACCGATGTGTATGATGAAATTATCAAGGTGGAAAACGAACAGGCATTTGAATATGCCCGCCGTGCGGCAAAGGAAGAAGGCATCCTTGGCGGAATTTCTTCTGGTGCAGCGATCTATGCAGCACTTGAAACGGCAAAAAAACTGGGAAAAGGCAAGAAAGTCCTTGCGATCATTCCGAGCAACGGGGAACGTTATCTAAGCACCCCGCTCTATCAATTTGATATTGAATAGGATGGCAGGCAGGCTTTCTCGCTTGCCTTTTTTCTTTGTTTTTTTGTAAAAAACCACCCCTTTTTTTAGCATAATCATGATTTTAGAAATGAAAGTGGGCCGTTCATCATGTATGATGGAAAAAGAGAGAAAATTAGGGGTGACGAGCTTGCTGCAATACCATGTTCTTACTCGAACGATTCCTTATTCAGCTTCACGTTTTTTTCATCAATACGACTATATTGCCCAACAATATAATGAGCACATCATCCTCGAAAGCGGACGGGGCGGGCGGTACAGCATCGCTGCATTCCAACCCGATGTCGTTTTTTCAGGAAAAAACCATACATTAACGATTAAAAAAAGCGGTATATTAACAACGCTTAACGGAAATCCGCTTGCATTAATGAAGCAGGAAATGGAAGCCTTCAGGGTCCCGGAAGTGGAAGGTCTGCCAGATTTCCAGGGTGGGGCAATTGGCTATATCAGCTATGATTATGCCCGCTACATTGAAAAGCTGCCGCAAATGGCAAAGGATGATTCCGACATCCCGGAGATTTATTTTCAGGTTTTCCTGGAGTGGTTTGTGTTTGATCACCAAACAGAAACATTATGGATCATGGCCCTTAGTGAATTAGGTAGAGAAGAGCAAACAAAGGAAAGAATGTCGGATTGGCAAAAACGCTGGGAGGCCAACATCCCGATTTTTCACAAGGAAAAGGCGAACAAGTCCAGCGCAAATGAACTGCAAGTATCTATGGAGGAGAGTGAGTTCAACCAGGCAGTGGAGAGGATTCAGCAATATATTTCGCAGGGCGATGTCTTTCAAGTCAATCTATCTGTCAGGCAGTCAAAGCCAATCAAGACAGAAGCACTTGAAGTATACCGCCAGTTGCGCAAGCTGAATCCCTCTCCATATATGGGCTATCTGCATACAGCAGAATTCCAGCTCGTTAGCGGCTCGCCCGAACTTTTAGCAAAAGTAAAAGGGTCGGAGGTTTCTACAAGGCCGATTGCTGGCACGAGATCGAGAGGCAGGACGGATGAGGAAGATTTGCGGCTTGCTAGTGAACTCATCAACAATGAGAAAGAACGCGCCGAGCATGTCATGCTTGTTGACCTGGAAAGGAACGATCTCGGAAGGGTCTGCAAGTACGGTACTGTCGAAGTCAATGAGTTCATGATCATTGAAAAGTACTCGCATGTCATGCATATTGTCTCAAATGTCAGAGGCGAGCTTGCAGAAGGGAAGACGTGGTTTGACGTTGTTAATGCGGCCTTTCCCGGCGGAACCATTACGGGTGCCCCGAAGGTTAGAACGATGGAAATTATTGAAGAACTCGAACCGGTGAGGCGGGGGGCATATACAGGTTCGTTAGGCTGGTTTGGATTTAACGGCAATATGGAATTGAACATTATCATCCGCACCATGCTTGTCAAGGATGGGCTGGCACATGTCCAGGCAGGAGCGGGCGTCGTCATCGACTCCATCCCGGCAAATGAATACAAGGAATCACTAAAGAAAGCTATCGCGCTTTGGAAGGCAAAAGAGCTGGCGGAGGGAAACTCATGATTTTAATGATCGATAATTATGATTCTTTTACCTATAACCTGGTACAATACCTGGGCGAAATGGGTGAAAAACTGAAGGTTATCCGCAATGACCAGGCATCCATTCAGGAAATTGCCGAGATGGACCCAGAGTTTTTGATGATTTCTCCGGGACCGTGCAGTCCGAATGAAGCGGGCATCAGTTTAGAAGCCATTAAAAATTTCGCTGGCAAAACGCCGGTTTTTGGTGTCTGTCTTGGTCATCAGTCCATTGCCCAAGTATTTGGTGGCGACATTGTGCGTGCGGATCGACTCATGCACGGGAAAACGTCGATGGTTTACCATGACGGAAAGACGATTTTTGAAGGGGTGGAAAATCCATTTCCAGCAGCACGTTATCATTCTCTGCTAGTCAAAAATGAAACCCTTCCAGACTGCCTGGAGGTATCAGCCTGGACGGCAGAGGGAGAAATCATGGCCATCCGCCATAAAACCTTGGCTGTGGAGGGCGTTCAGTTCCATCCGGAGTCTATTTTGACGGCTCCCGGAAAGCAGCTGCTGCGGAACTTCCTTTCACATTACCATGCAACGAAGGAAGTATGCTTTTAATGAAACTCTACTTAAATGGCCGATTTGTTGATCACAGGGACGCTGCGATTTCTCCTTTTGACCATGGATTTTTATATGGTCTAGGTGTATTTGAAACTTTCAGAATCTACAATGGTCACCCGTTTTTGCTGGATGACCATCTGGAGCGGCTGAATGCGAGTCTAGCGATCCTTGATTTTGAAGCAGAATTCACGAGAGAGAACGCGCTCAAGATTCTCAAAGGCCTCTTGGCCGAAAACGCCCTAAGGGACGCTTACATTCGTTTTAATGTCTCAGCTGGAAATGCCGAAATCGGCTTGCAGACGGAAAGCTATAAAGCGCCAAATGTGATTGTGTTTGCGAAACCTTTGCCTCCTGCAGGTGAGATGTATGAGAAACAGGCCGTGCTGCTTGAGTTACGACGCAACACGCCAGAAGGTATTGCCCGCTTGAAATCGCATCACTATCTCAATAATGTGCTGGCCAAGCGTGAGGCAGGCCCCGCAATGGATACAGAAGGCATTTTTTTGAATGAGGATGGATTCATGGCCGAAGGAATAGTATCCAATCTATTTTGGTTCAAGGAAGGGGTCTTGTTCACTCCGGCCGTCGATACCGGAATCTTGAATGGCATAACGCGCAGGTTTGTCATCGAGATCGCTCGTACAGCAGGCATCGAGGTGCGTGAAGGCTTTTATAAAAAAGAAGCTGTTCAAGGAGCTGACGAAATTTTTCTGACGAACTCCATCCAGGAAATCGTCCCGGTCACTTCCTTTTCTAGGAAAAGTTTTCCTGGGAAATTTGGTGAGGTAGTCCAATCTTTATTCGGGCGATATAAAGCACAGCGGGAAACGCTATGGAGCAGAACACAATTGGACGGGAGGCAAGCAAAATGAATCCGAACACGGTGATAAAAGCGGGACCATTCACTTTGGATTATGGCTTGCAAACGCTGATCATGGGAATTTTGAATGTAACGCCCGATTCGTTTTCAGACGGCGGCAAGTACAACCAGCTTGAAGCTTCCGTGCAACGCGCGAAGCAAATGATAGGGGACGGTGCACATATTCTCGATATTGGTGGTGAATCAACCAGACCTGGTTACGAACGGATTTCGGATGAAGCGGAGATTGGCCGGGTGGTGCCAGCCATCGAGGAGATCTTAAAGGAAATTCAGGTGCCAATTTCAATCGATACCTATAAATCCAAGGTTGCCAAAAGTGCGATCGACGCCGGAGCCGTGATGATCAATGATATTTGGGGTGCAAAGGATGACCCTGAGATTGCAGACGTCGCAGCTGAATCGGGTGTGCCGATCATCTTGATGCATAATCGGAAAGATCGAAATTACACTCATTTCATTCGCGACGTACTGAATGATCTGTTTGAAAGCATCACCATTGCTAAGAAGGCAGGTGTACGTGATGAGCAAATCATCCTCGACCCGGGGATCGGCTTCGCAAAAGACACGGCAGAGAACTTGGAGATGATGCGCCATTTAGATGCTCTCGTGTCACTAGGTTACCCAGTGCTGCTGGGCACCTCGAAAAAATCGATGATTGGCAACGTGCTCGATCTCCCTGTTACAGAACGGACGGAAGGAACAGGGGCAACAGTTTGTTTTGGAATGGAGAAGGGCTGCCAGATTGTCAGAATCCATGATGTAAAAGAAATATCACGCATGGCAAAAATGATGGACGCCTTGATGGGAAAGGGTGTGTTCAATGGATAAGATACATGTCAATCAGATGGAATTTTACGGCTACCACGGAGTATTTCCTGAAGAAACAACGCTTGGCCAGCGATTTGCAGTAGACTTGACGGTAGAACTGGACCTTTTGAAAGCTGGCAAAAGCGATCAACTTCAAGATTCGATCAATTATGCTGACCTATATCAAGTCTGCAAGAACATATTGGAAGGCAAACCATATAAGCTTGTAGAGGCGATTGCCGAACAAATTGCCTCTGTAATTTTAGAAAAGTTTTTGCTTGTCGATACTGTTCATGTAAAAGTAATTAAGCCGGACCCGCCAATACCGGGACATTATAAATCGGTTGCAGTTGAAATCACAAGGAGAAGATAAAAGTGGAAAACAAAGCATATATTGCACTTGGATCGAATCTCGGTGACCGATTTGGTTATTTGACACAGGCGATCATTCTCCTTGAGGGACAAGAGAAGATTTCCGTGATAAATACTTCTTCCATCTATGAGACCGACCCAGTGGGGTATACAGAGCAAGATCAATTTTTAAACATGGTCATCAAGGTAGCGACAAGTTTGTCTCCTGTTGAACTGCTCGATACATGTCTTGACATCGAATTGAAACTTGGTAGAAAAAGGGAAATAAAATGGGGTCCGAGAACGTTAGACCTTGATATCTTGCTGTATAATCATGAAATTGTGGAAACAGAGAAGCTTACATTGCCTCATCCCCGGATGAGCGAACGTGCATTTGTAATACTTCCATTGCTTGAAATGGATCCATATATCAAGCTCCCAAACGCCAGGGAACCGCTGGCAAACGATTTACTAAGAATGCCGGACAGAGAAGGAGTACGAATATGGAAGCAGAAAAATGGGGAAGACGTATTCGCGCTTATCGAAAGCTGAAGGGGTATACACAAGAAGGTCTTGCAAAAAAGCTTGGTATGTCCGTTTCGATTCTCGGAGAAATCGAACGGGGCAACAGAATGCCGGATGCAAAATTGATTGCCAAAATCGCGGATTTTTTAAACGTCGAATTGGAAGAGTTAACCCCCCAATAGGGATAATTCAACAGCACGAAAAGAAGGGGGAATAGCAAGGATATGCTAAAGATTGGCGATATTGAAATGAAGAACCAGGTCGTGCTTGCGCCAATGGCTGGCGTCTGCAACTCTGCGTTCCGTCTGACGGTAAAAGAATTCGGTGCAGGACTTGTATGTGCGGAAATGGTCAGCGACAAAGGAATTGTTTTGCAAAACGACCGGACCCTCGAGATGTTATATATAGATGAACGTGAAAAGCCCCTCAGCCTGCAGATTTTTGGCGGCGAAAAAGATACGCTTGTCCAGGCTGCCGAATACGTGGACAAACATACGAATGCCGATATAATAGATATCAATATGGGCTGCCCAGTACCGAAGATCACTAAATGTGATGCAGGTGCGAAATGGCTGCTAGACCCAAACAAAATTTATGAAATGGTAGCTGCCGTTGTAGCTGCCGTTAAAAAGCCGGTAACAGTTAAAATGCGCATGGGCTGGGATGACGAACATGTTTTTGCTATAGAGAATGCTCGTGCTGTAGAAAGAGCAGGCGGTCAGGCAATCGCACTTCATGGGCGAACACGTGTCCAGCTGTATGAGGGACAAGCAGACTGGGATATCATCCGTGACGTCAAGCAGGCAGTCACGATTCCTGTAATCGGCAATGGAGATATCCAAACCCCTCAGGATGCAAAGAGAATGCTGGAGGAAACAGGCGCGGACGGAGTGATGATCGGACGTGCTGCTCTCGGGAATCCGTGGATGATTTACCGCACGGTTAAGTATCTTGAAACAGGCGAATTGATCGGGGAACCAACCGCCCGCGAGAAAATCGATGTTAGCATCCTTCACCTCGACCGGCTGATTGCGCTGAAAAATGAACACATCGCTGTTCGCGAAATGCGCAAACATGCTGCTTGGTATATGAAAGGAATCCGCGGCAACGCGAGGATTCGCAATCAAATCAATGAATGCACAACAAGAAATCAATATGTCCGCTTAGTAACAAACTTCGCAGCAGAAATAGAAGCGGAAGATCAATATGCAAACCACGTTGGATAAAAATTGACAGAAACCATCGCGTTTCCTATTAATACCTTTAGCAACTGCCAGGGTGTTAAACCGGCAGTTTTTATTTAAAAAAAGATTTTAATGTCTGAATACGTTAGTTTGTGTAAAATAATAAAAGTATCCACTAAACATAAGGATTACCTTTTAAATTTACTTATATATTGGAGTGAAGGCGACATGAGTCATGAAGAAGTAAACGACCAGTTTAGAGTCAGAAGGGAGAAAATGAGTGCATTGCGTGAAAAGGGCATGGACCCGTTCGGAAAAAGATTCGAGCGCACTCATCTTACCGAAGAGCTGATCAGCGAATATGGTGAATGGGAAAAAGAACAAATCGAGGAAAAAAAAGTCGCGGTGAAGATTGCTGGCCGGATCATGACGAAGCGCGGAAAAGGAAAAGCAGGTTTTGCGCATCTCCAGGACTTAGCTGGACAAATCCAGATTTATGTTCGTCAAGATGCAGTAGGGGAAGAGCAGTACGAAGTTTTTAATTCAGCAGACCTTGGTGATATTGTCGGTGTTGAGGGTACGCTTTTCAAAACAAAAGTTGGCGAACTTTCCATCAAAGCTGACAACTTTGTGTTCTTGACAAAAGCATTGCGGCCGCTTCCGGAAAAGTTTCATGGTCTTAAGGATGTCGAGCAGCGTTATCGCCAGCGCTACCTTGACTTGATTACTAGCAACGAAAGCAGGACAACGTTTGTCAACCGCAGCCGCATCATCCAATCTATGCGTCGTTATCTTGATGGCCAAGGATACCTTGAAGTAGAAACACCATTAATGCATTCTATTGCCGGCGGGGCTTCTGCACGTCCTTTCATTACCCATCATAACGCGCTGGACATGCAGCTTTACATGCGAATTGCAATCGAACTTCATCTGAAGCGTCTAATTGTCGGCGGCCTGGAAAAGGTATATGAAATCGGCCGCGTATTTCGTAATGAAGGCGTTTCGACAAGACATAATCCAGAGTTCACAATGCTTGAACTTTATGAAGCATATGCGGACTGGAGAGACATTATGTCCTTAACCGAGAACATGGTTGCCTACATTGCTCAGGATGTTCTAGGAACCACGACAATTCAGTACGGGGAATACGAAATCAATTTGAAGCCAGAGTGGAGAAGGGTTCACATGGTTGATGCGATTAAAGAACATACTGGAGTAGACTTCTGGCCGAAAATGACCACAGAGGAAGCGCGTGCGCTTGCAAAAGAACACGGAGTGGAAATCACTGAACATATGCAGTATGGACATATCGTCAATGAATTCTTTGAGCAAAAAGTGGAGGAACACCTAATTCAGCCTACCTTCATATATGGTCATCCAGTTGATATTTCTCCTTTGGCAAAAAAGAATGCCGAAGATTCACGTTTCACTGACCGTTTTGAATTGTTCATTGTTGCTAGGGAGCATGCAAACGCGTTTACTGAGCTGAATGATCCGATCGATCAAAGAGAGCGGTTTGAAGCTCAGCTTAAAGAAAAAGAACAGGGAAATGATGAAGCGCACGAAATGGATGAGGATTTTATCGAAGCATTGGAATATGGAATGCCGCCAACAGGAGGCCTCGGAATTGGAATTGACAGACTTGTAATGCTTCTGACAAATTCACCATCGATCAGAGATGTGCTGCTATTCCCATTAATGCGTCATCGTTAATACTGCTAAAAGTAAAAAAACAAAACGGCAAACGTCGTTTTGTTTTTTTACTTTTTATACTTAGCACTTTATTGTCAATTCCCATTGCTTATTATTTTTACGGTGCTGAAAACTTCCTAAAGCTATATTTACGTTTTCCCCATTAATCCCCTTCTTTTTTTTAGTGTTTATTGTTATTAGAATTAAATCAACCTAATCAAAAAGAAACCTCTTGGAGGTTTCTTTTTGATTCTATTTTCGATCAATTAGTTTCAATATCTAAATCAAGTGTTAAATAGCTTTCTCCACTTCGAGTCCAGTCGACAAAATAATCGTAGGTTCCGTTGTTTAAAGCAGTCATTGTAATTGTGTGATGAACATTAGTTATTTTGGTGTTATCCAGAAAATCATAAAGGCGCTTGTGCTTTTCTTACTATCAGCAATGAATTTGAGACATAAATACGAATTATCTTTCTTTTACTAGATAGCAATAAAACCGAAAAAAGATGTTGCTATTGTAGATTAAAGGTGCTATATTTATATCTGTTGCTGAGAGCTACTTGGTTAGCAACAAAGAATTTCTTAAAAAAATATTGACATCAGGTATTGATCCTGATAATATATAAGAGTTGCTTCTGACGGAGCAATAATGAAAAATTGTTCTTTGAAAACTAAACAAACAAGCGTCAACAAACAATTAATTATCATGGCTTCTATTATAGAAGCTCAT
>NZ_JXIQ01000032.1 GCF_000934845.1 Mesobacillus subterraneus
CTTCTGTCGGAAAACGATAAAACATGGTGATTTCGTAACCTGTTTCTTTTTCCTTATGCATCTGTCAATGGCATTTCCACCAGCTAGTCTTGTTTCTATAGAAAAGTCTTTGCCTTCTTTGATGTATTTATTTACAGATCTTATGACTTCTTTCCCAGCAGTAACCCTCTTTGATTCTGGGTTTTCAGGGTCAATTCTTCTTGCAATTGCATCTGGGTCAAGGTTAATGTCAACGCCAATTTTGTCGATAAGTAGGTTCCTGATAGTGCTTTTTCCACTTCCATTATTACCGGCAAATACATAGAACATAGGTTGGTGACTATGCTTCATGATTGATCCTCATTAGGAAGAGGGACAACATTTCCATTCGGGAATTCTTTAACCAGTTTTCCGTTCTTTTCGTACACAATATACGTGTTATTTACCTTTGCATCAATTCTTGCCCGTTCTCCCGTCATCTTTACCCATTTATCTGCCCAAGCAAATTTTCTCCTTGGCGCACTGTTTTGGTCTTCTAACATCAGTCAACACCACCTTATTAGAAATAATAGCAGATTAGAGCTGCACCATACATCAAACCAAAATCCCCTCTATTACGAAAAATATGAAATTGAAAAGCGGGTGCTATGTCTTTCTTATCCAGTCGATCTACTAGTCGAAAGGAATTCAGGATGTCTAACGAAAAAGATGTTCGGGTTCACCATGCGCCTTATAGTTTTTTTGCTTTTCTCTATCTGCCACAGTAAGCTAGCATCTACTTTTATTTTTGCCTCATTAGTAACGAACTCAAAGATCCTATTGAAACACTTGAAATTTATCCCAACAAGGATCTTGTTGAAAAGGCATTCGACAACCTGAAAGAACGATTAAACTTACGTCGCTTATCGGTTTCTTCTGATGCAAGTCTGGATGGCAAACTATTTGTAGAATTCATTGCACTAATGCGCTCAATAGGAGTAAAAGAACAAGGGAAGGATGCCCTGTGGCTGGAAGACCGTAGAAAAGTTGTGGAGGTTATTCCAAGCGGCTCGATTATCGGCATTTTGTGTGCCCTTTGACACACAATTAATTATTATTTGAGACAATAAATTCAGCAGTTAAAGAAAAAATTGAAGTGAGGGGATGCTAAAGACCGATCCCGCTTGCTGCATTATTTTCAAACATGTTCACTTTTTGTATGTAGCGTTGCAATGAATCACTTCTTTTATGCCTCGTCTGTTTCATGATTTGATGCTCGGCCTTACCCGTTTTTGCTGCTGTACTGCAAAAGCCACTCCGCAGGCTATGCGCACCGTATTTTTCGGAAGGCATTCCAACTGACTGGCAACATCTTTTTACGATTAATCGGAAAGATTGAGGGGTCATTCTACCAAGGATTCCATGATGATCAATTCTTCTGAAAAGAGGCCCATCCTCAAGGCCGGTCGCTTCAATCCAGGCTTCCAACAATCGGACAGGGCAGGTAAGCAGGCTGCTGCCAAATGGTAATGCCACTATTTGCCCTTCTCCTTTTTGATCCGTCTTACTTCGTACTAGATTCAGCAAAAGTCCTTCCCGTGTATTCTCCAAATGTTCAATACCCAAAGAAACTAGTTCACTTCTACGTAAGGCAGCTGCCCAACCAATAACCAGAAGAGCGCGATTTCGGTATGAATCTAAAAAACAATGTGTAAAAGCTGTGTAAAATAAATGAACTTGTGTATTTTTGAGTGTAAAAACCCTATCGTTTTCTATCGTAACCCTTAAAAAGCAGAAATCCCGAAAACATTGATAAATCAACGTTTTCGGGATTTCTAATTGCTTTAAAATGAACTTAAAAAGTTCTCATGATACCGGTGGACCGTATCATACACACAATTAATTTATACAATTCTTTAAGATATGGGAATTATTTATGTTGATTTCTTATTGCTGAAATTCTTTTAATAGCCTCCATAATTTCTTGAGTTAGCTTCGAAAATTGTAATCCCTTCTCTATCGATATGATTTTTTAACTTCACATTAGAGATACCTTCATAATGGATTAGATCAAAAAAATACGGAAGTGGGTATTCCTCGTTAAGCAAATCAGACAACTTATAAATTGTCTTTGAAGTAATGTCTTTTCCTTTTATAGCAAGATCTACATCAGAACCTTTTTTATAGTTTCCCATTGCTCGACTTCCAAATATAATACCAATTTCTATCTCATTAAATTGTGCTAATGCAGAATTTATATACCGTATATCACTCTCAATTAATCCGAACATATTATATTTCCTTTAAAAATTTTTCATATAATTTCCTTAGTAAAGGCTGGAATTTCTCTTGTATTTCTTTAACTAAATTCTCTGCTAGTTCTTGGTCATAAGTATGGGCTGATAAATTCCT
Source organism: Mesobacillus subterraneus (assembly GCF_000934845.1). GTDB lineage: Bacteria > Bacillota > Bacilli > Bacillales > Cytobacillaceae > Mesobacillus > Mesobacillus stamsii. The sequence goes on from NZ_JXIQ01000032.1 coordinate 2,371, forward strand.
CTTCGAAAGTGCATCCATCCAGAGGTGTCCATCTTCTATTATCTCAACCTGAAATGCTTGTTTAATGGATTCCCTTTGACTTTTAGCAGCATAGCCCTCTGCTTCCAAATAATCTTTTATTACTTTCCAAGCTAATTCAAAGGTTGTTTCAAAAAAATGGATAATACCAGCTCGCTCTAATTCAGTTGATATTGGTTCATTTGAGTATTTTTCTAGGAGTTTAAAAGACTTTTCAAAGTTTTCAAATCTTTGTTTCCAGCGAACATCATTCATTTGGTCCATTTTTTTCACTCCTAATTCTTTTATTTCCATTTATTTATATATTAGCACATGAATTTTTATTTATTCATTTATAATACAATATTATACTAAATAGCCCGAGTTCCATTTTAAATGTACAAAAAAAGACAGAAGTTTAGACTCTGTCCCATTTTTTTAGATAGAATTATTTAATTAATTGTTTGCTTAGGGTTGGTTGATACCGGTGGTCGGGGTCGAACCGACACTCCAGAAGGAACACGATTTTGAGTCGTGCGCGTCTGCCAATTCCGCCACACCGGCATATGAATTTCAAGTATTGCTATTCCCACTAAAAAATTAGTGAAGGCGGCAACCGGATTTGAACCGGTGAATAAAGGTTTTGCAGACCTTTGCCTTACCACTTGGCTATGCCGCCATATTAAATTGGAGCGGAAGACGGGATTCGAACCCGCGACCCCAACCTTGGCAAGGTTGTATTCTACCACTGAACTACTTCCGCAAATGGCTGGGCTAGCTGGATTCGAACCAACGCATGACGGAGTCAAAGTCCGTTGCCTTACCGCTTGGCTATAGCCCAATAACGATTCTATACAGGTTGAGTATGTGATTAAAATGGGGCGACTGATGGGAATCGAACCCACGAATGTCGGAACCACAATCCGATGCGTTAACCACTTCGCCACAATCGCCATAATAAATTGGCAGGGGTAGCAGGAATCGAACCCACACCAAAGGTTTTGGAGACCTTCGTTCTACCTTTAAACTATACCCCTATAAATGGTGGAGGGGGACGGATTCGAACCGCCGAACCCTGAGGGAGCGGATTTACAGTCCGCCGCGTTTAGCCACTTCGCTACCCCTCCATTATAACATCATTTTCATGTACAAAAAAACCAATTCATTCAATTTCCAAATAACCAGAACCTTTAATGGTGGCTCAGGACGGAATCGAACCGCCGACACAAGGATTTTCAGTCCTTTGCTCTACCGACTGAGCTAC
>NZ_JXIQ01000033.1 GCF_000934845.1 Mesobacillus subterraneus
TTATACATCTCGGGAATCCAGGTTACAACAAATTGCGAAAGAATACCATCCATCTTCTACACCAACGGATATCACAAAAACAGAATGTCATTTTGAAGAAACGGTTTATCAAGCGAAGTCATGGTCTAAAGCTAGAAAGGTGATCATCCAATCGGTACGTCCAGCTTGTGAATTATTCTTTGTCCACTCCTTTTTCGTGACCAATGTTGAAGTCGCATTTTCTCCAAAAGATATCGTCCGAGCTTACCAAAAAAGAGGGACGATGGAGAACTATATCAAGGAGGCCAAGAATGGTTTCAGGTTAGATCAAATGAATAGTCATTCGTTTCAAGTGAACGAAGTGAAGATGATGTTGAGCCTTTTGGCTTACAACTTAACGAATTGGCTTCGAACACTTCCGTTTCCACCAGAACACAAGAATATGCAAATCCAGACTATTCGTACTCGGATCATTAAGGTGGCAAGTAAATTAGTAAAGTCAGGACGATCTCTCTACTTCAAATTGTCTTCCAGTTTTGTCTATCAGGAATTCTTTTGGAAAGTGCTTAATAGAATCAAGACACTACAAATAGAATAGTTCAGAGTTGACTATGTGGAAATTTTTAAAAATATTTTACCTTCCAAGGGGGTAGTCTGCCTAAAATAGGTATTTTTATTTCCTTAATTTAGGTAAGACTTGCATCCTCAAGTGAAAAGACGATTTTTCCTTAAAAAGACGAAAGAAATGTAATTTATTTCCAAGTAAGTGTACGGATTTAAAGAAGGTATGAATAATTCAGGCTATACTATAATAATCCTACAAATACTTCATCAAACTTTAAAAAAATCATAAAAAATCATTCCCCGCCTCCCCATTATCGTTTAAAATAGATTTAGATGTTTAATTCATGAATGGGAGTGATGGTGGAAATGGATCAATACCAATTTAGTTCAGAACACAATAAAATGATTGTCGAGGCTATAGTTGAAGGTTATCGTGAATATATTGAGCATCGAAAAGATCGAAGAGATAAGATGAAAATTAGCTCTGCCTTTGCATGGACTAAAGGGAATTTTATTGAAAGCAAAGTGGCAGAAGAGTGTATTAATCATGGTTTCACATACAAGAAGTCTAAAGCAGGTCTAACATGGGACTATCTCCAGTTTATCCATGGTGATACTAAAATTCTCTTTCTGATAAAAAATGCTGCCTATTTTAATGAAAAGTGCTTTTCGCAGGCAATACTACCTACTAGTGGCAATAGGAGCGGCCGCCTCCGAACTTACCTTCATGAATTATCTAAAATTAATAAAGACTTATCATTTTCTTCCCATCATCAACAATCAGAAGAAGTGTCTTATAAACACTATGAACAACTTTCGTTATTTTTAGTTCAAGAAAAGCAAGTAAAAGAAGAACTAGACCACTTCAGAACATCCTATAATGAATTTCATATACTCACGTATGGTCTTGATGAGGCATATCAGATATCTGAAATTATTCATTATCTACCGAATCCACAAGATAATGTAGCTTACCTAGTGGAAAACCTTTCAAGTTATATTTCTGGAGCAGATTTGACAGAAGAGGACCGTGAAGTAGTTGCGCCAGAAGCAAATGATGATCTCATGGATCCAGCAGCATTCGACATTGGAATTCTTGAAGAAGAGCAACAAAATGAATAAATGAGAAATAATTGATTTAATTAAGGAGGGAGCGGCATGTTTATTGGTGAAAATCTAACCAATCTCCGGATCATGCATGGGTACTCTAGAAAACAGCTCTCTGATATGATAGGCGTAACAGAACAGGCAGTTTGGCAGTATGAAAACAATTACACCTCACCAAAAATGCAAGTTATTAACGAATTAAAGCATATTTTCAATGTGAAAAATAAATACTTCTATACTAATGACATTCTGATGAAAAAGATGAACCCAGGAAATGTGAATATGATGAATATCGCTTACCGTTCAAAGGTTGTAAATGTCGTCTCAAAAACCCAGGCGGAAGCCAAGCATATAGAGTATTTAGATACTTTTGTTGACTATATAACGGCTAAAGTAAGATACCCCACCATGAAAATTATTCAGTTAAGAGATGAAGTAATTAAATACTTAAATACTTCAGATGACAGTAGGTTGGTTCAAATTGAAAAAATCGCTGAACTAGCTCGAAAAAAACTTGGGTTTAGGAATGACACCAATGAGGACTTGATGTTTCTAGTCGAGAAAAGTGGCGTGTTTGTTTTTGAAAAGGCAATTGGTGATGAAATTGATGCTTATAGCTTATGGACCAATAATGAACGTCCCTACATAATATTAGGAAATTTGAAGCGTTCAGCTGTTCGAAGAAACTTTGATATTGCTCATGAGCTAGGTCATTTACTACTTCACTACCGTCTTGAGTTCACTAGCCTGGATCGTAAGGAGCATAAGATAATAGAAAATGAGGCAAATATTTTTGCAGGTATCTTCCTTTTACCTGAGGAAGAGTTCAAAAATGACATGAAAGACTTACTCCATATTACTAATCCAGATGCTTACATCGACTTAAAAAAGAAATGGAGTACCTCGTTACAAGTATTAGGATTCAGGGCCGCCAAACTGGGAATTATTGAACCAAAAAATCATCGGAACTTTTATGCAGCACTTCATCGAAAGGATTATTTAAAAAAAGAACCACTAGATGAAATTATACCTCTGCAGAAACCGATGAAGGTAAAATCAATAATTGATCTAGTTTCAAAAAAAGGGCTTATAGATATTCGTCACATGATTGAAAACGATTGGAAAGTAGATCTTTCTTTTTTCCATCGGATGACAGGAATTGACCCGAACTTCTTTAGTAAATATTTAATTAGTAAACAAGATTTCGGACTTGAGAATGTTACAGACTTACCGATACGTATCTCCGGAAAAGATAAGTAAGTCAAATTAAGAAAGGTAAACTTCGACTTTAAAGTTTACCTTTCTTTTTAATAATTCTATTATTACATTAGGGTTGGTTTACCACTACTTATGATACGGTTCCCCCCGATTTATCCTAAAAGCCCGATAAATTTGTTCTACGAGGATCAAGCGCATTAGTTGGTGCGGGAATGTCATTTTTGAGAAGGATAGTTGTTCATCTGCTCTTTTTAAAACTTCCTCGCTGAGTCCTAGTGATCCGCCGATGATAAAGGCAATTTTGCTTTTTCCGTAGGTGGCTAGCTTATCGAGATTGTCTGCGAGTTCTTCGGATGATCTTTGTTTGCCGTTGATGGCCAGGGCGATGACATGGGTATCTTGGCCAATTTTGGCTAGGATTCGCTCGCCTTCTTTTTGCTTGACTTGGTTTTTTTCGATTTCGCTTAATTCTTCGGGTGCCTTTTCGTCTGGGAGTTCGATTACTTCTACTTTTGCGTAGCTTCCAAGCCGCTTTATGTATTCCGCGATTCCTTGTTTGAGGTATTTTTCTTTCAGTTTTCCTACCGTTATGATTGAGATATTCACAGGCATCCTCACTTTACAAACAGTTTACAAACAATCTATTAACAATAGTTATCCACATATTCACAGCACTATCCACATTTAGTAGGAGATCATTCGTTCGCCACAATATATATTGCAGGTTGTCCACAGTATCCACAGGGAAACGTTGACTTATCAACAGCCTCCAGTTTCGTTAATCGGGGTGCTACTTCAAATTCATCTACTGCTTCATCCAGTGCTAACTCGACATGATCCGCGCAGCAATACTTCATATTCCTCATCCTTTCCGTTTATTTTCTCTATCCTTATCATTTGTTAATTCTGATTTTTAATGATCGACAAAGACTATTTTAGCACAAAAACAGGAAGCGTCTGCCTCCTGTTTTTTCATCACAACAGCTATAATGTTTCTCCACCCAGCTTCATAGTTGTTTCTTGCAGCTTGCCATTTCGGTAGTATTTAACCTGCATATCGTCGCCGACCTTCTTTTTGTTATACAGATGCTTGCGCAAATCGACAACGTCGCGGATTTCTTCTCCATCCATTTCAATGATGACGTCCAATTCCTTCATACCTGCCTTGTCTGCCGGAGAATTCGGCTCTACGGCTCTGATCGCGACGCCAAAATTGACTTCCTTAGGAAGCTTCAAAGTGTTCTGTTGGTGATAGGCTGAAATTTCATTAACAGAGGCGAGTTCGACGCCCATGAATGGCCTTTTCACTTCCCCGGTCTTCTCAAGGTCATCAATGATAGGAGCTGCATAATTGATGGGAATGGACAATCCAATTCCTTCTACAGCACTCTGGGCAATTTTCATCGAGTTAATTCCAATTACTTGACCCTCAATATTGATTAAAGCACCACCACTATTGCCCGGATTGATGGCTGCATCTGTCTGGAGCACCTCAGCTTGCCAGTCAGGTGTTCCGTCCTGATTTACATCCACTGGGATGGCCCGTTCCAATCCAGAGATAATTCCTTGGGTAACCGATCCTGAGAAGGTAAGTCCAAGCGGGTTTCCGATTGCAATCACTGGTTCACCAGGCTTTAGTTTTTCGGAATTTCCAAACTCAGCTACGACCTTGATTTGCTCAGCTGGCACCTCCAACACCGCCAGATCCGTCCAAATATCGCTTCCTAAAAGTTTTGCCGGGATTTTTGTCCCGTCGCTAAGGCTGACCTCAAGCTCTGAAGCATCTGCCACAACATGGTGATTCGTGACTATATAGGCTTTATCTCCAGCCTTTTTGTAAACAACACCCGATCCTGTTCCGCCTGACTCCTGTGCTTGTCCCCAGAAGCTCGTACTTTCTTGGATATTCGTAATCCCGACAACCGCATCCCCGGCCTTGTCAACCGCATCGGTAATTTGGGTCGTAACATCGATCGAAACTGTTTTTTTCGCGGTGATGTCTTCATTTTTGTCCTGCGGCTGTTCTATTACAGCTGATTGATTATTTGGTTCAATTTTATAGGGCAGCACATCCAAATTCGATAACAAGGGGATGGAGAAAATCACCATTAACGCCCCAATCACTGCGCCTGCGAGGCTGGCCCAGAAGAAGCCGCCTTTCCTGCTGTTTTGCGGTTTATACCGACCTTGATAATCTTGATCATCGTAATATCCCATAGTTCACCAACCCTTTCATTAACCAATAGCTACAATTGTTTTGTATACCATATATTATACAACCAGACAGGATAATTTCTAAATATGAGCTCTTTTTTACAATCGAAAAAGGAGTATGGTTGTACCTTACTCCTTTCCCTGAAAATCTATTCTTCTAAACGCGTTAAATGGCGGTCAAAGGGGTTGGAGTTTTTGGATCCGTGTCCATCAAATCGAACTGTTCTCCTACAATGATTCCCTGGCCCTCCAATGTTTGCGTGACTGCCATTCTTGCAAGGTCCTTCATATTGTTATCCTTGCTCAAATGGGCAAGGTAAATCCGTTTGGTTTGATCTCCTGCGACTTCGCTCATTGCCACTGCAGCATCCTCGTTTGATACATGGCCGTAATCGCTTAAGATACGGCGTTTCACGCTCCATGGATATCTGCCCATTCTCAGCATCTGCACGTCATGATTGCTTTCAAATACATACGCGTCCGCATTTGAAATGATTCCCTTCATCCTGTCGCTGACGTAACCTGTGTCCGTTACAAGCGCCAATTTTTTCCCTTCTTTATGGAATACATAAAACATCGGCTCAGCAGCGTCATGTGAAACGCCGAAGGATTCAATATCCAATCCGCCAAAGGTTTTCACCGTCTCCATCGCAAAAGAAAACTTTTGGTCTAACGGAATTTCGCCAATTAATCCGTCCATTGCTTTCCATGTCTTTTCATTCGCATAGATTGGCAGTTTATATTTACGGGCAACGATTCCTATGCCTTTTATATGATCGCTATGTTCATGCGTCACTAATATTCCAGAGAGGTCTTTCATTTCACGGCCGATTTCTTTGAATAAACCCTCCATCTGTTTGCCGCTCAATCCGGCATCCACTAAAAAGGATTGGCCCTCCGTCTCCACATAGATCGCATTTCCCGTACTCCCGCTGGCGAGAACACTAAAATGCAAACTCATTTCTCTTCACTCCGTTGTATTATTTTCTCCGTCTGTCAACGGGATGACCCGACCTTCGAATGCATGTACAAACATGTTTTCCTTGCCATTGACTTCAATCCTCCACGTTGGTGTCACCACATGGGAAGCTGTCAGGGAAACGAGTGTGGAATACCCCAACTCAAAGTCTGTAATTTTACTCTTAGGTTTTAATAACCCTTTTTTATAGAGCGTGTCCACAGCCCTGAGCGGCGGAAGCAATTCCTCTGCCTCGGAAAGCTCGTCCACGATCTCCAAATATGTCTGTCGGTACGAAGTCACTTCCTGGTCTTCATTTAAAAAGAAGGTCAATTTTGCATTACTGTTATAGTAAAACGTTTTATTTTCGTATTCCTGATAATACGTAATGGTCCCAGCCTCATCGTTTTTACTCCAGAACTTATACTGGTCCCCCGCAAAAATATTCGCCTTCAGAAAGGCAGAAAGATCAGCAGGCTCGAAGTTGCCCGTTAATTGCCACCGCTTATCAAGTTTAGCCTCAATCGATGTGCCATCCCCAAGACTGATGGACTGCCCCTTGAACTTTTCCATGTCTTCAGCGGTGAATACCTTTGCTCTTACACTAAGGTATTGTTCTTTATTTTTTGCCTCAGGAACTTCCACATAGCTAATATCATCATTCTTCAGTTTTTCTTCCAGTGTCGTTTCCTTTGGAATTTCATATTGGGCAGCATCCCTCGTATTGATGAACTGGTATACGAGGTATACATCGAGGACGAGGAAAGTCAGAATAAAGATTGTCTTGATTCTACTCCAATCCATTATTCAATTCCTCCTCCCAGATCAGCTGACGCCACTCCTGGTCGTACAGGTAAAACCAGCCTGGCTCCAGCAAGATCACTGAATTCTCCGTTCCTTGAGTCAGATAATATCCCGGCATCATATTTTCCAGAAGTTCCGGTTTGAAATCCTTTTTATGCTGTAAATATTCTACCGCCTCTTGTCCCGAAGGCAATGTCTTTGTTTCCACATCCGGATTCAATGGAAGCTCCAGATGAAAGCCTGGCCGTACATAGCGGCTGATTTCTGACTGCCGCCATTGCTGATAAATTTCGGACATCCCCATTTGGTTAAATACGGGGTATCCTTCCTTGCTGTAAAGACGGAAAAGGACATTCTGGTTAAAATCATCCTTATACACGTATCGGTACGATTCCGTCCAGCCACCATGCCCATTGACAAATTCAATGCTCTTTTGCAGGACATTTGTGGTTCCAATGACCGAATCCCCATTGCGGACCGGATTTACATAATTGATCATATTTGTTTCTGTATCCACGATCATTTTGCTTGCATCATCGGTATACTCCTCAACCCCTTCTCCTACACTGCGCTGTACAAAGCTTGGATCCGTGAACAGCGCATCCTTAAACTGGTCTGAATCTAACGGATTTTGATAATAGGTGTGCATGACCATGTCGACTTTTTCCGTTGGCAGATAGATTTTCTTAGTATCAGAAACAGGATATAGGAAATAGGGAGTCAGTTTTTTAGCAGAATCATAGTATTTGTCCGTAAAATCATTGATATAGGTTGGACTGACATAGACTTCCTGGTTTTTTTGCGAGTAAAAATAAACAATGCCCTCCTGCTTTTGCTGTGTCTCCGAATTGATGATGATCCGGTCGAAATCAAATTTCGGAATATCCTTTTCGCTAATATTTAATACCCTTTTATAAAGATCAATCGGCACTTCATCCGGGAAAATTATTTCCGTGTTGTGTCCTTGGTTGATTTCCTCGGTAAAATCGGCCACCCGGCCAGGATACTTTCCGACATCAAAGTACTTCCATTTGGTGATGACCCCAATAATCCCATCGATATAGGCATTATCCACCGACCCAAATTGCTTGCCGTCTACTTGATAAATGATCTGATGCGGCTTGACGATCTTCTTGAGATCCTTCTGGGTTGCAATATTTACTTCTTCCACCGTTTTGTGATTAGTAACTAATTCATAGTCCGGCTGGTAGGTCCATATATTCCAGGTTAAAATCCCACTCAATACTACCAGAAAGGTTAACATACCAGATTTTATATTTTCATATGTCATGACCAATCATCCTCTGCATTTCGGTCATAAGGTAGAGTGAATTGAACAGTTGTTCCCTTGCCTTCCACACTTTCCGCCCAAATTCTTCCCCCATGGGCATTGACCATTTCTTTGGCAATCGCCAGTCCAAGTCCGGTTCCGCCAAGTTTTCGTGTTCTGGCTTTATCGACGCGGTAGAAACGGTCAAAAATTTTCTCGAGATTATCCTTAGGAATCCCGACACCTTCATCTGAGATACTTGCAACAATCTGCTCCTCCAATTCCTTCACCTCGAAGGTAATCGTCCCGCCTTCAGGTGAATATTTCATTGCATTGGAGATGATATTATCCAGCACTTGAGTGATTTTGTCTTCGTCTATTTCTACAAAAATAGCATCGCTTGGTATGTTTCTTTTGAAAGCTACATTTTGTTCCTTCGTCATTTCAAACCGGTCAATGATCCGGTTAAAAAACACCGGGAAGTCAACCCATTCTTTAGTAAGACGGTAATCCACACTGTCCAGCTTAGACAGCTGCAGCAAATCGTTGACAAGCCGGATCATCCGCTCTGTTTCTCCTCTGGTTGTCTCCAGGAAGTTAGGGGCAATTTCTTCATCGCGCCAGGCGCCATCCGCCAAGGCTTCCAGATAACTGCGCATTGTAGTCAACGGGGTGCGTAATTCATGGGATACATTTGCTACGAATTCGCGTCTTTCCATATCAATTTTTTCCTGTTCGGTAATATCATAAAGGACCGCAATTAATCCATTTACAAAGCCGCTTTCCTTCTGGATAACCGAAAAATTCGCACGAAGGATGAATGGCTTGCTTTTCGTACTGTAATCCAAAATGATGGATTCCTTCTCCTGCAGCAGATCCTCAAAGCTATAGTTTTCATCTAGACCAAGAATCGAAACCAACGGTTGTGAAAGGACTGTTTCACGTGAAACACCAAGCATTTGTGCAGCTGGATCATTGATCAGGATGATCCGCCCTTTCCGATCGGTTGAAAGGACACCATCCGTCATATAGGAAATAACGGAGCTGAGCTTTCTTTTCTCCCCTTCAGTAGTTGCCTGTGCTTCCTGCAGCTTTTTCGTCAGGTTGTTAAAAGTGATCGCCAGCTGACCAATTTCATCATAGCCATACACTTTTACCTTTCTGGAAAAATTGCCGCGCGTCATCGCCAGCGCCTGTTTGCGCATATCGGAAATCGGCCTGGTAATCGTCTGTGCTAGCAGCACACCTAAAATAGCTGTAAAAATAAGGGCAATTGCTGTCCCTGTAGCAAGGATTTTATTAATGTCATTCATTTGGTTAAAAATGTCATCAATTCTAGCTACAAGATAGACAGCGCCGATCGCTTCACTGTTATGCATGATTGGAGTAGACAGCACCCAAACTCTTTTCCCTGTTTTCGGATCCAGTTGGATGACGTCTTCATCTGCTTCAAAGATGATCGACCGTTTTATGTTTACATCAGGAGTTCTCTGCCCTACCAACCCGCTATTGCTAGAGCTGGATGTTCCCAATATTTTAAAACTGCTTCCATCAATCACGCGAATTTCCGAGATATCGGATGCCTTGTTATAGTCTTGCAATACCTGTCTAATTGCTTCCTCTTTCGTCGGGTCTTCCTTCCCGCGTTCCTTTACCATTTCTTCCTGAATATCATACACCAGCAGGTCCACACGGGATTTCACGGAATCTTGGTAATTGGTCATTAGTGTCGTCTCAAGCTGTCGGACAAAGTAAACACCAATAATCTGCATCGCTACGAGAATAAGCAGCACATATATAAGCACAAATTTCAGGTGGATCGAGCGAAAAAAGCCTACTTTTTTCATCCCTATTCTTACTCCTGCTCAGAGTTTCTTAAATAATAGCCAACTCCTCGTCTGGTCACGATCCACATCGGATGACTAGGATTATCTTCGATTTTTTCGCGAAGTCGTCTAACAGTTACATCCACTGTCCGCACATCTCCGTAATAATCATAGCCCCAAACGGTTTGCAGCAAATGCTCTCTCGTCATGACTTGTCCAATATGCTTGGCAAGATAATGGAGCAATTCAAATTCACGGTGTGTCAATTCAATTGTTTCTCCCCGCTTCGAGACAACATAAGCATCGGGATGGATGGTCAAAGAACCGACGCTAATTTCATTTGATTCTTCCTGCTCATTTTCTTTTACGGCATTCGCTTGATGGCGGCGCAGGTTTGCTTTTACCCTGGCAATCAATTCCCTCGTGCTGAACGGCTTCGTAACATAATCATCTGCACCAAGCTCTAAGCCGAGAACTTTATCGATTTCGGAATCCTTAGCCGTCAGCATGATGATCGGCATTTCAAATTTCTTGCGGACTTCACGGCAGACTTCCATGCCATCAAGCATCGGAAGCATAATATCAAGCAGAATCAAATCAGGCTGAATCTCCTCTACCATCTCCACTGCTTGATTCCCATCGTATGCACAGTAAACATCATACCCCTCTTTTTTTAAATTGAACTGCAGGATGTCTGCAATTGGCTTCTCATCATCAACAACCAAAATTTTCTTCTCCATACGACATTCTCCTTTTTCCACCAAATTATCATTCTTATATAAAAGCGCTTCTCTTTTTTTAAAATTGTTATCTTTTCTATTTTACTGTAAATCAGCGAAAAACGATATTTTTTCTATTATACGATTTTTCTGCTTCTCTTCCCAATCGCACCAATCTTCCCCAGAAAAACAAACAGCGAAAGCGACTCGAGTGGCTAGGCGCTGGAGCTGGATTAAGAAAACAAGTAATTTCCCACAACTAAATAATTTTATAATTACCTAAACATCAAAAAAGTCTCTAGTTTGGCTAGAGACTTTTGTAAAATCTTAATTTCGATTTACTTTGGATAACGGGTCAATGATCTTCCCATTTTGATGTACTTCAAAATGAAGATGGATACCAGTTGAATTGCCTGTTCTGCCCATGACCCCGATTTTCGAACCGCGCGAAACTGTCTGGCCTACATTTACCGAGATCGATGCAAGGTGAGCATACAAGGTGCGATAGCCGTTATTATGATCGACGATGATTTTATTGCCATATCCATCGCCGCTATTGCCAGCATAAACGACTGTTCCATTATCTGCTGCCTTAATGGTGTAATTGCTTGGCCTAGCGATATCAATTCCTTTGTGCAGCCTGCTCCATCGGTAGCCTTGACGGCTAGAAATATAACCGCCATTTGTCGGCCATGCAAAAGTTCCATCTCCACGAGAAGGGATAACTTTCGTTCCCTTCCTAATGATTTCAGTCACAGGTTCCTCAAGGACTGTTTCTTTGAGGACTTCCTTCTTGATTGTCTTGCCATTTTGCTCTGTCAGCGAGTAGGTCATACCCTTGATCCCAACTTTGCCCTCCTGCTTCTTCTTCGTGTCGCCCTTAGGCATGGTAGGATCTTCTATGACCTCTTTTTTAAAAGCTATTTCTTCCTTAGCATATACTTGACGATGGACGACAACATCAACGAAAGGCTTTAAAACTGTTACATTTATTTCTTGACCAGGCTTGAGAATGGAATTTTCGTTCAACCCTTTATTTAAGGAAAGCAATTGGGCAAGCTTTAGATTATGGTCACTTGCAATGGTTCCCAATACATCTCCTTCTTGAACCTGATACTTCTGTTCTTTAAGCGTCCCTTTTTTAAGAAGTTCAACAGCTTTCTCGATAGGGAGGATCTTCTCAGGAGCAATTTTTTCTGCTGACTGTGAAACTTCCTTAGAGAAATTAACGTCTACTATACGGGTTTCCTTTTCTTTCCCATCGGGTAATGGGAGAGTAGGAGCAGTTTCTCTGCTCTTCACTGCTGCTAATTCTTCTTCCGTAATGTATTCAAGCAGTAAAGTATCGAGAACTTTTTCAGCTGCTGCCTTGTCTTTTAAGTAAGCAACTGGTTTGTTATCGATCATGACAGCCGAAGCTTCGGCCTGGACATGGATCTGATTCTTAAGTTCTGTGATTACATCATTTGTGTTGGTATTCGTGTCAGAACTAAACACCTGCTCAGGAATATACGAGACATTCATTCCTAGATCGACTACCAGGTTCGCATAATTCTTCTTAGCAGCTGCTAATTCGGCTTCTACCAAGTTTTCGACTTGAGTTTTGTCTGCTACCATTCCTACAAAGCTATCATTTACATACACATAAAATACGGTCGTTGTTGTTAATTTCGTTTCTGCCGCGTGTGCTGCATTTCCCGCACTAAATGACAATGCAGCTATAGTAACCCCAGCCATGATCGACTTTTTTATTGCCGGCTTCATCCCATTAGATGTTTTGCCGGCAAGATTGGACAGCCTATGTTTTAAATTTCTCATCCTGATCCTCCTACAACGGTCAAACACTATTAGTCTAGTTCTATATAACTATTTTCTGATAATTGCACCTTTATACTTTACCATATTATGTATCGCTAGAGTGATAAGTCTTCAATATGTAACAAAATTGTATAATAGCTGACATTTTATTACGTTTTTTGTCAGACAAATTCCATTCGATATCGATCTATTTTCCTATTTTCTAGTCGAATAACAAGCCGAAAGTCTAGCGATAACAAGATATCCCCCTACTTTTGGGTAAAAATTCATGCAGCCACCTATTCAATCCATCATAGCCAGGTTAAAAATAGGAAAATTACAGAGTTTATTACAAATAGATTACAAAAAAGAGAGCATGTCATTAGACACGCTCCCTTTTTTAATGGCTCAGGACGGAATCGAACCGCCGACACAAGGATTTTCAGTCCTTTGCTCTACCGACTGAGCTACTGAGCCAAAATTTATTAAAATCATCGTTTTTTGTCGAATACGTGACAACATTGCTTATAATACCATAGCAGTTTGTCGCTTGTACATGTTTTTTTGCTAAAAGTTGCATTTTTTTGTACCAAATCAGCTTGCTGGCCATGCTGCGACTAGGAACTACCTGTACTTCGTTCACAAATAAGCCCCCGACTGCATGGCCAGGGGCTGTATCTCGTTAAATTAAGATCTCCAAGGGCTGCGCACAGTATTTGTCTGGGTGCGGTCTGGGCCGACGGAAAAGATAGATAGCGGAATCCCAGTCAGCTGAGAGATTCGTTCAAGATAATGCCTTGCATTTTCCGGGAGTTCATCGAGTGATTTCACACTAGTGATGTCTTCAGTCCAGCCCGGAAGTTCTTCATAGACAGGATCACACTCAGCAAGTGCTTTTAGGCTTGCAGGAAATTCTTCGATCAATTCCCCTTTATAACGATAAGCTACACAAATTTTCAGCGTTTCAATACCAGTCAGAACATCGATGGAGTTTAAAGATAAATCTGTTATTCCGCTGACACGGCGAGCGTGGCGGACGACGACACTGTCAAACCAGCCAACACGGCGCGGTCGTCCAGTAGTTGTTCCGTATTCACGGCCTACTTCTCGAATCCGATTCCCAATTTCATTGTCCAGTTCGGTTGGGAAAGGGCCATCGCCAACGCGCGTCGTATAAGCCTTTGACACCCCAACAATATGGGTGATTTTCGTTGGTCCCACTCCAGACCCAATTGTCACACCGCCAGCGACGGGATTGGAAGATGTAACGAACGGATAGGTACCCTGGTCGATATCAAGCATTACCCCCTGTGCACCTTCAAACAGCACTCGGCGGCCTTCATCCAAGGCGTCATTTAACACGACAGATGTGTCGACAACATAATGCTTTATTTGCTGGCCATATTCGTAATACTCTTCCAAAATATCCTCCAGCTTGAAGCCTTCCGTTTCATAAATGCGTTCAAACAGGCGATTTTTTTCTTCAAGATTTCGGGTAAGTTTTTCTTCGAATACTTCACGGTCTAACAAGTCAGCAATCCTGATTCCGATACGGGCAGCCTTGTCCATATAAGCTGGGCCAATTCCTTTTTTTGTAGTGCCGATCTTATTGGCACCCTTGCTTGCCTCTTCCACTTCATCCAGCTTCAAATGGTAAGGCAGAATAACATGGGCACGATTGCTGATCCGGAGATTGTCAGTGGACACTGCTTTCTCGTGAAGATAGGCAAGTTCCTGAACTAGTGCTTTCGGATCGACAACCATTCCGTTCCCGATCACGCTGATTTTCTCTTTATAAAAAATTCCGGATGGAATCAAATGCAGTTTATATGTTTCCCCATTGAACTTGATCGTATGGCCTGCGTTGTTTCCTCCCTGGTAACGGGCAATTACTTCGGCATTTTCTGAAAGGAAATCTGTGATTTTTCCCTTTCCTTCATCTCCCCATTGTGTTCCAACTACTACTACTGATGTCATATAAAAAGCACCTCCAAAGGTAATATGGTATTTTCGGTTTCAAACATATAAAGTTTACCAGTAATTCCGGGAAAAAGTCAATAAAACACGAACATTAATTTTAAATTATCTTTCATTTGTTCGTATAAATTTTTACCTAAGTAAAATCTCCATCTAAAAAAAAGAGAATCAACCAAATCTGGTCCATTCTCATTTTCCCCCTGGGGGAGCATACGATTCGTCATATCGGTTCTCTATATTGACGAATTTATTATATTCTTTTACAAAGGCGAGCTTGACCGTTCCAACTGGGCCGTTACGCTGCTTGGCAATAATGATTTCAATAATATTCTTATCCTCAGATTCTTTGTCATAGTAATCATCCCGATACAGAAAGGCAACGATATCGGCATCCTGCTCAATCGATCCGGATTCACGAATATCGGACATCATCGGCCGCTTGTCCTGGCGTTGTTCCACGCCACGGGACAGCTGAGACAACGCGATCACAGGTACTTGTAGCTCGCGGGCAAGCTGCTTGAGGGAACGGGAGATTTCCGATACTTCCTGCTGGCGGTTTTCGCCGGCTCGACCGCTGCCAAGGATCAGTTGCAGGTAATCGATCAGGATCATGCCAAGTCCCTGCTCTTGCTTAAGACGGCGGCATTTAGAACGGATATCCGCAATTCTGAGTGATGGACTGTCATCAATGAAAATCCCTACATTCGACAGACTGCCCATTGCCATCGTCAGCTTGCCCCAATCTTCATCATTCAGGGAACCGGTCCGCAGCCTCTGCGCATCAATATTTCCTTCCGCACAAAGTACACGCATGACAAGCTGTTCTGCACCCATCTCCAAACTAAAAATCGCCACATTCTCGCCTGTTTTTTTGGCAACATTCTGGGCAACGTTCAGGGCGAACGCCGTCTTCCCGACAGAAGGACGAGCTCCGACGATGATCAGGTCATTTCGCTGAAAACCAGCGGTCATTCGATCAAGCTCCGTAAAACCCGTTTCCAGACCGGTGATATCCCCTTTGCGGTTATGCATTTCCTCGATATTATCGTACGTTCTGACTAGGACATCTTTTATATTGTGAAAGGAGCCTCCGCCCTTGCGCTGGGCAACCTCCATAATGTTCTTTTCCGCTTCGGCCAACAAGGCTTCGACTTCATCTTCCCGCATATAGCCATCTTCGGCAATCCCTGAAGCGGTACGAATCAGCCTTCTCAACAGCGATTTTTCTTCTACGATTCTAGCATAATACTCTATGTTGGCTGCCGTCGGGACGGATGCCGCCAATTCACTGAGATAGCTGACCCCTCCGACATCCTCAATCAGTTTGGAAGATGCTAGGTTTTCCGTAACAGTTACGAGGTCGATTGCTTTTCCTTTATCGTTCAAATCCAGCATGACGCTGAATATTTTCTGGTGTGCCACTCGGTAAAAATCTTCGGGTAACAGCATTTCTGAAGCAAGAGTTAAAGCGGATGGCTCTAAAAAGATTGCACCAATTACGGCTTGTTCCGCTTCTATATTTTGCGGCGGAAGTCGATCCGCGAATAATTCACTCATCTGCCAGCCCCCTTACAAATTACTCAAACGGAAAAAAGTGATCAGCAAAACCGATCACCTATTTCTGTAACTATATTAGTTTATCATGTTTCGGTCGATATGGAACTGTCAATTATTTTCCTTCTTTTACATGGACATTCAATGTTGCTTGAACTTCCTTGTGAAGCTTTACAGGAACCTTTGTATAACCAAGTGTGCGGATGGCATCCTGCATTTCCATTTTACGTTTATCAAGCTTGATGCTGTGGGCCTTTTGCAATTCATCAGCAATTTGCTTGCTTGTAATGGAGCCGAAAAGACGGCCGTCTTCGCCAGACTTCGCCGTTAGTTCAACCGTTACTTTTTCCAGCTTTTCCTTCAATTCCTTCGCATCCTCAAGCTCCTGCTGCGACTGTTTCTCTTCTTTCTTCGCTTGGGCGTTAAGGGAACTCATAGCAGCCTGATTGGCTTCGACAGCCAGTCCCTGCTTGATTAGGAAGTTATGAGCATAGCCGTCCGCCACGTTTTTGATTTCGCCTTTTTTGCCTTTTCCTTTCACGTCTTTCAAAAATATTACTTTCATTCTTTTTGTCCCCCTTCTAAATAATCATCTATCGCATGTTGTAAAAGTGATTCTGCCTCGTCGATTGAAAGATCAGCTAATTGCGTAGCAGCATTGCTCAAATGCCCGCCGCCATCCAGACTTTCCATGATAATCTGGACATTGACTTCCCCTAATGATCTAGCGCTGATGCCAATCGTGTCTTCGACTCTGCGGGATAAAACGAAGGACGCCTGTACCCCCTCCATCGTCAAAAGGATGTCTGCTGCTTGGGCAATTAGAACATGATCAGATCGAATATCATCTGAGCCTTTTGCAATCACAATTCCGTCACGGTAAAAATAAACATTTTCAATAATTCTTGCTCTTTTAATATAAGTACGGATATCTTCTTTTAAAAACTTTTGCACGAGAATCGTATCTGCTCCATGGCTGCGCAAATAGGAAGCAGCATCAAATGTCCGCGCTCCCGTCCTTAAGGTGAAGCTTTTCGTATCCACGATAATCCCAGCCAGCAAAGCCGTTGCTTCAAGCATCTGGATTCTTCCATTCTTCGGCTGGTATTCAAGCAATTCTGTAACGAGTTCTGCTGTCGAGGAAGCATAAGGCTCCATGTAGACAAGCAGCGGATTTTTGATGAACTCCTCGCCCCTGCGATGGTGGTCGATGACAATGACATTCTCTATCTGGTTCAATAGCTTCTCATCTATCACCATTGACGGCTTATGAGTATCGACAACGACAAGCAATGTGTCATCCGTGACGATTTCATATGCCTGTTCCGGCGAGATGAAACGAGAGTAAAGCTCCTCGTTCTGTTTAATCTCATCCATCAGGCGCTGGACTCCTGTATCCATTTCATTTTTATTATAAATGATAAACCCTTCATGGTTGTTCATTTGTGCTACTTTAAGAATCCCGATCGCTGAACCAATTGCATCCATATCTGGATTCTTGTGGCCCATAATCAAGACTTTGTCGCTTTCGATAACCAATTCCTTCAGCGCATGGGAAATGACTCGTGCCCTTACCCTCGTTCGCTTTTCAACTGGATTGGTCTTGCCTCCATAAAATTTGACCTTCCCATTAGGTTGTTTAATTGCCACCTGGTCTCCGCCACGACCTAAAGCTAGGTCTAAACTGGATTGTGCCTGTGAACCAAGTTCAGGAAGGGAGGAATAGCCAGTGCCGACACCAATACTAAGGGTTAACGGAACATTTTGCTTTGCTGTCGTCTCCCTTACCTCATCCAGGATGGTGAATTTGCCCTTTTCCAACAGCCGGAGGATATGTTCATTAAACACGGCAATAAAACGCTCCGACGAAACCCTTTTGAGAAAAACACCATTATTGGTCGCCCACTTATTTAAAATAGAGGTAACCACGCTGTTTAGACTGCTTTTTGTCTGATCATCCATCCCCTGGGTCACTTCATCATAATTATCTAAATAGATAATCGAAATGACCGTCCGCTCATCATGATACAGTTTTTCGATTTCTGCCTGCTCGGTCACATCAAAAAAATAGAGCAGCCGTTCCTCCGGCTTATGAATGATCTTGAATTTCCGATCATGCAGGGAGATGATCTCCGTTTCCACCTCTTGCTTAATCAAGGGAATAACGGCATCTGCTACATCATACAAGGACTTTCCGACTAGCGAATCTTCATGGAAACAAGAAGCGATGAAAGGATTGGTCCACTCGATATAATAGTCATCATTAATCAGCATGATCCCAATCGGCATTTCCATCAAAGCTTCTTCGCCGACTTTTTTTACGCGGTACGATAGGGTAGAAATATATTCCTCTGTTTCTTCCTTTATTTTATGGTTCACTTGAAAAATCAAATAAACAAACAGGCCAGTGAGAATGAACCCTGCAGCCCCTATAATCCAGTTATAGAAAGACAGAAATCCAATTAGCACCAGTGTTACGGCCATCAATCCATACAATGGATAACGTATTTGCCGCCTCTCTAAATAAGAAGGCATGTGCTCAGCTCCTAAAGCGTTAGTTTCTGATTACTTCTTCTCTCCTAGACGTTTTCTTAAATCAAAACCTAAGTCCATTATACCTAATATCCTCACAATATAAAGAACAAACGGAAGGAGGAACACAAGGACAACTACGATAATCGGAACGGCTCTCGGATACCCTTTTATCTGTGTGAAATAAAAAATGAAGGCAATCCCCTGAAGGACCATCAGCATTTGCAAAATGAACGTTAGATTGGAAATCACCCAGAACCAATAGCTTCCTTGTACAGGCTGCATTACCAGTGCAACGATCATCGTAATCAAATAATACCATAGAATGCTTTTCGGCAGATTTAACTCCCGTAACGGCCGCCATCCGGGCACCTTAATGCCAAACCGTTTCATGAACGGAAAGGAAGCAAGCTGCAGCAGGAATACGATTAAAAAGGAGGACATGACGAACATGCTTGGCATAAGTACTTCTATCATATCAACCATTGAGTCGAATTGGTTTATCAGTTTCTCATCTGGTGTCTGATTCATTTGTTCCAGCATTTTCACCGCCTGGTCCACAGACGAACGGAACACTGTCACCATTTCATCAATAAAATTTATATTAAATAAAACAATCGACAAAGCATATTGTGCTACTAAATTGACAAGAAACACAATGGATCCAGCGATATAAACAGCAAATCTGCTTTTTCCTTCCCTCACCAAGTACCCCATGACGGCGCCTGTCGTACCATATGCCAACGCGAGCGGAATCGCCAGAAACGAACCAAGAATCATCGATAGCAAAACAGCCGCAAGCGTAAAGACAGCCGTGCTTTTCCAGTCATGCTTTGATGCGAACATCAGAAACGGCAAGGCAAGAAAGAAATTGACGATCATCCCCAAGCCAGGAATATACAAAGTAATTAACAACAAAACAGCAAAAATTGCTAACAGGATGGCTCCCTCTGTCAGCTTGTATGTATTTTTCATGTTTCACCTCATAAGAAAAGCATTCTAGTCTGCTTTGACAGTACTCAAGCGATCTCAAAAGAATCACCAGGCTGAACCGAGCAAGACCATTAACCGATAAGAACTATTGTAGCCTGTAAAGGACAGACAAGCAAACGATACGCCATATAACGGGAACGGTATTAGAAAAGGCAGCGGGAAGCCCCACTGCCTTTAAAATCCGCTCTTTATTCACCTGAAACATATGGAAGTAAAGCCATTTGACGAGCGCGTTTGATAGCCACTGTCAATTTACGCTGATATTTAGCGCTTGTTCCTGTTACACGACGTGGTAAAATTTTGCCGCGCTCAGAGATGAATTTTTTAAGAAGATCGGTATCTTTATAATCAATCTTAGTGATTCCGTTTGCTGTGAAGTAGCAAACTTTACGGCGTTTTGCACGTCCGCCTCTGCGTCCACCCATTGCCATGGTTATTTCCCTCCTTCTCCATTGTAATATAGTTCATGTCCGCATTATTTAAAACGGAAGATCGTCATCTGAAATGTCGATTTGGCCGCCACCTGCAAATGGATCTTCATCTACTTTTGTATAACTTTGGTTTTGGCGTTGATTCTGATTCCCATACGGAGAATCTTGATCATTTTGACGGGGATAACTGCCACTGCTGGTCCCTTTATCTGAGGACTGTCCTTTTGGCTCAAGGAACTGAACACTCTCAGCCTGAACTTCTGTAACGTATACACGCTTACCATCTTGTCCTTCATAGCTGCGCGTCTGAATGCGACCGTCTACACCTGCAAGATTGCCCTTCTTTAAGAAGTTGGCAACATTTTCAGCTGGACGGCGCCATACTACACATTGAATAAAGTCTGCTTCCCTCTCCCCCTGCTGGTTGGTAAATGAACGATTTACCGCAAGCGTGAAAGTAGCAACTGCAACTCCATTTGGTGTGAAACGTAATTCAGGATCCTTGGTCAA
Source organism: Mesobacillus subterraneus (assembly GCF_000934845.1). Classification (GTDB taxonomy): domain Bacteria; phylum Bacillota; class Bacilli; order Bacillales; family Cytobacillaceae; genus Mesobacillus; species Mesobacillus stamsii. Next base: position 20,454 of record NZ_JXIQ01000033.1, read on the forward strand.
ACGGCCGACAAGAACGACACGATTCATCATCAGAATCAACTCCTTCCCCCAGCTTGGATGTTCCACGTGAAACATTTTCTGCTGAAAGTTTTATATTAAAAACATTTTTATTCTTCTTCTTTAATAACGATATGGCGAATGATATCTTCATTGATTTTAGCAAGACGGGAGAATTCCTCCACTGCTGCCGGAGTAGCACTTACCTTAACAAGCTGGTAGTAGCCATCACGGAAATCATTGATTTCATAAGCTAGACGGCGTTTGCCCCATTCCTTAGCTTCTGCAATCTCCGCACCATTGTCTGTAAGGATTGTGCTGAAACGCTCGGTAAGAGCCTTTTTAGCTTCCTCTTCAATGCTTGGGCGGATGATGTACATAATTTCGTACTTTCTCATCACTGTCACCTCCTTTTGGTCTAAACGGCCCCATGACAGGGCAAGGAGTAATTGTTTAATTACTCACAAGATGGAATTATAGCACAGAACCTATTCAAAAGCAATGCAATAGGAAAAGAATCCTATAATCAAATACTAACATATGTTCGTTTTTTTGTCCAAACTATTTTTCGCTATTGTGATTTTATACATTGAAGCGGAAGTGGATGATATCTCCATCTTTTACTTCATATTCTTTGCCTTCAAGACGAACCTTGCCTGCTTCCTTAGCAGCATTCATCGATCCAGCTGCAAGAAGGTCATCATAATGGACGGTTTCGGCACGGATGAATCCTCGCTCGAAGTCTGAGTGAATAACGCCGGCGCACTGAGGTGCTTTCATGCCGCGGCGGAAAGTCCATGCGCGCACTTCTTGGACGCCGGCTGTGAAATAGGTAGCCAACCCAAGTAGACTGTATGCTTTCCGGATCAGCTGGTCAAGACCAGACTCTTCGATGCCAAGCTCTTCAAGAAACATTTTCTTTTCTTCGCCTTCTAGCTCAGCAATTTCTTCCTCAATCCGCGCACTGATGACAATTACTTCCGCATTGTCCTTTTCTGCGAACTCACGAACCTGTTGAACATACTTATTGCCACTAGGATTGGCGAGATCTTCTTCGCCGACGTTGGCAACATAAAGCATTGGCTTAATTGTTAATAGATGAAGGTACTTAACCACTTTCATTTCTTCTTCGGTAAATTCTATCGCACGAGCTGGCTGTTCTGCTTCAAAAGCTTCACGCAGACGTGTCAAAATCGGAAATTCAATAGCCGCTTCCTTATCCTTTTGCTTAGCCAATTTCTCGACTCGGCTGATTCTTTTTTCGACAGATTCCATGTCAGCCAGGATCAATTCCAAGTTGATGACTTCTATATCGGATAAAGGGTCTACTTTCCCTGCAACGTGAGTGATATTGTCATCCGCAAAGCAGCGGACAACCTGACAAATCGCATCTACCTGGCGGATATGTGAAAGAAATTTATTCCCAAGCCCTTCCCCCTTGCTCGCTCCTTTTACGATACCGGCGATATCAGTGAATTCAAAAGCAGTCGGCACGGTCTTTTTCGGCTGAACCAATTCAGTTAATTTCGTTAAACGATGATCAGGAACCTCAACGATTCCAACATTCGGGTCGATTGTACAGAACGGGTAGTTGGCTGATTCAGCACCAGCCTGTGTAATTGCATTGAACAATGTTGACTTGCCGACGTTAGGAAGTCCAACAATACCTGCTGTTAAAGCCATCCATGTCACTCCTCTATTTTAAAAATGTATCTATTCAAGTAATAATCACCTAAACGATTTTTTCCTCCCACAATTATAGAGATTACAGGGGGAAAAAACAAGCTTGTAAGAAAGCACTGAAGCCCCACATCGTGTGGGCTGCCTTAGTGTCGTGCAATTGGCTTTTTGACTTTTGGCCTGAATGATACCCTTATATCGGAGCAAAGGTCTTCATAAGGGCATCTTTTCGCCTGAATGGTACCGCTTATAGCGGAGCAAAGGCCTGCATAAGGGTATCTTTCCTCCTGAATAGTACCCTTATAGCGAAGCAAAGGCCTGCATAAGGGCATCTTTCACCCTGAATGGTACCCTTATAGCTGAACTTTGGCCTGCATAAGGGTATCTTTCCTCCTGAATAGTACCCTTATAGCGGAGCAAAGGCCTTCATAAGGGCATCTTTCCTCCTGAATAGTACCCTTATAGCGGAGCAAAGGCCTGCAAAAGGGCTCATTTCCGCGTTTAGGATCCCTTTCCAGCTTTTTTTAAATGGGCATTATTCTATTCTCTCGAAAAGAAACGCCGCACTCACAAAGTGCGGCAGTACAGTCATCACTCTTTTTCCACTTTTTCAATCGTAACAAGGCAATCATATAGACTGCTTCCAAGTCCGTTGTCTGATACCCTGCTTGATGTTAGCTGGTTGGCGGTTCCGCCGAATCGGGCGCTCAAGCCTTCGTCAATATTGATCGTCCCTGGATGGGCTGTTTTGAGGATCGACACCGTACCATGGATTTCGCCTCTATCATTCCAAACTCGAACATAGTCCTGATCCTTCAACCCCTTTTCAGCAGCCACACTTTTAGCAATCTCCACTTTCACATAAGGTTCTGGCTGAAATAGCTGGAAATGCTGCGAGTGGTTGGAACGGAGCGGATGGATCGTCAGCAAGCTGTAGGGATATTTTCCCGCCAGCTCGGGTTTGGCCCACTTTGTTTCCGCTGGCAGCGACAGCTTGATCCGGCCGTCAGGAACGGCAGATGAAGTGAATTCATATTTGCCGCTTGGCGTCTTGAATTTACGATTGGCCCACGGAACCTCCTCGATAGGCAGTTCGGCAAATTTATCCGCACGAATTTTCTCGAGCGTAACTCCCTTCTTCGACATGGAAACGAGTCCCATTTTCAAGAATTCTTCTCTTGTAAAATCAAATTCCAAACCGAAGCCTAATCTTGTGGCCAGTTCCGCCCAAATCCAGGCGTCCGGCTTTGCTTCTCCAGGTGGTTCAACCAGCTTCGGACCGTGATTCACATACTGATGGTACATCGATGAAAAGAAAACATCTTCTGCTTCAAAGGCAGTGGCAGCTGGCAAAACATAATCAGCAAGTTCTGCCGTATCGGTCCTAAACTGGTCGATGACTACTAACGTTTCTAATGACTCAAAGGCTTGTCGTACTCTATTTGTGTCTGGCACCTGTGTCAGCGGATTTCCACACGTGACGATTCCCATTTTTATTGGAGGATCCATAGCGGTCAGAATCTCCTCTGCCTGCCTCATCATTGTAAAAGTGCGGGCCGAACTTTTTCGCTCTGGTATAGTCAAGTTCTGATAGTCAAAATTTTGCCCAACCTGCTTGTTCGCATAGTTGGCTCCGCCGCCGGGAATGCCTATGTTGCCGCTGACTGCAACGAGAGCGTCGATCAGCCTGATTGTATTGCCTCCATTTTCATACCGCTGCATCCCAAGCCCGATGATCGTTGAAACCGGACGGTCTGCATATACTTCTGCAAGCTGAGTGATCAACGCAATCGGCACTTCAGTCACTTCACTAATATAGTCCAGTGATACACTATCGAGCAATGTCTTTACATCCTCGAAGCCAACTGTATGAGCTGCCAAAAACTTCTCATCATGTCCTTCCATCCTCAGCAATTCTTTCATAATACCAGCAGCTAAAAATCCATCAAATCCCGGTTTGATTGAGATATATTCATTCGCAATCTTCGCAGTTGCGTTAAAAATCGGGTCAATTACATAAATTTTGGCGCCTTGCTTTTTCACAGACTGCAAGCTTTGAAAAAGATGCATATTTGTACGAGCAATATTCCTGCCCCAAATGACGATATGCTTGCTGTTCGACAAATCTTCTGGTGCATGGCTGTGGGAATCGCCAAAATCCCAATTCTGGGCTTCAATTCCGGCTCCCCAGCAAATGGAGCCAGTCAATTCCGTTACACCGCCATAAAGATGAAAAAAGCGGCTGTCAAGATTGGAGAGCAAACCACTGTTAGCATAATCATGGCTATGCAAAACGGAAGTGGTTCCAAAGCTTTCTTTATAATAAGCCAATTTTTCTGCAATTTCATCCAATGCCTGCTCCCAGGAAATCTGTTGGAAATTGCCGTCGATTTTTTTCAGTGGATAAAGCAAGCGATCTGCTGAATTCGCCCTGTTCTCCAGCATCCTGCCGCGCCCGCATATTTTCCCCTGAGTAATCGGGTGGTCCGGATTGCCCTCGACCTTTGTTACTTTGCCGTCTTCCACGGTAACAAGGAATCCGCAGCTGTCCCAGCAATTCAATGGACATGCTGAATGATAAATTTGTGCCATTTTCTCATCCCCCACTATTTCTCTTCTCGATCATCTCCCGGCGTTGATAACACCTTTTTCACTTTACGCGCGAACTCTTTTCTTGGAATTAAGACACTGTGCTCGCAGCCTTCACATTTAATGCGGATATCCATGCCAAGCCGGATGATTTTCCATTTGTTAGTTCCACATGGATGTGGTTTCTTCATTTCAACAACATCATTCAGCTGAAATTCATGCTCCAATAGTAAAACCTCCTTGTTTAGTTGCCGATTTCTTTTTCCCCTCCGCCTTCCTGACGTGAATACATAACCATCCGTGGGAATGGGATCTCAATTCCATGTTCGTCAAGAAGCAGCTTGATGTCCTTGCGCAGCTGTCTAGCGATATACCAATGCTTCATTGGCAAAGTTTCTGCGACAATTCGCAGTACTACCTCAGAGGCTGCAAATTGCTGGATTCCTAAAAGTTCTGGTGTATTGACGAGTTCAGGATATTTCTCTAACGTTGTATTCAAATAATCCTGCAGGACGTTTTCTGCATATTGAATATCTCCTTCATAGGAAATCCCAATATCAAGAACTGCCACACTATTGTAAAGAGAGAAATTAGTGACTTCTACGATGCTGCCATTCGGAAGGATATTGATTTCCCCTGTAAAGCTTTTAATCTTCGTCGTCCGCAGTCCGATTTCCTCCACTGTTCCCTCAAACTGACCTATTCTTACATAATCCCCTACTGAAAATTGATCTTCAAAAATAATGAAGAAACCGGTAATGATGTCCTTCACCAGACTTTGCGCCCCAAAGCCGACTGCCAAACCGACAATCCCAGCACCAGCTAGCATCCCCTGGACATTGATGGTCAAGGCGGAAAAAATCATCATGATCGCAATGAAGTACACGACATAGGTAAGAACATTTTCAAGCAGCTTCAACAGCGTTGCTTCCCGTCGTTCTGTTATACGGAGCGGGCCCCTTGTCTTTACCTTAAAAAAGTTGCGGATTGCAATTTTGCCAATGCGGATCAATAAGCCAGTAAGAATCAAAATCACAATAATTTTTAATACACTTACCCCAATGGCGAACCAAAGTTGCTCATCCAATAGTTTTTGACTGATTGTATCAAAAATCGCTTGTGTTCTAGTTAAACTTTCTTCCGTTTTTGTCAATTTTCCCACCTGCTCATTTCATTTCATTGATTCTATCAAACGTTATGTAACAAAATAGAAGTTTTCATACAAACACTTTTATTTTAACAAGATTTATAATGTAGGGAAAGCAGGCTGTTTGCCTGATGGAAAAGTTAGTTTAAATCTTTCTGTTTACAGGTATGTATAGATTACACCGAAAGTCCGTATACTGATAGTACGAATTTTAAGGAGTTGATCCAATGAATCTCAAAACCCATTTTTTCGAGCGAAAAAACAGTGTAGCGAAAATCAATCATGAAGAGGAAATGGCAGCCGAAAAGCTGGCTTCAGAAATCTTGGACTTACTTCCTCCTTTCAGCACAAGGCCCATTGTTTTTGTCTGCATTGGAACGGACCGCTCTACCGGTGATTCATTGGGTCCGCTGATCGGCACACTGCTTGAAGAAAAAGATATTGCTCCCTTTCAAGTGTACGGGACGCTCGATGATCCAATCCATGCTGTTAATTTGGAGGCCAAACTAACGGAAATCCAGCAAAAACACTTCAATCCATACATTATTGGCATCGACGCCTGTCTTGGCCGTTTGAAAAGCGTCGGATCGATCCAGGTTGGCAACGGGCCAGTCAAGCCAGGCGCCGGTGTGAACAAGGAATTGCCCGAAGTCGGCGATATGCACATAACAGGAATTGTCAATGTCAGCGGTTTTATGGAGTTCTTCGTGTTACAGAACACAAGATTGAACCTCGTGTTAAAAATGGCAAAAACAATTGCAAATGGTATTTACAAGAGCAGCCAGCAGCGTTCAGCGAAACAGGATTGGCCAAAGGTAAACTGGGACCTTGAAGCCGCCCAGCCTACAATTGTTGAATAACGAATATAAATAACGCCCGGGAATCTGCCTACCGGCGTTATTGCTTATATTCCGATCATATAGTGTGAAATGGTCACCAGGACAGCCGTCACCAGTATGCCAGGAAGAATATTCGCTACCCTGATTTTTGTCAGACCAATCATATTCAAGCCGATGGCAAATATCATGACGCCGCCTGTTGCAGTCAGCTCAAGAATGAAGCTGTCCATCAAACTCTGTGGAATCAGCTTATCAATTTGCGTGGCAAATAAGGCGATGAGTCCCTGGTAAATAACGACAGGGATTGCAGAAAAAATCACTCCGATCCCAAGTGTTGTGGTCAGGATTAATGCCGTGAAGCCATCAATGATCGCTTTCGTATACAAAACATCATGATCCCCGCGAATGCCGCTATCGAGTGCCCCGATAATAGCCATTGCCCCGATCACAAAGAGCAAAGTTGCAGTAACAAATCCTTGAGATATGCTGCTCTCACCATTTGAGCCAATCTTCTTCTCCAGCCAGTCCCCGACTGCATTCAGCTTTTCCTCTAGCTTCCATGCTTCCCCTAGCACAGCACCGATCACCAAACTCAAGATGACGATCAGATAATTTGCGCTCTTAAAGCCCATTTGCAGGCCAAGCACGATAACGGCAAGCGCAATGCCATGCATAACGGTTACCTTCATATTTTCCGGTATTTTTGTTAGCAGCCTTCCCAATAATGTTCCAATGATAATCAATAATCCATTCACCATGGTGCCAAGTAGAAACATTTCACTCACCCATTTTCCGTATTAGTTGGCTTGCACAAAAGCCAATGTAAAAAAATTAAGCCATCAAAATGATAGCTTAGGAATTTTGATTGTCTAATAGTTCAAGAATCCGTTCCAGATCATCTTTTGAAAAAAATTCAATTTCAATTTTTCCTTTGTTTTTGGATTGCTTGATGGAAACTGTAGTTCCAAAGCGTTCACGAAGCGAGGTTTCCCGCTCCTTGATGAATAGGTCCTTCGTCTCTTTTTTTCTTTTTGTTTCACGTGGAACAAGCCTATTCATATCCTGGATGAGTTGTTCCAGCTGGCGAACATTCATGCCATCCTTAAGGATTTTATCGACCAGGACAGACAGCTTGTCTTTCTTTCTTAAGCCAAGGAGTGCGCGGCCGTGTCCCATAGAGATTTTTCCTTCTGAAATAAGTTGCTGAATTTTTGGTGGCAGCGACAGCAACCGGATATGGTTTGCCAGATGCGGCCGGCTTTTTCCAAGTCTTTTCGCCAATTCTTCCTGTGTCAGCTTGAGTTTCTCGATCAACGTTTGATAGGCAATTCCTTCTTCGATCGGATTCAAGTCTTCACGCTGTAGGTTTTCGAGCACGGCAAGCTCCATCATTTGCTGTTCAGTCAGATCACGGACAACTGCGGGGACGGTTTCCAAACCGGCTTCTTTTGCAGCCCGATACCGTCTTTCCCCTACTACGATTTCATAGCCTTTAATCGTTTTCCTTAAAATGATTGGCTGTAAGATTCCATGCTCCTGGATCGAAAGCTGCAATTCCTTGATTGCAGCCGGATCAAAAACTTTTCGTGGTTGGTATGGATTTGGTCTAATTTCCTTGATGCTTATTTCCTGGACCTTTTCTTCCCTTTCTGCTTCCATGTTGAAAAATGCATCTAATCCCTTCCCTAAGCCTCTAGCCATTTGCAACCACTTCCTTTGCAAGATCTAAATAAACCTCTGCTCCGCGGGATTTCGGATCATAAATGATAATCGGCTCTCCATGGCTTGGTGCTTCACTTAGACGGACATTCCTAGGAATGATCGTCTGGTAAACCTTATCCTGGAAATACTTCTTCACTTCCTCAATCACTTGCAGACCGAGATTTGTACGTGCGTCCAGCATCGTCAGCAGGACCCCTTCTATTTTCAAATCATGGTTCAAATGCTTCTGCACAAGCCGAACCGTATTCAGAAGCTGGCTCAGTCCTTCAAGCGCATAATATTCGCATTGGACCGGAATGATCACTGAATCCGAAGCCGTCAATGCATTCAGAGTCAATAGTCCAAGTGATGGTGGACAATCGATAATAATATAATCAAAACGGTCCTTCACTTCCTCGAGCGCCCGCTTCAGGCGAACCTCTCTCGAAATGGTAGGAACAAGTTCAATTTCCGCCCCAGCCAGCTGGATGGTCGCAGGCACTGTATAAAGATTCTCAACTGCAGTAGGAAGGATCACCTTACCCGCCTCTACATCATCTACCAGCACATCATAAATGCATTGTTCCACATCTGCTTTTTCTATGCCTACTCCGCTCGTCGCATTCCCTTGAGGATCTGTATCGACAAGCAGCACCTTTTTCCCAATGTATGCCAAGCATGCACCAAGATTCACCGATGTCGTCGTCTTGCCAACGCCACCCTTTTGATTCGCAATCGCAAGGATTTTTCCCACCTTGTCACCTTCTTTCAAACCAGTAAAAATTCTATTCAGCTTTTCCCAAGCATAGATCCATTCATAAAATACGCTTTTTTCCGCAAAGTCCCGGAAAAAAGCGATCATGTTCTTTATTTTATCATGAAAACAGGTACTTGATCGAATTTTTGTAAAAAAGAAATCACCCTGTGAAAAGAATACAAAAAAACACCTATAGGGGAACATTCGAGCGTCCTGCCTATAGGTGACATTCTCTATTTTTTTGTTTTTGGAATCCGGATCGTGAATTGATAAAATTCTTCAAATTCCTCTTCCTCTGAGTCGAGACGGATGCCGCTGTCGGAAACCATCGTTAGCGATTGACGGATTGTATTGACGGCAATCCTCATATCATTGCTGAATGCTTTTCGCTTCGGTTTTGGCTTTTCCTCCCCGTGACTCAAGAGCTTGACGACACGTTCTTCTGTTTGTTTAACATTAAGCGATTTTTCGATGACCTCTGCGAGCACCTGCACCTGTAATTCCGGGTTTTTCAATGGAATAAGCGAACGTGCATGGCGCTCTGTAATCCATTTATTTAAAAGGGCATCCTGGACTTCTTCTGGGAGCTTTAGCAGCCTAAGCTTATTTGCCACAGTCGATTGCCCTTTTCCAAGCCTTTGTGCCAGCGCTTCCTGTGTGAGATTGTGCAACTCTAGCAATTTCCCATAGGCCATTGCTTCTTCAATCGGTGACAGCTCCTCCCGCTGAAGATTTTCAATCAAGGCCACAGAAGCTGTTTCAGAATCAGACAAGTTTTTCACGATTGCCGGAACTTCTATCCATTCAAGCTTTTTCATAGCCCGCCAGCGGCGTTCGCCAGCAATGATTTCAAATCGATCCTGCTCGTATTCCCGTACAACGATTGGCTGGATCACTCCATGTATGTGAATGGTACGGGCCAATTCTTCAATCTTTTCCTCATCAAAAACCGTTCTTGGCTGGTATCTATTTGGAATAATATGGTCAATCGGAATTTTTTTTATTTCTTCATTTTCTATGATGTCAATATCCTCGACCGTTTGAGCTTCTATTTGGTTCGGTTCTTCCAACTGGTTCCGTTCTTTTTCCTTTTCCCCAATGCCAAAAAAGCGCGAAAAAGAAGGCTTCATCACCCTACACCACCTTTATGAACTCCCTATTCATACATTCTCTATAAAAATGACAAGTTCCTGCCTATTGACTCTATTATAAACTAAATTCATTTTTAAAAATAGGACTAAAAGCGCAACCGCAAAAGCGTAGAAATTCCGGTCTCTTCCAGTCTTTTACCAGAGGCTCGGTTCACGCATGGAAAGCCGTTACTCAATCGGTGTTTTATTAGGAGTCCCTGGTTTTCTAGGGTACTTTTTAGGTGTCGGCTTTTGTTTGTTTATGATGAAAAGAGTGCGTTCACTTTCTTCGACTGGCAAGGTGAAAGAGTGCGAGGATTCCAGTTTTCCTCCAAGTATCGTGATCGCTTTTTCGCCAGCAAGCAGTTCTTCTCCCGCCTGATTGCCTTTCATGGCGATGAAGGTTCCGCCGACCTTCACAAGAGGGAGACAAAGTTCACTCAAAACAGACATTCTTGCTACCGCTCTCGCAATGACTACTTGATATTTTTCGCGATATCCCGGGTTTTGTCCGAATGTTTCAGCGCGGTCATGGATGAAGGTTGTCCCTTCAAGACCGAGCGTCTTCGAAAGCTGTTCCAGGAATGTAATCCGCTTGTTCAGCGAATCGACGATCGTGACCTTGATTTCCGGAAAAGCAATTTTAATTGGAATACTCGGGAAGCCGGCTCCAGCGCCAACATCGCACAAATCTAGCGGCTTATGGAAATCAAAATAGAATGCAGCTGAAACGGAATCATAAAAATGCTTCAAGTACACATCCGGCTTTTCCGTAATCGTAGTTAAATTCATTTTTTCATTCCACTCAACGAGCAGGTGGTAATAAATTTCATATTGCTCCATTTGCCTCTGGGAAAGCTCAATCCCCTTTTCAGCGAGCAATGCTTTAAATTGATCCGTATTCATAAGCCAACCCTTTCTGTGCTTGCTACTTGATTCGTGCAATTCGTCCCTGTTCCAGATACACGAGCAGAATGGAAAGATCGGCAGGGTTCACACCTGAGATTCTTGATGCCTGTGCTAACGTCAATGGCTGGACCTCTCTCAATTTTTGGCGCGCTTCCGTTGCCAGTCCAGAAATCGCATCATAGTCGATATTTTCCGGGATTTTCTTATCTTCCATCTTCTTCAGCTTCTCCACCTGCTGAAGCGATTTTTCAATATATCCCTCATATTTAATTTGGATTTCTGTTTGTTCTTCTATTTCAAACTCGAGCTCTCCATCCGCAGGTGCGAGCTGTTTAATATGCTCATAAGAAACTTCGGGGCGTTTCAGAAGGTCTGAAGCACGGATTCCATCCTTCAATTCACTGCCGCCAAGCGTACGGATCCATTCCTGAACCTCAGCTGACGGTTTGATGATGATGGACTGCAGCCGTTTCTTCTCCGCTTCGATTGCCTTTTTTTTCACCAGAAACTTATGGTAGCGTTCCTCTGTGATCAGACCGATTTCATATCCTTTTTCCGTTAAGCGCAGGTCAGCATTGTCATGGCGCAGCAACAGGCGGTATTCCGCTCTTGACGTCAGCAGGCGGTATGGTTCATTTGTTCCCTTTGTCACAAGATCATCAATCAGGACGCCAATATAGGCGTCGGCACGGCTAAGGATGACTTCTTCCTTGTCCAGAGCCTTTCTGCCGGCATTAATCCCAGCCATGATCCCTTGTCCTGCCGCCTCTTCGTAACCTGAAGTCCCATTGATTTGACCAGCAGTATACAAATTCTTAACCAGCTTTGTTTCCAATGTCGGCCATAGCTGTGTCGGCACCATCGCATCATACTCAATCGCATAGCCAGCACGCATCATCTGAACTTTTTCAAGCCCAGGGATCGTCTGAAGAATCTTGTGCTGGACATCCTCTGGCAAGCTGGTAGACAGCCCCTGCACATATACTTCTTGAGTGTTCCTTCCTTCTGGCTCGAGGAAAATCTGATGGCGCGGCTTGTCATGGAAACGGACAACCTTATCCTCAATCGATGGGCAATAACGTGGGCCTGTCCCCTTGATCATGCCGGAATACATCGGTGAGCGATGCAAATTGTCATCTATCAGCTGATGTGTCTGCTCATTCGTATACGTCAGCCAACAAGGAAGCTGATCTGTAATATAGTTCGTCGTTTCATAGGAAAAGGCTCGGTGAACATCATCGCCAGGCTGTATTTCTGTTTTCGAATAATCAATTGAGTCACTGTGTACTCGCGGCGGGGTCCCCGTTTTAAAGCGAACAAGGTCAAAGCCAAGCTCTTCCAAATGCTCTGAAAGCTTAATCGATGGCTGCTGGTTATTCGGTCCGCTAGAGTATTTCAACTCACCGAGGATGATTTCCCCGCGCATATACGTCCCCGTCGTGATCACGACCGTTTTCGCACGATAAATGGCTCCGGTTTTCGTAATGACCCCTTTGCATTCCCCGTCTTCGACAATCAATCGCTCTACCATGCCCTGAATTAAGGAAAGGTTGTTTTGATTTTCGAGCGTCTTTTTCATTTCATTCTGATAAGCGAATTTATCGGCTTGAGCCCGCAAGGCACGTACTGCTGGGCCCTTGCCGGTGTTTAGCATTCTCATTTGGATATAGGTTTTATCGATATTGCGGCCCATTTCGCCGCCAAGAGCGTCAATTTCGCGCACAACGATTCCTTTGGCAGGTCCGCCAATTGACGGATTGCAAGGCATAAACGCAATCATATCCAGGTTAATGGTAATCATCGCAGTTTTGGCACCCATTCGTGCCGGCGCAAGTGCTGCCTCCACACCCGCATGGCCAGCTCCCACTACCACTACATCAAAATTCCCGGCTTCATACCCCATCCTGCTGCCTCCTTTTATGCTGTTTAATCCTATGATTATTTTCCTAAACAGAACTGGGAAAATAACTGGTCAATCAAGCTTTCATGAACACTTTCCCCAATGATTTCCCCAAGTAGCTCCCACGAACGAGTCAAGTCAATCTGAACAATATCGATTGGCGTTCCGATTTCAACGCCGCTGATTGCTTCGTCAATGGCATGAGCAGCCTGGCTGAGCAAGGCAATATGGCGACTGTTCGAAACATACGTCAAATCCCCTGATTCAATCGCTCCGGAGAAGAACAGACTGGAAATCGCTTCTTCCAGCTGATCCACACCCTTGTCTTCTAATAATGAGATTGTCACGAGGGAATAATCGTTCGCAAGCTCCCTCACTTCCTCCAAATTGATGTTTTGCGGCAGATCGGTTTTGTTGACAATCACGATCACATCCATGCCTTCGACCGCTTTGAAGATGTTCCGATCCTCTTCTGAGAGCTCTTCCGAATAGTTCAGAACGAGCAAAATTAAATCCGCTTCCTTCAGAACTTTTCTTGACCGCTCGACCCCGATTCGTTCAACAATATCCTCCGTCTCTCGGATTCCCGCTGTATCAAGAAGCCGTAACGGAACGCCGCGAACATTGACATATTCTTCAATGACATCCCGTGTGGTACCAGGAATATCGGTAACAATTGCTTTATTTTCATGAACAAGGCTATTCAATAACGATGATTTTCCGACATTCGGTCGTCCTACAATGACAGTGGAAATTCCTTCCCTGAGGATTTTTCCCTGCTGCGAGGTTTGCAAAAGCTTTTCGAGCTCTCCCTTTACATACTTCGCCTTTTCCAACAGCATTTGATGCGTCATTTCCTCGACATCTTCATATTCCGGATAATCGATATTCACCTCAACATGTGCGAGTATCTCAAGAATTTCCTGACGCAGCTTTTGGATCAGTCTCGATAAGCGCCCCTCCATCTGGCCAAGTGCCATATTCATCGCACGATCGGTCTTCGCTCTGATCAAATCAATGACTGCCTCTGCCTGCGAAAGGTCGATCCGTCCATTTAAAAAAGCTCGTTTTGTAAATTCCCCTGGCTCCGCAAGTCTCGCACCCTGATTCAGGACAAGCTGGAGCACACGGTTTACCGAAACAAGCCCCCCATGGCAGTTGATTTCGATTACGTCTTCTTTCGTGAACGTTTTCGGACCCTTCATGACCGAGACCATCACCTCTTCAGCAACTTGTCCAGTTTTCGGGTCGATCAGATGGCCATAATGAATCGTGTGCGTAGCCGCCTCGCTTAGCCGCTTGCTGCCGACACCTTTGAACAAGCTGTCAGCAATCTCAACAGCCTGATCCCCGCTTAACCGCACAATCGCTATCGCTCCTTCTCCCATCGGCGTAGAAATAGCCGCAATCGTATCAAATTCCACATGCTTCACCTCGCCTTTTTTAAAAAAAATATATATAAAGTTTGATTTCTGCAAATTACTAGAATACCACATTTGTTTAGCGAAAAAAAGAAAGGCATCTTCTCCGTCAACATTATCCACAGTGCATAAAATAAACTGTATTCATTTTAACTTATCCACATGTGAATAACAATAAAACCAAATGAGGAAATTTTACGATGTGGAAAACTATCTTGCCGATTTGTGTAGAGGATCTGATGATGAATTGGAAAAAAACTAAGAAAATTTCCAAGTCGCCAATAAAAAAAGATTTTCGCCAATAAACAGCTCGTAATCGCCAATAAAATAAATTTATCGCCAATAAAGCGAAGAAATCGCCAATAAACAAAGATGCGGATTATTATCAGCCAAAATCATGCTCTGAATTTGCTATTTCTAATCGAAATCTCGCTGGCCTGTCCATTTTTTCTAAAAATAACAACAAAAAACCCGATCCTGTGATGAGGTTCGGGTTGAAATTCTTTATTTGGACGGCGAAATTACGATATGCCTGTGTGGCTCGGTGCCATCGGAATAAGTTTTGATTTTTTTATTTGACATCAAGGCAGTATGAATCACTTTGCGTTCATAGGAGGGCATTGGTTCCAGCGCGACGTTTTGCCCGGTTCTTACTGCTTTTTGTGCCAGGCGTTCCGCAAGCTGAATGAGGGTGTCATTCCGGCGTTGACGGTAGTCTTCCGCATCAAGCAATACAGTAGCGTACTGATCAGAATATCGATTGACTACAAGCTGCGTTAAAAACTGCAGGGAATTCAAGGTTTGTCCTCTTTTTCCAATTAGCAAAGCAATTTTTTCACCTGACATCGTCAATAAGACGATTTTTCCGTCTTTTTTTACATCTACGTTAATAGATGCTCCCATTTTTTCGCTAACCGATTTCAAATAAGTTACGGCTTCCTCCACAGCATCGATCTTGACCGTTACTTTGACGACAGCCGGACGTGTGCCAAAAATTCCGAAAATCCCCTTTTTGCCTTCATCAATTACATCAATTTCTGTGCGGTCTTTCGTTGTCTTTAATTGAGCTAAAGCGGATTCTACTGCTTCGTCGACATTTTGTCCTGTAGCAGTTACCTGTTTCACTTTTTTGCTCCTCCCGCATTGCCGGCAGCCTTCGTTTTTTTCAGATCCGGCCCTTTTATAAAGTATGTTTGACCAATCATAAATAAGTTACCTACTACCCAGTATAAGGAAAGAGCTGCTGGGAAGTTGATTGCGAATACAACGATCATGATAGGCATTAACCAAAGCATCATCGCCATTTGCGGATTGCCTTCCTGACCAGCCATCATCATTTTTTGCTGAATGAAAGTAGTGATACCTGCAACAACTGGCAGAATATAAAATGGATCTGCTACACCAAGGTCGAACCATAAGAAATTATGCTCGGCAATCTCTCTCGTTCTTGAAATCGCATGGTAGAAACCAATCAAAATCGGCATCTGGACAATCAGCGGAAAACAGCCTGAAAGCGGATTAACACCATGTTGCTGAAAAAGTGCCATCGTTTCTTGCTGCAGCTTTTGCTGTGTCTTTTGGTCCTTTGAACTGTATTTTTCCTTCAGTTTCTGCATTTCCGGCTGCAACGCCTGCATTGCTTTAGAGCTTTTCGTTTGCTTAATCATTAGCGGCAGAATCGCAAAACGGATCAGCAACGTAACCGCGATTATGGATAATCCAAAACTGCCTCCGAGCCATTCAGCCATTTTCACGATCAGCATAGATAATGGATAGACTATGTACTCGTTCCAGAAACCCTTGCTATCTGGAGTAATTGGCTGGTTGTACTCTGTACAGCCCGTCAGCAATGACACCACTAGCACCAAGCCCAATATCAATAAGATTCTTTTTTTCAAGCTTCTTTTCCTCCTAACTTCCCAATACGCTCCATTTATTTTCAAAAGTTGTCCCAAATTTACTGTGCATTATCCCTTGGCTGCAACATGCAATCAAAAGTATTTTACCATCTTTTATCGGGAAGCGCTTTTAAAAAATGCAATTCGGCAAATATTTTTTCCTCAACTATTCTCTCCAGGTTTCAGTATCTTCAAAACCTTTCCGACCTTCAAAACATGCTCTAAGCTTTTCTTAACCTCATGCATGTTCATTTCGGCAGTAGGCTTCCGGGCGATGATGATGTAATCATTGCCAGTTTGGACCTGGTCGTGTAATTCATGGAAAGATTGCCGGATATACCGTTTAATCTGGTTGCGCATGACGGCGTTGCCGATTTTTTTGCTGACTGACAGGCCGATGCGGAATTTTTCCTGCTCCGGTTTTTTCAAAATATAAACGACAAATTGCCGGTTAGCAACCGACCTTCCCTTTTTAAAAGCCTCTTGGAATTCTTTATTTTTTTTCACACTGTATTCTTTTTTCATTCAATCACCTTCATCTCTCTATGGATCGGGAACTTATATCAGTCGGATTCTTTTTGCAACCAATCCGTTAAAGCTCATTCACCAGTAGATCCAGTTCCCTGACTTGTAAATGCCAAAAGAGAAAAAAGACCACTGACATTTCAGTGGCCTAGGCTGATAAAACTTTTCTTCCTTTGCGACGACGACGAGCAAGAACCTTACGGCCATTTGCACTGCTCATGCGAGCACGAAATCCGTGAACTTTGCTGTGTTTACGTTTATTAGGTTGATAAGTACGTTTCATATATGTTACACCTCCCTGAGGAATAGCTGTTACAGACAGTCTTTGTAATTATAAGGAAGCCGGTATTATTTGTCAAGTGGCGATCTATGCTTCGTAAAACAACTTCACCGATTCGGCTCTCCGAGGCACAGGACGTGCTGACCCGCCAGCCACAGGACGACGTGGTGTTTTGGCGAGCAGCGCTTGTCGGGGCTGACCAAGGCGCTTCCGCTTTTCAACCTGTGGACAAAAAACGACAGCTTTTTTATTATCCACAACCCATTTTAACAGCTTTTACACAAGTTAGCTGGCTGTGGACAATTTCACTCCACAGATTGGGTCCATTGTGGATAATTATTGAATAAGCGTTGCACCATGCTGGATTATCTGCTATTATATTTGTGTTTTCACTCTTAATTTTTTGATGACCAAAATACACTTATCCACAAAGTGTGGATAAGCTGTGGATAGGTTATTCAGGGCTGTTGTAAAAGTTTGTCCACAGATAGTGGATTTTGTCGAAAAGCTCCTTATCTTCCTTATTATATATTTTTCCACAATCATAGTTTCGTATATTTCTTAATCAGGGGTTGTACAGCAGGTATACCCTTTCGTTTTATGCTTTTCGATGCTGATGGCCTAACGGCTCGTTGTCAAAAGCAATTTGCCCATGAAGCCAAACATAGAGAGAAAAATGACAGAAAAGGAGGGGAAATTATTGGAGAATATTGCAGATCTCTGGAATAATGCTCTCATGAAAATTGAGAAAAAGATCAGCAAGCCAAGTTATGATACATGGTTAAAATCAACAAAAGCCCATTCGCTCCAAGGAGATGTCCTTACGATTACAGCACCGAATGAGTTTGCACGCGATTGGCTGGAAGAACGCTATTCCCAGCTCATTAGCGGAATTTTATACGAAATAACGGGTGAAGAGCTGGCTGTTAAATTCATTATTCCCCAAAACCAAAATCAAGAAGATCTTGATATACACTTGCCGCCAAGAAGGGTTAAGAGGGATGAGGAAATGCCAGATTTACCAGTCAGCATGCTGAACCCAAAGTATACATTCGATACTTTTGTCATTGGTTCAGGCAATCGTTTCGCCCACGCAGCATCGCTTGCAGTAGCTGAGGCACCGGCAAAAGCTTACAATCCATTATTCATTTATGGGGGAGTCGGACTTGGAAAAACCCATTTGATGCATGCAATTGGGCACTATGTTCAAGATCATAATCCGAATGCGAAAGTGGTTTATTTGTCATCTGAAAAATTCACGAATGAATTCATTAATTCAATCAGGGACAACAGAGCAGGGGATTTCCGCGATAAATATCGCAATGTTGATGTCCTGCTAATTGATGATATTCAGTTTTTGGCTGGGAAAGAACAAACACAAGAGGAATTTTTCCATACCTTCAATACCTTACATGAGGAAAGCAAACAGATAGTCATTTCAAGTGACCGTCCTCCAAAAGAAATTCCAACTCTTGAGGACAGGTTGAGATCCCGTTTCGAATGGGGCTTAATCACCGATATTACGCCGCCTGACTTAGAGACACGAATCGCGATCCTCCGCAAAAAGGCAAAAGCAGAGGGATTGGATATTCCGAATGAAGTCATGCTATATATCGCCAATCAGATTGACTCCAACATCCGTGAACTAGAGGGAGCCTTGATCCGGGTTGTCGCATATTCTTCACTCATTAATAAAGATATTAACGCAGACCTGGCAGCCGAGGCTTTAAAAGACATTATTCCGAGCTCGAAGCCTAAAGTGATTACGATTCTGGATATTCAACGGGTTGTAGGACAGCATTTTAATATTAAGCTCGAGGATTTTAAAGCAAAGAAACGAACTAAATCTGTCGCTTATCCAAGGCAAATCGCCATGTACCTTTCAAGAGAATTGACGGATTTCTCGCTTCCGAAAATTGGCGAAGAATTTGGTGGCCGTGATCATACAACGGTCATCCATGCCCATGAGAAAATTTCCAGGTTGATCACAACCGATCCAAATCTGCAAAGGCAAATTAAAGATATCAATCAACAATTAAGGGTTTAGGATAATGTGAATAACTCATCCCTGGTTGCACACAGCCTATCCACATGTGGATAGGCTGTGTTTCCTTTGCTTAGCTCACTTATCCACAAATCCACAGGCCCTACTAGTACTTCTATTACTTTTTTAAACATATTAATATATGCATAAACAACAAAAAGATACCAAAATGGAGGGGAAAAAATGAAATTTATAATCCAGCGGGATTATCTTCTGCAAAGCGTCCAGGATGTCATGAAGGCAGTAACAAGCAGAACGACTATTCCGATACTGACTGGCATTAAAATTGTTGCACATGAAGAAGGTGTCACACTTACAGGCAGCGATTCCGATATTTCGATCGAATCTTTTATTCAAAAAGAACTAGAAGGTGATGAAATCGTTGAAATCAAACAGCGAGGATCGATTGTTCTGCAGGCGCGTTTCTTTAGCGAAATCATTAAAAAACTTCCTACAGACATTGTAGAAATAGAAGTCCAACCAAATCTGCAAACCGTCATCCGATCCGGCAAATCTGAATTCAAACTTAACGGCCTTGATGCAGAAGAATATCCACATCTCCCGCAAATTTTAGAAGAACATATTTTTAAGATTCCGACAAACTTATTAAAAGGGTTGATTCGCCAGACTGTCTTTTCAGTGTCCACGTCAGAAACACGCCCGATCTTGACAGGTGTCAACTGGAAGGTCGAAAACAATGAACTGATCTGTATTGCAACAGATAGCCACAGATTGGCATTGCGAAAAGCTGAGATTGAAGCTGGGAATACTGAAAGCTATAATGTGGTGATCCCGGGCAAAAGCTTGAATGAATTAATCAAAATCCTGGATGACAGCTCCGATTTAGTCGATATTGTCATCACAGAAAACCAGGTTTTATTTAAAGCCAAACACCTGTTATTCTTCTCCAGATTGCTAGAAGGAAACTATCCTGACACAGGAAGACTGATTCCGAATGAAAGCAAAACGGAGGTTGTCGTGGTTACAAAACAATTTCTTAATGCTATTGATCGTGCGTCTTTGCTTGCAAAAGAGGGACGGAACAATGTCGTCAAACTTGCGACAATCGATGGCGGAGCAATTGAAATTTCCTCCATCACACCAGAAATCGGAACGGTTGTCGAAGAAATTCCTAGCCAGTCCATCGCCGGAGAAGAACTGAAAATTTCTTTCAGCGCAAAATATATGATGGACGCGCTAAAAGCATTAGAGGGTTCAGAAATCCAGATCAGCTTTACAGGCGCGATGAGGCCATTCGTCATTCGCCCCCTGCATGATGACTCTATCCTGCAGTTGATCCTGCCGGTAAGAACTTACTAAATCCAGACCACCACCAGTTATTGCTGGTGGTTTTTTAATAAGATCATTTGTTTCTATGGGATATATTTAGTAAAATAAAGTATTGATTCCTTTTGGAAGAAAAGGGTGCGAATCGTGAATGAGGAGATAAAAATTGATACGGAATATATTACGCTTGGCCAGTTCCTTAAATTAGCCGATGTGATTCCATCAGGTGGAATGGCGAAATGGTTTTTAAGTGAACACGATGTTTTTATCAATGGTGAACAAGATCAGCGAAGAGGCAGAAAGCTTCGTGCCGGAGACAGGGTATCGATTCCGGGTATGGGCGAGTTCAGCATAACGCAATAATCCAGAGGATGAACTGTTCATGTATATAGAGCAACTGCAATTAAGGAATTACCGCAACTATCAAGGATTAGAGGCAATATTTGAAAACAAGGTCAATGTCATCCTCGGCGAAAACGCCCAAGGGAAGACCAATGTGATGGAATCGATCTATGTATTGGCAATGGCAAAATCACATCGAACCTCCAATGATAAAGATTTGATTCGCTGGGACGAAGAATATGCTAAAATAGAGGGACGGATTAAAAAAAACAACGGATCGCTGCCAATGCAGCTTGTCATTTCCAAAAAAGGCAAAAAAGCGAAAGTCAATCATCTGGAACAGCGCAGGCTTAGCCAGTATGTTGGCAACATGAATGTCGTCATGTTTGCACCAGAGGACTTGAACCTTGTAAAGGGAAGTCCACAGGTAAGAAGACGATTTGTCGATATGGAAATAGGACAGGTTTCGGCAGTCTATTTGCATGACATCAGCCAGTACAATAAAATCCTTCTGCAGCGGAATCATTTGCTTAGGCAGCTGCAAATTAAAAAAACGACTGACCACACGATGCTGGAAATCCTGACCGAACAATTTATCCAGGCTGCTGCAAGAATCATAGTAAAACGGTTTGAATTTCTGAATTTGCTTGAACAATGGGCAGTGCCGATCCACCAGGGAATTTCAAGAGGACTGGAAGAATTGAAAATCATCTATAAACCATCTGCGGACGTATCAGAAGGGGATGATTTGTCGAAAATGATAGCAGTGTATGAAGAAAAATTTGCTAAAATAAAGACGAGAGAGATTGACCGGGGAACTACCATGTTCGGTCCGCACCGGGACGATCTGCAATTTGTTGTCAATGGCCGAGATGTCCAGACCTTTGGATCCCAAGGACAGCAGCGAACAACCGCGCTTTCGGTGAAATTGGCCGAAATCGAATTAATTCACGCTGAGATCGGGGAGTATCCGATTCTCCTGCTGGACGATGTCCTGTCAGAGTTGGATGATTATCGCCAATCCCATTTATTAAATACCATCCAAGGGAAAGTTCAAACCTTTGTCACCACCACCAGTGTGGATGGGATTGACCATAAGACATTAAGAGAAGCGGCCACTTATAACGTGAAGACCGGGGAAATGTCAAGAATCCAATGAGGTGGAATTTGATGTATATGCATGTTGGGGAAGAGGTCCTTGTCAGGACGAAAGATATTATTGCAATTATCGCGATGGAAAGTGTCAGTTTCTCCATGTTCATGGAAGAATTCATCGAAAAGCAGGACAGGGAGATTGTCCAACTGACTAAAGGGTCCATCAAATCCATCATCGTTACAGACAACCAAATTTATTATTCCCCGCTGGCGTCAGGGACTTTGAAGAAACGCTCACAAAAATCATCCGTTCAGGAGTTTGAATAGATTGGCGTTTTGCAAAAAAAAATGTCGAAAAACAATGCAAAATGGCCCATGGATTTTCAGTTTAGTGTCCCAGGTTACATTCCTGTGGAACAGCACTATTTTTATAAAAATGATGAGGTAACTGGAAAGTGTAGGTGATCGATATGGCAATGGAGGAACAAAAATCTATGCAGGGACAAGCGTATGATGAAAGTCAGATACAAGTGCTTGAAGGCCTTGAAGCAGTACGCAAACGTCCAGGGATGTATATTGGGTCAACGAGTGGAAAAGGCTTGCACCATCTTGTCTGGGAAATCGTCGATAATAGTATAGACGAAGCGCTTGCTGGCTTTTGTGATGAAATAAACGTCATTATCGAAGAAGATAACAGTATTACTGTCAAGGATAATGGCCGCGGGATTCCAGTCGGTATTCATGAAAAAATGGGAAGGCCAGCGGTGGAGGTTATCATGACGATTCTTCATGCCGGCGGCAAGTTCGGCGGCGGAGGGTATAAGGTATCTGGCGGGCTGCACGGTGTTGGTGCCTCCGTTGTCAATGCCCTGTCTATGTATTTGGAGGTATTTGTCCATCGTGATGGCAAAATTCATTATCAAAAATTCGAACGAGGCGCTGTTGGGGAACCTCTGAAGGTCATTGGCGAAACGGATTATACAGGCACAACAACCCATTTTAAGCCCGACCCACAGATTTTCACCGAAACGCTGGAATTTGAGTATGATATTCTCGCAACCCGTTTGCGTGAGCTTGCCTTTCTGAATAAGGCCCTTAAGATTACCATTGAGGACAAACGCGGCGAAGGCAGACGGAATGAGTACTACTATGAAGGTGGAATTAAATCATATGTTGAGCATTTAAACCGCACGAGAGAAGTACTCCATGAAGAACCAATCTTTATTGAGGGTGAAAAGGATGGAATCACGATCGAGGTCGCTCTCCAATATAACGATAGCTACACTGGAAATATTTATTCTTTTGCGAATAATATTCACACCTATGAGGGTGGAACACACGAATTTGGTTTTAAAACTGCATTGACTCGTGTGATCAATGATTATGCCCGTAAGCAAGGCGTTTTTAAAGATAATGACTCCAACCTTTCAGGAGATGATGTTCGGGAGGGCATAACAGCAATCGTGTCTGTTAAGCATCCAGATCCTCAATTTGAAGGCCAGACGAAAACAAAACTAGGAAATTCCGAAGTACGGACTGTGACTGACACCCTGTTTTCCGAGCACTTTGAAAAGTTCATGCTGGAAAATCCTGCGGTTGCCCGTAAAATCGTCGAAAAAGGGCTTATGGCGGCAAGAGCCAGACTCGCGGCAAAAAAAGCGCGTGAGTTGACGAGAAGAAAGAGTGCGCTTGAGATCTCCAGTCTGCCAGGAAAGCTTGCGGACTGCTCTTCAAAGGACCCAGCAATCAGTGAAATATATGTCGTAGAAGGGGACTCCGCGGGCGGTTCCGCCAAGCAGGGACGAGACCGTCACTTCCAGGCAATCCTGCCATTGCGAGGGAAAATCTTGAACGTCGAAAAGTCGCGTTTAGATAAAATCCTGTCCAATAACGAAGTAAGAGCAATCATTACAGCAATTGGAACAGGAATTGGCGAAGACTTCGACCTTTCTAAAGCTCGATATCATAAAATTGTAATCATGACTGATGCTGATGTGGATGGCGCCCATATCCGTACTTTATTATTGACGTTTTTCTACCGGTATATGAGAAAAATTCTCGAAGCTGGTTACATTTATATTGCTCAGCCCCCATTATACAAAATTCAGCAGGGCAAAAAAATTGAGTATGCTTATAACGACAAACAGCTTGAACAGATTCTCGCAGAGCTTCCGCAGCATCCGAAACCAGGCATGCAGCGCTATAAGGGTCTCGGCGAGATGAACCCAGAGCAGCTTTGGGATACGACAATGAACCCTGAGACACGGACATTGCTCCAGGTAAGCCTTGAAGACGCGATCGAATCAGATGAGACCTTTGAAATCCTCATGGGTGATAAGGTAGAACCGCGCCGCAATTTCATTGAGCAAAATGCTCGTTATGTAAAAAACCTGGACATATAAAAAAGTTTTGAAAACTAAATTAGTGTTTAGCATTGGCGCCTATTCAGGCGCTTGTGCTTTTCGACTAAAGGAGGTTTCTCTTAAATGGCTGAGACACCAAACGATCGTGTAAAAGAAATTAATATTAGCCAGGAAATGCGTTCATCCTTTCTGGATTATGCCATGAGTGTCATCGTAGCTCGTGCGCTTCCAGATGTCCGTGACGGCTTAAAGCCAGTACATAGAAGGATTCTATATGCGATGCATGATCTCGGCATGCACTCAGACAAAGCGTATAAAAAATCGGCGCGGATCGTTGGAGAAGTCATCGGTAAATACCACCCGCATGGTGACTCTGCTGTATACGATACGATGGTCCGTATGGCCCAGAATTTCAACTACCGCTACATGCTAGTCGATGGCCATGGGAATTTTGGTTCTGTCGATGGCGACGCCGCGGCTGCAATGCGTTATACAGAAGCACGGATGTCAAAGATCTCGATGGAGCTGTTGCGTGATATCAACAAAGATACCATTGATTATCAGGACAATTATGACGGTTCTGAAAGAGAGCCAATGGTCATGCCATCGAGGTTCCCAAACCTTCTCGTCAATGGTACTTCTGGGATTGCGGTCGGAATGGCGACGAACATCCCCCCTCACCAGCTCGGCGAAGTAATAGATGGAGTACTGGCAATTAGCAAGGATCCTGATATGAGCATCATGGAATTGATGGAAATCATCACTGGACCCGATTTCCCGACAGCAGGCTTAATTTTAGGTCGCAGCGGAATTCGGAAAGCTTATGAAACCGGCCGCGGGTCGATTACCTTGCGGGCGAAGGTTGAAATGGAACAAAAATCAAACGGCAAGGAAGTCATTATCGTCAGGGAACTGCCCTACCAGGTTAATAAAGCAAAGCTAATTGAGAAAATTGCTGAATTAGTCCGCGATAAAAGGCTAGACGGCATCACTGACTTGCGGGATGAATCGGACCGTAAAGGAATGAGGGTTGTCATTGAAGTTCGCAAGGATGCGAATGCCAATGTCCTTTTAAATAATCTGTATAAACAAACCGCCATGCAGACAAGCTTTGGGATCAACCTGCTTGCTTTAGTCGATGGACAGCCAAAGGTTCTGAACTTGAAGCAATGTTTAACCTATTATCTGGATCACCAGGTTGTCGTCATTCGCCGACGCACAGAATTTGAACTTCGGAAGGCGGAAGCGCGTGCCCATATTCTCGAAGGGCTGCGAATCGCACTTGATAATCTTGATGCGGTCATCAGGCTGATTAGAAGCTCGCGCACGACGGATATTGCCAGAGAAGGCTTGATGACACAGTTTACTCTATCGGAAAAGCAAGCTCAGGCCATACTTGATATGCGATTGCAGAGACTAACAGGTTTGGAACGCGAAAAGATTGAGGAAGAATTTCAGAACCTTATGCAGTTGATTATCGAACTAAAAGCGATCCTGGCCGACAATGAAAAGGTGCTCGAAATCATTCGGGAAGAGCTTACGGAAATCAAAGAGCGCTTCAAAGATGAGCGCCGCACGGAGATTGTCTCAGGCGGTCTTGAAATGATTGAGGACGAGGATTTGATCCCTCGTGAAAACATTGTCATTACCCTCACCCATAATGGGTACGTGAAACGCCTACCTGTTTCGACATATAGGGCGCAGCGCCGCGGAGGTCGCGGAATCCAGGGGATGGGAACGAATGATGATGATTTCGTCGAGCATTTAATTACTACCTCGACTCACGATACCATTCTTTTCTTTTCAAACAAGGGAAAGGTTTATCGTTCAAAGGGGTATGAGATACCGGAATTTAGCCGGACAGCGAAAGGAATCCCGATCATTAATCTGTTGGAAGTCGAAAAGGGTGAGTGGGTCAATGCCATCATCCCTGTGTCAGAATTCGTGGACGACTGGTATCTGTTCTTCACAACGAAAGAAGGAATTTCGAAACGTTCTCCACTTACCTCCTTCGCGAATATACGCAATAACGGGCTGATTGCCTTGAACCTGCGTGAAGGGGATGAATTGATCTCTGTTCGCCTGACAGACGGAACCAAGGAAATGATCATCGGCACCAAAGCTGGCTTGCTGATCCGCTTCCCTGAAACAGATGTCCGTTCCATGGGCCGTACTGCCACAGGAGTAAAAGGGATCCGTCTTTCCGCCGGTGATGAAGTCGTCGGTATGGAAGTCCTTGAAGAAAGTGCCGAAATCCTCGTCGTTACCAAGAACGGTTACGGTAAACGGACACCTTCCGAAGAATACAGAAGTCAAGGACGAGGCGGAAAAGGAATCAAGACTTGCAATATCACTGAAAAGAATGGGGATCTTGTAACGATGAAAGTCGTGACAGGAGAGGAAGACCTGATGCTAATCACTACAGGAGGTGTGCTGATCCGTATTCCGGTAAGCTCTATCTCGATGACAGGCCGTAATACACAAGGTGTGAAACTCATCAATCTCAACAAAGCAGAAAATGAGTACGTTTCGACAGTTGCGAAAGTTGACAAGGAAGAAGATAAGCCGGAAGAACTGGAAGAGGAAGAGAACGCGGAAGCAATCGTTACCCCAGATGAGGATAGCAGTGAAGCAGTAGAAACAACGAATGATCCAGAAGAAGAATAAACTTTTTAGGGGAGCACAAAAATGTGTTCCCCTTTTTTGGTAAAATAAAGTAAAATATTTGTAAGAGATGAAAAATTCCGGAGGGGATGGCCTTGCGCGTACTAGTAGATAACTTAAGAGAGGGCAGTATCCTCACTGAAGATGTTCTAAGTAAAACGAATAGACCCATCATGAGCAAGAACACTGTTTTATCAGAGCATCTAATCAATATTTTGAAAATTTTCCTGGTGAAAGAAGTGAATGTAGAGAAAACACTTGTAAATGGAATGCCGTACTCAACTCCAACAACCGGAAAAGATAGTGTGGATGACGACAAGCCTGATCGAACGTTTGTTGGTTTGTTTTTACAGGCCAAGCAGGAATTTAAGAAAGAATTCATTTCTTGGCAATCAGGGATGCCAATTAATATTGCCAAACTAAGATCGATCGTTTTGCCGCTTATTGAGCAAACTGATATGAATTCGGCGGATATATTCCATCTGCATCATTATACCAGCAAGACGGAATATCTGTATGATCACCCTTTGGCGGTAGGAATCATCAGTGCGTTCATCGCAAAAAAAATCAATTACAGCAAAGGAGAAGTGGCTCAAATCGCGCTTGCTGGATGTTTATCGGATTGCGGCATGGCGAAAATCAGTCCAAGCCTTCTGAACAAAAGCACCGCTTTAACAGTGGAGGAATTTGAGGAAATCAAAAAACATCCAACCTTCAGTTATCAGATGGTCAAAAACAGCCCGTTGCTGAAGGATACTTCCAAGCTTGCCATTTTGCATCATCATGAAAGGATGGATGGTAGCGGCTATCCTTTCGGCGAAAAGGCAAGCAGAATCCACCCATATGCGAAAGTTCTTGCAGTGGCTGATTCCTTTCACGCAATGACTTCTGAAAGAATTTACAAGCCAAAGCATTCCCCGTTTAAAGTGCTGGAAACGATCAATGAAGATTTGTTCGGAGAGTTTGATATTACCGTTTTGAAGGCATTAAGTACAGCGATCATGAATTATTCGGTTGGCACGAAAATCCGCCTCTCTAACGGACAATCGGCAGAAATTATTTTTGTAGACGAAAAAAATCCAGCAAGGCCACTAGTAAAATTGCTAGAGTCAAAGCAAATTCTTGCTTTAGAAAAACACAGATATTTACATATCGAGGAGATCATCCATTAAAAGCTGGCTATGTATGCCCAGCTTTTTTAAAATTTAATAGAGAATAGGTATTGCTTTCTAGATATTTTCCTGCTATAATTTTCAAAGTCAGTGACAAAACAACCATGTTCATGAAATTCTTCTTAAAAAAAGTTATTGACATAAATAGAATGAAAATGTTATATTTATAAAGTCGCTTCTGAGCGGCGCACACAAAATTGTTCTTTGAAAACTAAACAAACAAGCGTCAACAAACAAT
>NZ_JXIQ01000034.1 GCF_000934845.1 Mesobacillus subterraneus
TGACGCTTGTTTGTTTAGTTTTCAAAGAACAATTTTGTGTGCGCCGCTCAGAAGCGACTTTAATAATATATCACGCTGCTGTCATTTCGTCAACATCTTTTTTTACAAGTTATCAACTGCTGTTCAACAGCAACTTTTATATAATAACAACTTCTGCTTTTCTGGTCAATAGATTTTTTTCAAAAAAATGAATTGTTTTAATCAGAAGCCTTAAAAATGAAAACGCCGCTTTAGAAGAAGCGGCGTTCGTTGCTTATATAATCCAAGTCTGAATTGCAATTAGGGCGAATACACCTGGTATTCCTAGCAATCCCGAGACTGTTGCAGTTGCAATGTTGATTGGCACATAGATTCCAAAATTTGTTCCAAAAGCGTTAAGAAAGAATAGAAAAAGAGCTCCAATTAGGATTTTTACCGCACTCTGTCCGATGAGACGCAACGGCTTTGTCGGCGCGCCGATGATGAGCAGCAGCAGAATCAATCCGCCTAGAACCGAAATGACAACTATAGGATCCATACTTATCCTCCTTATTTCCATGTCTTCTACAAGTTTATGTACAAGTTATAGAAATAAGAACTAATGGCATTTATTCTGATCTGACCGTGATTCTCCTATACCTTGCTTCTTTAAATAGAAAGAAGTATTTCGCTTCAGCAATCTTTGCTTCTGTGATAAATTCTTCTGGTGGATCAAAGCTTCTTTCAACCAGTCGCTTTTGATTACTCCAGTTCGTCTTCATGCTGTTCAGCTGCCCCAAGAGTTTTTGATCAAATTCTTTTCTTAGCCATTTCTTTTTACGAAATAACATGATTGTCCTCCATTAAAGCGCTTCTGAATTAAACTTCCCGGCGTCCTTCGATTGCTTTTGATAGTGTGACTTCGTCTGCGTATTCCAGGTCCCCTCCGACTGGTAGACCATGGGCGATCCTTGTAACCTTGATTCCTGATGGTTTAAGAAGCCTTGAGATGTACATTGCCGTCGCTTCCCCTTCAATGTTGGGGTTCGTGGCAAGAATGACTTCCTGGACAGTTTCATCCTGAAGCCTTTTCAACAAATCAGGTATATTAATGTCTTCTGGTCCAATCCCATCCATTGGAGAAATCGCTCCATGGAGCACATGGTACAGTCCGTTGTATTCCTTCATTTTTTCCATTGCAATGACGTCCTTTGGGTCCTGGACGACGCAGAGGATCGTGCGGTCACGGCGCTGGTCTTCGCAAATATAACATGGGTCCTGGTCCGTAATATGACCGCAGACAGAGCAATAAGACAGATTGCGCTTCGCGCTTACCAAAGCCTTAGCGAAATCCAACACGGTTTCTTCCTTCATGCTTAAGATGAAAAAAGCCAGACGAGCGGCTGTTTTCGGGCCGATACCTGGCAATTTCATAAAGCTGTCGATCAGCTTTGATATTGGTTCAGGATAATGCATTCTAAATCATTCCTCCTAGAACATTCCCCCAGGAAGGTTCATCCCTTTTGTGAATTGCCCCATTGTCTTGCTTGTTAATTCTTCCGCTTTTTTCAATGCATCGTTTGTGGCAGCAAGCACTAGATCCTGAAGCATTTCGACATCATCTGGATCTACGACCTCAGGTTTGATTTGGACATCGACGATTTCTTTATGGCCAGTTACGATAACCGTTACCATTCCACCGCCTGCGGTACCTTCAATTTTTTCTTCACCTAACTGAACCTGTGCTTCTTCCATTTTCTTTTGCATTTTTTGCATTTGCTTCATCATGTTTTGCATATTACCATTTCCTCGCATCATGTAAACATACCTCCAAATTTAATCTTGTATTTGTATTAATTCATCGCCAAATAATTTCTTGGCTTCGGCAATCAGCGGGTCTTCACTGGCAGCAGCTTGCCCTTCTGTTGCTCCATCGCCTCTCTGGCTGATAAAGTTTTCCCTTATTTTAAGCCACTGTTCTTCCGGCACACCGATGACCTGCATTCTTTTCCCTGCATATTCCTGCATCGCGACACTGACGGTTTCCGTGAACCTCGTATTTTCCATTGCCATCTGACAGTGAATCTCATATTTGAATTTGATCACGACCGCCTCATCAGATGCAGCAACCGGTTCGGCTTCATTCAAAAGTGCTGCCTGCGAACGCATTTGCTTTGCAGCCAGCATCTCGAGCAAGTCTCCCCAGCGCACTTTAATGGCTTGAAGATTAGACTTCGTTGCATTTTTCAGCACTTCATTGATTTTTCCGGTTGGTGCCCGGAAGCCCTTTCGGTTCGGACGAGATGCTTTCTTGGCAGCAGCAGGTTCACTTGGTGCAGCAACAGGATTTTGCTGAAAATCGGCCAATTTTTCTTCTAGCTGTTCAATTCTCTTCAATAAAGGTTCAACCTGTACATTGTTTGTCTGCCTCTGTTGATCGAGCTGGCATAGTTTCACGATCGCGACTTCAAGGAATATACGCGGATGGTTCGTCCAGCGCATTTCTTGCTGCGCTTTGTTCAAGACTTCCATCCATTCATATAATTGTGCGGGTTCTATTTGATTCGCAAGTTCCTGAAAATCGTGATCGAGCATGACTCGTTCCATCGCTTCTTCCAATGCTGGTGCTGCCTTATACAGGAGCATGTCGCGGTAAAAGAAAATCATGTCTTCTATAAATCTTCCTGGGTCTTTCCCTTGTAAAAGCAGCTCGTCCAATGCCCTCAGTCCCGCAGCGGCATTTTTTTCATAAATCGCTTTCGCTAGCTGATTCAGGATGTTCTGTGATACCGTTCCTGTTACAGAGAGCGCATCTTCCATCGTTACTCGGTCCTGGCTGAACGAAATGGCCTGGTCTAACAGACTTAAGGCATCACGCATTCCGCCTTCTGCCGCCCTGGCAATGATTTGCAAGGCGGTATCATCGCAATCCACTGCAGATTCCTCAACAATTTGCTTCATTCTGCCGACAATGGCTTGCGCGGTAATTCTCTTGAAATCAAATCGCTGGCATCGCGAAATGATCGTGAGTGGAATCTTATGGGGCTCAGTCGTAGCAAGAATAAAGATGACATGCTTCGGAGGCTCTTCCAGTGTTTTCAGCAAGGCGTTGAAAGCTCCGATGGAAAGCATATGGACCTCATCAATGATATATACTTTATACTTTACGACGTTAGGAGCATATTTTACTTTATCCCGAATATCCCGAATCTCCTCTACTCCATTGTTGGAAGCAGCATCGATTTCCATTACATCGGGAATCGATCCATCGGTTATTCCCCGGCATGCATCGCATTCATTGCATGGCTCTGCTGTCGGTGCTTGTTCACAGTTAACCGCTTTTGCCAGAATTTTCGCAGCACTCGTTTTACCAGTCCCACGCGGACCGGAAAAAAGGTAAGCATGTGATGTTTTTTGTTGAAGAAGAGCGTTTTGGAGTGTCGTTGTGATATGTTCCTGTCCGACTACATCAATGAACTGCTGTGGACGCCAGACACGATATAATGCTTGGTAGGCCAATGACATCGCTCCCTTCGTATAATCCTTCCTATTATAACGCAACTTTTCGGACATTTACACAAAAAACTCATCTCGATAAGAAGAGATGAGTTCGATGAAATCATATGTAACTGCCGTGCACCTTCCATCGACTGAATACCATAAGCGTAACTCAAGCAGTTAGCTCGGCCCAGGCAACCCTGCGGCACATGAGAGCGTCCACTTAATGCTGCTTCCTTCCGGACCTGACATGGTTCATGGATTCCCATTGCGCAGGACCCGGGCGTCAACACCACTTACTTAAGGCAGGCCCTACAGTAAATCAGCCTCAGAAAGGGATTCATCCCCGCTAGAGCGGATTGCGGGTACAGGGCACCGCTACCTCCCCGACTAGCACGGCAAAATTGAAACCAGATTTGGGTGTGCCTCAAGGACACATACATAGTATACTAACTATGCCAATAAAAATCAATGTTTATCAGCTGTCAATTCCTGTATATTATTCTAACTCCTGTCTCGCCTGTTTCCGCTTCTGCTTTTTCTCTTCTCGAAGCTTACGAAAAAAATCAGACAGCAATGCTCCACATTCCGCTTTTAATACACCTGATACCACTTCACTTTGATGATTGAATCGCTCATCCTCGAGAAGATTCATCAGAGTGCCGGCACAACCTCCTTTTGGGTCTGCCGCACCGTATACTACTTTGTTCACTCGCGAGAGCATGATGGCCCCGGCACACATCGGACAAGGCTCCAGAGTGACGTAGAGAGTTGCTTCTTCAAGCCGCCATGTGCCAAGTTTCTTACATGCGGCTTCTATCGCCAGTACCTCAGCGTGGGCAACTGAGCTTTGTCTGGTTTCGCGGAGATTATGCGCCTTGGCGATGACCTCTCCGTTCAAGACGATGACCGCACCGATCGGCACCTCGCCTATCTGCCTTGCTTTTTTTGCTTCTTCCAATGCTGCTAGCATATATTGTTCATCTGGAGTATATTCCATTTTTTCCTCCACTTAGCTGTTTTCTCTTTCCAACTGGTTTAATAATTCCCTTCCGGTAAAAATATAAGGGAAAGGAGAGGATGATTCTATGTCAAATACTGCGCTGTTAATCATCGATATGATTAATGACTTTCATTTTGATGCAGGGACAGCCCTTGCAAAAAATACAAAAAAGATTCTCGATCCGATTGTAAACTTAAAGAAATTTTTCAACGAAAAGGACATGCCCGTCATCTATATTAATGACCATTATAATCTATGGCAGGCTGATTTTGAAAAAATTATCGATTATTGCACGAATGACACAAGCGAGGACATCATCAAAAAAATCAGCCCTGAAAAGAACCATGACTATTTCCTAATCAAGCCGAAGCACTCCGCTTTTTATGGAACCGCATTGCATACTTTGCTTCAGCAGCTGAAAGTAGATACCGTAGTCCTCGCCGGAATCGCCGGGAATATTTGTGTGCTGTTTACTGCGAATGACGCGTATATGCGGGAATACAAGCTCATCATTCCAGAGGACTTCATTGCCTCAAATAATGAAGAGGACAACAAATATGCGCTGACGATGATGAAAAATGTCCTATCCGCCGATACAAGCCCATCTTATAAGCTTAATTTCTAACATACTGCTTTTTCTTCCTTCATACAATGGTGGTAGCGCTAAATTGCCAAGGAGGGAAGAAGATGCAAATCCATGTAGTACAGCAAGGACAAACATTGTCACAGATTGCTCAAATGTACGGGTCAGCTGTTGTCGATATTACCGAGGCAAACCAACTGCCTAACCCAAATAATCTGGTCGTTGGTCAGGCAATAGTCATCCCGATTATCGGTAGTTTCTATTTTGTCCAGCCGGGAGACAGCTTATGGTCCATTTCCCGAAGGTTTCGAACCACCCCCCAGGAGCTTGCCCGAATCAACGCCCTTTCCATGAACCAAATACTCCCAGTTGGTTTCCGGCTCTATCTTCCTCAACAGCCAAAGTCTAATGCAGAATTCAACGCCTATGTAGAACCTCGCGGGAACACGGTCGCCCCCGAACTAGAAACAGCGGCACGGGATGCAGCACCTTATTTGACATACCTTGCTCCCTTCAGCTTTCAAGCGATGCGTGATGGAACTTTGAAGGAGCCGCTTTTAAACCATTTTCCGGCGATCGCCGAGGCAAACAATACGATATTAATGATGGTCATTACCAATCAGGAAAAGGATCAGTTCAGCGATCAGCTTGGCCGTATCCTGCTGAATGATCTCGCTATTCAGAATAAATTCCTGAACAATATTGTTTCCACAGCTAAAAAATATGGCTTCCGCGATATTCATTTTGATTTTGAATTTCTGCGGCCGGCAGACCGGGAAGCCTATAACACTTTCCTGCGAAAAGCGAGAAATCGTTTTAAACAAGAAGGCTGGTTTATTTCGTCTGCATTAGCTCCTAAAACAAGCGCAGCTCAGACGGGTGCCTGGTACACAGCTCATGACTATAAAGCGCACGGGGAAATAGTCGATTTCGTTGTCATCATGACTTATGAATGGGGGTATAGCGGTGGACCTGCCCAGGCAGTATCCCCAATTGGCCCTGTCCGCGAAGTGCTGGAATATGCTGCGAGTGAAATACCTCCGCAGAAAATCATGATGGGCCAGAATCTTTATGGTTACGATTGGACACTGCCATTTGTCCAGGGTTCCATTGCCCGAGCTGTCAGTCCGCAGCAAGCCATCCAAATCGCACTCGAACATAAGGTCGCGATCGAGTATAACGCAAAGGCTCAAGCCCCGACTTTCCGCTACACAGCAACAGATGGAAAACAGCATGAAGTCTGGTTTGAGGATGCGCGTTCCATTCAGGCAAAATTTGACTTGATCAAAGAATTAAACCTGCGAGGCATGAGCTATTGGAAGCTAGGATTGTCTTTCCCGCAAAATTGGCTGCTCATTGAGGAAAATTTTACCGTTGTAAAAAGATAAATTTCCGATAAAAGAAGACAGGCGCAGGAAGGTTGCGGCTGTCTTCTTTTTTTGACAAAATAGGGAATATCCATTCCGTGTACTAGTGTGATAAAATGAAATCTGCGTGATTCGACTTATAGAAATGAAAAAAGATACAGATGCACCGGAGAGGGAGGACATGTTGTGGAAGGAATACCTTTTATAACGGTTGAAGGACCGATTGGGATTGGCAAAACATCATTGGCAAAAGCCATTTCCGAACGATTCCAATTTGCACTTTTAAAAGAAATCGTCGATGAAAATCCATTTTTAGGGAAGTTTTATGCCAACATCGAAGAATGGAGTTTTCAGACAGAAATGTTTTTCCTCTGCAATCGATACAAGCAGCTTGGAGATATTAATGAGCATTACCTCAGCCAAAATAAACCTGTAGTAGCTGATTATCATATCATGAAAAATCTAATTTTCGCCCAGCGTACATTGAACGAGCAGGAATACAAAAAATACTTAGATATCTATCAGATTTTAACAAAGGATATGCCAAAACCAAATGTTATCATCTATCTTAATTCCAGCCTCGATACCTTGCTTGAGCGCATCAAATTGCGCGGCCGCGCAGTCGAAAAAAACATCAGTCCTTTATATTTAGAGCAATTATCGCTGGATTATGAGCAAGCAATGGGGCAATTTGAACATGACCATCCCGACATCCCAGTTCTCCGTTTTAGCGGCGATGACCTGGATTTTGTCAATAAGGATACAGATCTCCAGCTGATCATGGACCAACTAAGCGCAACATTAAGCAAAGGGAGCGTACAACCATGAATTTAAGAACAAAATACAATATCCCCGCCAATGCTGTCATCACGATTGCTGGCACAGTTGGTGTCGGCAAATCTACGATGACGAATGCTCTGGCAGATGCCCTCCGGTTTCGGACATCCCTTGAAAAGGTGGACACAAATCCATACCTTGACAAGTTTTATGCGGATTTTGAACGCTGGAGCTTCCACCTGCAAATATACTTCCTCGCGGAGCGCTTCAAGGAACAAAAAAGAATGTTTGAATATGGTGGCGGTTTTATCCAGGATCGTTCCATTTATGAAGATACCGGCATTTTCGCAAAAATGCATTATGAAAAAGGAACAATGTCTCCGGTAGACTATGAAACATACAAAAGCCTTTTCGACGCAATGGTCATGACTCCGTATTTCCCTCATCCTGACCTGCTCATCTATCTTGAAGGTTCGATCGACGATATTCTTGACCGCATCAAGCTAAGAGGCCGCCCAATGGAACAGCAGACTCCGATTAGTTATTGGGAAGAAATGCATGTTCGCTATGAAGACTGGATCAATAACTTCAACGCATGCCCTGTGCTGCGCTTGAATATAAATGATTACGATCTATTCAACATTCCGGAGTCCATTGAACTAATCGTCGAGAAGATTGCCTCGCACATGAAACAAACACAATTACTAAAAAAATAAACCCGCAAACTGTAGACAACCTCGGATGAAAAATCCGTTTTGTTTACAGTTTTTTTTTAAGTATATAAAAAAACCCGCACCATTTAAGGAACGGGTTTTCTTACACAATCTCCAAATTGCTTTATGCGTTAATGCTTAATTGAAAAATAGATGGAGGAGGTAGAGGGATTCGAACCCCCGCGCGGTGTTACCCGCCTGTCGGTTTTCAAGACCGATCCCTTCAGCCGGACTTGGGTATACCTCCGAGACAAGAAATATAATACCACGTATTTAAAAACGAGTCAACTTATCTTTCAAATTTTTTTGGGCAGGTACATAACCTGCCCAAATGGAATGGTTCATTGGTGGTCAATCTAATCATCTTATTCTGGAGCGATAACTTCACGGTTGCCCATATATGGACGCAGTGCTTCCGGAATGATAACACTTCCGTCCGCCTGCTGATAGTTCTCGAGAATCGCAGCTACTGTTCGGCCAATCGCAAGGCCAGATCCATTCAGTGTATGCACGTGTTCAGGTTTTGCCTTTGGCTCACGTCGGAACCGGATATTTGCTCGTCTTGCCTGAAAGCTTTCAAAGTTACTGCAAGAAGAGATTTCCCTGTACGTACCATAACTCGGAATCCATACCTCGATATCATATTTTTTTGCGGCTGTAAATCCAAGGTCTGCCGAACACATGCTCAATACTCGGTATGGAAGACCTAACAACTGAAGCACTTTTTCCGCATGTCCAGTCAGCCTTTCCAGCTCGTCATAAGAGTCTTCTGGCTTCACAAACTTCACCAACTCGACTTTGTTGAACTGATGCTGCCGAATTAAACCGCGTGTATCCCGGCCGGCAGATCCTGCTTCTGAACGGAAACATGCACTGTATGCTGCGTAATTTACGGGCAGCTCTTCAGCGCTCAGGATTTCATCTCGATGCATATTCGTGACAGGCACCTCGGCTGTTGGGATTAGGAAGTAATCTTCGCTTTCAATTCGAAAGGCATCCTCTTCAAACTTAGGAAGCTGTCCTGTCCCCATCATACTTGCACGGTTTACCATGTACGGAGGAAGGATTTCCTTGTAGCCATGTTCATCGACATGTAAATCAAGCATAAAACTCATCAATGCGCGCTCCAGGCGTGCTCCCAAGCCTTTGTAAAAAACAAACCGGCTGCCTGTGACTTTTCCTGCCCGGTCAAAGTCAAGAATTTTTAGATGATCAGCGATCTCCCAATGCGGCTTCGCTTCAAATTCAAAGTCACGGACTTCGCCCCATTTGCGAATTTCAACGTTATCGTCTTCTGTTTCGCCTACCGGAACACTTTCATGCGGGATATTTGGGATGCTCAGCATTAAGGCCTCCAGCTCTTCCTCGACCTCACGCAACTGATCGTCCAGAATTTTGATTTTGTCGCCTACCTCACGCATTTCGGCAATTAAGTAGTCTGCATCCTGTTTTTCACGCTTCAGCTGGGCAACCTGCTGGGATACTTCATTCCTCCTGCTCTTCAGCTGCTCCGCTTCAAGGATCAATTCCCTGCGCTTGACATCGAGGTCCTCAAACTTTCCAAAATCAGTCATGTCTTCGCCCCGGTGCTGCAGCTTCTGTTTCACTTCCTCCAAATTCGCTCGCAAATACTTAATGTCTAACACTATTTTATCCTCCTTATGAAAAAAAATAAAAAACTCCCGTCCCCAAAAAAGGGACGAGAGTTAACCCGCGTTGCCACCCTAGTTGAAGGCAAAAATGCCCTCCACTCTTAAAATAACGGTTATTACCGAGAGTATTTACTGGCCGATACGGTGTTCCATACTCTGCTCGAGGGCGGATTCATTTGTTCCAGACACCGGTTCGCACCAACCACCGGTTCTCTTCAGAATGGAGACAAGCTACTATTCCCTCTCATCGCTTAACTATCGAATTTTAATTCATAATTTACTACAATTATGATCAGCATGCAAGCAGTTTATGCAAAATTTTTACGTTTAGACTGTTCCACCATTTTTACAAAGTAATTCATGAATCGATAATCATCCGTCAATTCCGGATGGAAGGAGCAACCGAGGAATTGACCATCCCGTGCCGCGACAATCCTGTTATTATGCTTTGCGAGCACTTCGACATTCTCGCCCGCTTCCACGATATGCGGAGCCCGTATGAAAACGGCGGAAAAATTGTCCGCTACTCCGGAAATATCGATATCCGCTTCAAAACTCTCCCGCTGGCGGCCAAACGAGTTGCGCTCTACTTTCACATCCATGACACCGATATGCGGCTCATCGTAGCCAACCAGGTCATTCGCAAGCAAAATCAGCCCTGCGCAAGTCCCAAACATCGGTTTGCCATCTGCAGCAAATTTTTTCAGCCCGTCCATGAAACGATATTTATCAATCAGACGGCGAATAGCCGTGCTCTCTCCGCCAGGAATGATCAATCCGTCAATCTCGTTTAGCTGCTCGGGACGTTTCACTATAACGCCCTCTGCCCCGGAAGCCTCAATTGCCCATATATGCTCACGAATCGCCCCCTGAAGGCCTAGTACCCCAATCTTCACCATATCTCTTCTACCAGCCGCGATCCTGCATGCGGGCTTCAGGTGCCAGTGAGGAGATCTCCATGCCCTTCATCGGAATGCCAAGGCCTTTCGAAATGTTCGCAATCAGTTCATAATCCTGATAATGCGTCGTTGCCTCGACAATTGCTTTTGCAAATTTTGCTGGATTATCAGATTTGAAGATACCGGATCCTACAAATACTCCGTCTGCGCCTAACTGCATCATTAATGCGGCGTCTGCTGGCGTTGCTATGCCACCTGCGGCAAAGTTGACGACCGGGAGACGTCCTAACTCCTTGATCTCAAGAAGAAGCTCATATGGCGCTCCTAGAAGCTTAGCTTCCGTCATTAGCTCGTCGATGTCCATGGCGACTACCTTGCGAACCTGTGCATTCACCTTGCGGATATGGCGTACAGCTTCCACGATGTTACCAGTGCCTGGCTCTCCCTTTGTCCGAAGCATCGATGCTCCCTCTCCAATTCTTCTCGTTGCTTCGCCAAGGTCGCGGCAACCACAAACAAAAGGAACGGTGTAATCCTTCTTAAACAGATGGTATTCCTCATCTGCTGGCGTCAAAACTTCACTTTCATCAATATAATCAACGCCCATGGCTTCCAGCATACGCGCTTCTACAATATGGCCAATTCTAGTTTTTGCCATAACAGGAATCGTGACGGCATTCATGACTTCTTCCACGATTTTCGGGTCAGCCATTCTTGCTACACCGCCAGCTGCACGAATATCTGAAGGGACTCGTTCAAGTGCCATTACGGCAACCGCACCTGCATCCTCAGCGATCTTCGCCTGCTCGGCATTGACAACATCCATAATTACGCCGCCCTTTTGCATTTCTGCCATCCCGCGTTTCACACGTTCTGTACCTGCCTTCATTTTTTTATTCCCCCTTGTCCCTTTTAAAGGGATTACTATGTTAAGCAAATAAAAAATAACTGGATATTCGGACTTTTTTTATCGGAATTACAGCTATCCTCTAAAGAAAATAAACAACAAAAAACGATTCCTGTCAAGACAGGAACCGTTTCTTTGCCATTAAAACCAACCTTTTACCGTATCGGCAGCGCCGCCAAACAGATCTCCAAAAAATCCGCCGATTCCGCGCATCGCCAGCACAAACCAGTTCGCTTTTTCGACACTTTCTGCAGCTACAACCGGAACCTGAATCTCTTTTTGGCCAGATTCTGTTAGGAAGCTAATTTTTTCCTCATTATTGGTTTTAACCGTCAGATAGCCGACTTGTTCGCCCTGTTTGATTGGAGCAGTTAACTCGCCATCTTTCGTCAGCTTCTTTTTATCCAAAACAAGAACTGGCTGATATTGATCTTTTTCGCCGTTTCTGATTGTCATGGAAATTGCCTTATCCGTTTGAATCTTCACGCTATCAGCCTTGCCTTTGGTAACCGGAAGAGTTTTTTTATCTTGTATTTGGAAATTATTTTCCATAAGTTCTTCTTTTGTAAAATTACTGAAAGCATAATCAAAGATTTTCCGAGTCTCCGCAAACCGGCTATCCTTGGAGTCTGCCTTCATAACAACAGAAATGAATCTTTGGCCATTCCTCATTGCCGTAGCAGTAAAACCATATCCTGCAAAATCAGTAGATCCTGTCTTCAGGCCATCAACCCCATCGTATTGATAAATCAGGCCTGGAAGCATCCAGTTAAAGTTCTTATACTCGCGGCCATCACGGAATTTTAAGACGGGTACACTTGCTGTTTTTAAAATATCCGGATAATCCTGCAACAGACGGTAGGCAAGCAGGGCCATGGAACGTGCAGACATGACATTTTCTTCTTCAGGACTTCCGGCAGGATAATTCCCTAATAAATCGCTATTATTCAAGCCTGAAGAGTTTACGAATTTATAATCCTTTAAGCCTAACTCGGCCGCTTTTTTATTCATTTTTTCAACATGATTCTTCTCTGTTCCAGAAAGAACCTCCGCAAGCGCAACAGTAGCTGCATTTCCGGAATGAATGGCCATTGCTTCGTACAATTCCTTTACTGTATAATCCTCTCCCTGCGTCAGCCCAACATTCGACAAACCGGGTGCACCAGATAGCTTATAGACATACTCATTGATCTTCACTTTTTGGTCCCATTGCAGTTTTCCCTGCTTGATCGCTTCCAGTACCATATATTCTGTCATCATTTTAGACATGGAGGCGACACCAAGAACCACATCGCTATTTTTCTCATACAATACTCTGCCAGTATCGGCATCAATCAGCATCGCTGCCTCTGCATCGATGCCCAGCTGTCCTTCTGCTGCTTCTGCTTCCGTGGAAAAACCTGAAAACATTGTTGTGATCGTTAAAATGAATGCTGCAAAAAACATCGAAAGCTGTTTCTGTTTACGATTCAAAACGAATTTCCCTCCATCATTTAAAAGTTATCTATAAAACTTGCATATTTTTTTGCGTCTAAAAACACACCCGTTTAGTTTACCATAAAAAAATCCAAAAAAATAGACAGAGAATAGTCACTCTGTCTATTGTAAAATCAGGAAAAAAGTATTAGTAGAAGCTTGTTTTTTCCGTTATACTCATGAACCTATAGTCGGTTTTCCCTTAAGACATAGAATAATTTGGTGCTTCCTTTGTGATCTGGACATCGTGCGGGTGGCTCTCTCGCAAGCCGGCGCCAGTCATTCGGATGAACTGGGCATTTTCTCTCAATTCCTCAAGATTTGCTGTTCCGCAGTATCCCATGCCCGACCGAATTCCACCGATCAGCTGATAGATCGTATCTGTCAGCGGTCCTTTGTAAGGGATTCTTCCTTCAATTCCCTCTGGAACAAATTTTTTGTTATCTTCTTGGAAGTACCGATCTTTTGACCCTTTTTCCATCGCAGCAACGGAGCCCATCCCGCGGTACACTTTGAAGCGTCTTCCCTGGTAAATTTCGGTTTCACCCGGACTCTCCGTTACACCAGCCAGCAAGCTGCCAAGCATGACTGCATGCCCTCCAGCTGCAAGTGCTTTTACGATATCCCCGGAGTATTTAATCCCGCCATCCGCGATAATTGCCTTGCCATGCTTGCGCGCTTCTGTTGCACAGTCATAAACAGCCGTAATCTGCGGGACACCTACTCCAGCAACCACTCGCGTTGTGCAGATTGAACCTGGGCCAATCCCCACCTTAACAATATCTGCACCCGCGGCAATCAAATCTTTTGTTGCTTCTGCTGTCGCTACATTTCCTGCAATGATATTAAGTTCTGGATACGCTGTGCGGATTTGTTTTACCGTTTCAAGTACACCCTTCGAATGCCCATGAGCTGTATCAATTACAATAACATCAACATGTGATTTCACCAGCATTTCAACACGTTTCAACGTATCGGCTGTAACACCGACTGCAGCACCGCACAACAAACGGCCCTTCGAATCCTTGGAAGAATTCGGGAATTCAATTACTTTTTCAATATCTTTTATCGTAATGAGACCTTTCAAAACACCTTCGTCATTTACTAGTGGGAGTTTCTCTATCTTGTGAAGCTGAAGAATGCGTTCAGCTTCCTGAAGGGTAGTGCCTACAGAAGCGGTTACCAGATTCGTCTTCGTCATGACTTCGGCAATTTTGATCGAGTAATCCTGGATAAATCGCATATCACGATTGGTAATAATTCCAACAAGTTTTTGTTCCTGTTCGTTGTTGACAATCGGAACACCAGAAATTCGATATTTCCCCATTAAATGTTCCGCATCATAAACTTGATGCTCCGGAGTTAAAAAGAACGGATCGGTAATAACCCCACTTTCAGAACGCTTTACTTTATCAACCTGATCGGCCTGGGCTTCAATGGACATGTTTTTATGAATAATGCCAAGTCCACCCTGTCTTGCAATGCTAATTGCCAATTCAGCTTCTGTCACCGTATCCATTCCTGCACTGATGATTGGGATGTTCAGTCTCAGCGTCTCCGTCAGGTTTACCTTGAGGCTGACATCCTTTGGCAAAACCTCCGATTTAGCCGGCACCAACAGAACATCATCAAACGTTAATCCTTCTTTTTCAAACTTTCTTTCCCACATAGTAAATGCCCCCCTTTAAGAAAATATTATTTGTAGGTTATCAATTGGTTAAAATACTGTCAAGAACAGTTTTATTTGTTAGATTTTTCTGTTTACTTGGAGGTTTTATTCATGTCTTTTTCTTATAAAGAATGGAGTAGTTATACAATCTTCTTTTCAGCCGAATATTCTCAAGATTATCTTAAAAAATGCTACCGGAAAATCAATCATGATCAGCCTGATTTGAAGAGTTTTGAAAATTGCTATCCCTTTATGTATTATCTCGAACATGGAAAGCTTTATTATGAACAGGCAGAAAAAGCGCCGGTAGAAATTCAGCCGATCCTGCTTTTCTATGGACTCGTCCATCTCATTAAAGCCTGCATCCTGACTGTAGAGCCAGAGTATCCGGAGACGACAGCCGTCCTTGCTCATGGTGTTTCAACCAGAAAGCGCAAAAAGCAACAATACCGGTTCTCAGAAGATGAGGTGAAGTTTCAAAGAAATGGCTTATTTCCACTCATGGCTGAAAAAATGTTTCACATGAAACAATTAGAAGGAGAAAAAGCAACAATGGCTGACGTGATGGAACAGATTCCCGAACTCGCTAGCATCAATGTCTCCCTAAGAGGAAAGCAGAATTTTGAAGCGCTAAAACTGGAACAGGAAGGCCTTTATTCCCTGCCAAAATCCATTTTAGATCATTTTCATATGACCGAGAATCGTTTCAAGGAATTTCTTCCGCTAAAGTCAACCGTCCCTATCACGTTCCAAGACACAAAGGATGACACTCTCATGCTCAAAGCAAACTTTGATGCGGCTGCTGAGCCAATCCCTTTGAAATTCAATTTGGAGGAGCAACAGTATGTCCTTCCCCTAAAGAAAGGGGAATTGTTTTTATTTCCGGAATTGCTGTTGCATTATTTATTGCTATATAATCTTGGAATGATTGCTCGCTATGAAACAGAATGGTGGAGTGAATTGAACAAAATGATGCCAAATGACGATTACCCGCTCATTCAGACGTTTTTACAATCCACTATAAAAAAAGGGCCTTACTTAATTTACCAATTTTTAATCCATAAGTGATTTCTCAATGGTTACAAGAAAGGTAACCTTTCACAGATGCAGTTATTATGTTTAAAGATGCTTGTATCGGGAATTTCCTATTATATGGACATAGAAAATTAGAGGAGGTAGAAATATGGATCGAAAAAAACTAATGATGACAACTGTTGCTTTAGGTACAGCATACCTGCTAAAAGACCAAAAGTCACGTACAAAAATCATGGATCAACTTCAATCACTTGGCAAAAAGAAGAAGAATTGATGATACACAAAGCGCAAGCACTTTGTTCAACCCCGACAAGCGCTGCGCCTATAAACTGCTATAAGGGCATCTCTCGAGCGGAATGATACCCTTATGCGATCAATCCCTAAATTTTCCATTATTTAATACATTATCAAAATCTGTTTGGTCTACTTCTGAGGTCAAAGCTAGAAATTACAATGTA
This sequence comes from Mesobacillus subterraneus, assembly GCF_000934845.1. Classification (GTDB taxonomy): domain Bacteria; phylum Bacillota; class Bacilli; order Bacillales; family Cytobacillaceae; genus Mesobacillus; species Mesobacillus stamsii. The sequence continues at coordinate 15,996 of NZ_JXIQ01000034.1, forward strand.
AAATGTTATTCCAGTAGTAACCTCGCTTATTTATATGATTTTGATTGTATTTTTCCAGTAACAAAAAAAGAACAGCTATATTAGCTGTTCTTTTTTTGTGCCCGGCGGCGTCCTACTCT
>NZ_JXIQ01000035.1 GCF_000934845.1 Mesobacillus subterraneus
TACAGCCGTCAAAAGGCAGTGGAGGCAACCTCTTTGTCCAAACTTGTATCCTTCTTGTTAACTATAAAACCAATTACGACTTTAAAAATAAAATATAAATTCTGATATTATAAAAAAGAACTGCTGACACTCAGCAGTTCTTTATCGGTCCTATGAAAGTTCCTCTAGCTTGTGATACAGCTGGCTACATTTGCTTTGCAGTTCTTCTTTTTGCGTGTGTAGCTCTTGTAAGACGGCTAAATCTGTAATCACAGTCATCTGATTTTCGATTGAGGCAAGGGCTGCTTCCTGTGCTTCGATAAGCTCGAGCAGTTCCTCTTCGTTGAGAGTAGCAGATGTTTTCTCAACAGACTTTTCCCTGATTACAGAATCTTTCATTTCTGAGTCTACAGCCGCCCTCTGCTTCCGCTTTTCTGCCATCTTGGTTCTCGCTCGGTCGTAGTTGCCGGTTATTTCATTTAAGTCTCCGCTTTCCAGCCAATATACCTTATCAAAAAGTTTATTCAGGAAATAGCGGTCATGGGAAACGGCCAAAAGAGTTCCTTCAAAACCTTCGAGCGCTTCCTCAAGCACCTCCCTGGAGTCAATATCCAGATGGTTGGTTGGTTCATCGAGTATTAGGAAATTGAGATCCTGATGCATCAGTTGGGCAAGCCGTAGCCTCATCCGTTCTCCACCGCTAAGCTGGGACACTTTTTTAAAAACAGCTGGTCCATAGAACAGGAATCCTGCCAGCACATTTCTCGCTTCCCCCTCATTCATGATGACTTCACTCCTGAACGCATCCAGTACGGATCCACCCTTGTTCGGCAGCTCCATATGCTGTGACAGGTAACCGATCTTGACATTGCTACCGAGGCGGATTTCTCCCTGATCAGGTGAAATTTCATTCTTAATTAATTTCAGTAGCGTTGTTTTTCCTGATCCATTCTCGCCGATAATCGCCGCCCGGTCCTGATATTTCAACTGCAGATGGATACCGTTAAAAAGCTCTCTGCTCCCAAAAGACTTTTTCACTTCCTTGAAAAACAGCACATCTTTTCCGCTGCGGACTCCGGAGTCCAGTTCAAAATTCATTTTCTTTCTGTTCAAGACCGGCCGCTCTACCTTTTCGATCCTGGCAAGTGCCCTCTCCATATTTGTTGCTCGCTTATGAAGCGCAGAGCTTGGAGGATTCGAACGGTTTGCCCAGTCCCTCAATCTTTTAATCGCTTCCTTCATTTTTTTGATTTTTCGCTGTTGCTCTTCGTATGCCTGGAACTCCCTCAGTAATTTTGCTTCCTTTTCCTGCACAAAACCCGAGTAATCTGTGTAATAAAGTTCTATTTTTCCATCCTCCATATCGAGGATTTTCGTTGCCGTTTCATCCAGAAAATAACGGTCATGAGAAATGATGACGACAGTTCCAGCATAGTTATTCAGAAATTCTGCCAGCCATTCGGAAGCGAAAATATCAAGGTGGTTGGTCGGTTCATCGAGAAGCAACAGTTCTGGATTCCGCAGCAGGCTCAGTCCCAGTCCAACTTTCGTTTTCTCACCGCCGCTCAAGCTGTTGAAATTAGCATTTAGCAAGCTTCCAATTCTCAAGCCGGTGGCTACCCTATCAATATTTGATTCCATTTCATAACCGCCACCAAGTGCAAATCTCTCCTGAAGAACGCCGTATTTTGCCAACAGCATTTCAAGCTGTTCCGAATCCTCGCCAGCATCCGTCATCTCCACTTCCATCTGCTTCATCTCATCCTGAACATCCAGCAAGTCATCGAAGGCTGTCATCAACACCTCTCTCGTCGTCATCCTTGCTTCATATTCTGGTATCTGGGCCAGATAGCCAATCTTCAAGCCTTTCTTCCAGTGAATCTCTCCGTTGTCAGGCTGTTCCATGCCGGCAACTAGACGCAGCAATGTCGTTTTGCCGCAGCCATTTGGTCCAACAAGGCCAACTCGATCCTTATCCTTTATTTCAAACGACATATCTTCAAAAATCTGATTGGCGCCGTACGTTTTGCTTATCTGGTTAACACTGCATGTGATCATTAAGATTTCCTCCTAAAAATCGATCCTCCTCTTTTCCTGAATCAGGTTTATCGGAAACAAAAAAAGCCAGGGGCAGACGGACTCTGCTCCTGGCTTTTGGATTGCATGAATGCAAAAGAGGGCCTGTGTGCCCTCCCCATGACCTAAGTGGGAAAAGAGGTGATCGTACCGTTTAGTTTTGAAATTGAGCTGGTAAAAAAGGGCATACGTATCCCGTCGACAGCTGCAACAGCAAATTTTGCACGACAAAAATAAAGGAATTTACTCCAAAATCCGCGTACAAAAACAGTCTTGATCATCTCTTCTCACCTCCGTTCAATATTAGTTAGGTTTATTCTACATTCTCATCATTATTTTAGCAAGTTTTTCCTAGCATTTTATCAATTTTTCCCAGTCTAATAATTCTGTGGATAAAGTGTTTATATGGACTTGGACACCGGGTAAGGATAACTAACGAAGGAGTGGGTGGCAATGCTTAGACAGGTGGAACTTTCAGATTACCAGCTCTGGATGTGCAAAAAAATTAAGGAAAAGTTAGCTGAAAGGCATAACTATATAAATAGTGCTTCCCATTATCCAAATGAATTTGAAGAACGGGAAGTCATATCCATTGCGTTAAGCGAAATGCTTATGAAGTTAGATATAATCGAAGAAAAAGTTAATTAGATTCATCAGGGGGCCACTGGCCTCTTTTTGTTTTTCAATGGATGCCACTTGTATTTAAGAAAGCATCAAAACTTCATTATTTTACAAGTGAATGCCGGAACGCATAGATAACTGCCTGGGTACGGTCCTGAACTTGCAGTTTGCTTAAAATATTGCTTACATGTGTCTTGACGGTCTTCAAGGCGATGAATAGTTCATCGGCGATTTCCTGGTTTGTCTTGCCCTCGGCGATCAGCTTCAAAACTTCCATCTCGCGCTCGGTCAGCTCTTCATGCAATTCGACGTTGTTTTTCTGGCGCATCTTCCTCATCATTTTCCCGGTCACTTCTGGCTCAAGCATTGGCTGTCCAGAATAGGTAACCCTCACTGCTTTTGCGATCTCACTTGCCTTTGAAGTCTTCAGCATATAGCTTGTTGCACCAGCCTCAAGTGCGGGATAGACTTTTTCATCATCAAGAAAGCTGGTAACGATGATGATTTTCGCCTCTGGCCACTGTTCCATAATTTGCTTTGTTGCTTCAATTCCATCCATTTCCTTCATGACCAGATCCATGAGAATGATATCTGGCCGCAAATTAAGTGCCATTTCCACACCTGCCCGGCCGTTATCAGCTTCCCCGATCACCTCGATATCCGGCTGTGCCGATAAATAAGATGATACTCCAATCCGCACCATTTCATGGTCGTCCACAAACACTACTTTAATCATTTTTTCTCACCTGCCAACACTACTATTGGAACCTTGACCTCAAGCCTGGTTCCTTTATTTTCAACACTTACGATTTTCAATGTCCCGCCAATTTCGCCGGCACGCTCTTGCATGTTCTGAAGCCCGTATGAACCGGCTTTTGCTTCGTTTACATTAAAGCCCATTCCGTCGTCAACCACTCGCAAAATGACATTATCGTCACGATGGATCAGCAAAACTTCCAGTTGGTCCGCCTTCGCGTGGCGCAACGTATTCGAAATTGACTCCTGCAAGATCCGAAATAAATGGTCCTCGATTCCCTTATCAAGCGGTATGGATTCGATCTTCCAAGTAATAGTCATCGTTACTTTTTCTCTTAATTCGAGCAGCAGTTCCTCCATTCCTTCCTGCAGGCTCTTCCCTTTGAGTGCGACCGGCCGGAGGTGCAGAAGCAACGCCCTCATTTCAAGCTGAGATTGATGGATCATTTCCTCTACCATCTTCAACTGCTTTGCTTCTCTCACCTCAGACGTTCCCTTCGTTTCATTGATTGCCGACATCAGCATGGAAGCCGCAAATAACTGTTGGCTCACCGAATCATGCAGTTCTCTTGCAAGTCTATTGCGCTCCTGAGAAATAATGTCTTGAATCCGCGCTTCTTGTTCCTCCGCTTTTTCGGTTGCAAGCCTTTGTGAAAGCAGTGCCTTTTCTGAAATTTGCTTGTACAACTTGCTAATGCGCTTCGAAATCGATGAAATTTCAGCGTATAATTGGTTTGAGTCATATTTAGGCTGCTGCCCTTCCTCAAGCTGAAAGAGCCAACTATCCACCGCTGCAAACTGATTGCGCCAGTATATACCCGATGCCATACCAATAGCAATGCCAAGCACTACACTGATACTGAAAGTAAAGATGACAAACGGAATGTCCATTAACTCATGGCTCCATAAATCGGAAAAACGTGCTGCCGGAAAAACTAGCCAATACGACAATGTTAACGCGAGAAACAAAATGATGCCAAGGGCCAGACCCCATAAAATTTGACGCATCGTTGTTGTCATATGTGTTTCACCTCGATATTCCCGACGATCATCGAGGTAAAGATTTTCACCTTTTGCCCTGCCTCTTCGTAACCGGGGGTCTGCACGAATAAATTTTGATTCAACATCCTGATGTCTTGATGTCCGAAAACTTCAGCAGTACCGAATATCGAAGAGTGACGGAGACTTACTTCTACATCATAGGGCACATATACTTTTACATTCCCGATGATATTGCGGATGAATATCACCGTCTCGCTCTTTGGAAGCACCGTCATGCTCAAGTCGATTACGCTGTCGCCAATTCCCGTCTGGATGTTGACATCATCCCACTCATATACATGAGAAGGCGTTTCTTGATCTCCAAACAAGCGATTTTTAAAAAGCGGCGTTTTTTCCATCAACATTTCCTGCTTAGATTCCTTTTCAGGCTCTTGCAATACTGGCGTAATCATTTCCGGTTTTTTCTTTGACTGGATATACTGGTATATCAGGTAGATCAACACCGCCAACAGGAAAAACCTGAATGTAAACATGCTGAACACACTGCTCAGGAAAAAGAACAATCCAACCCAAAATAATGCCTTACCCGATTTTTTTGGCATTAACGAGCGTCCGAAGTAGACCATCGCTCCGCTAGCTAGAAGGGAGAAAATCAGCCCTTTATTGAAAAATGTAACTTCCAGCAAAAGCAGGAACAGTCCGGTAATCACAATCCAACTGACAAGATCATTTTTCCAATTTTTTAACATGCCGTTTTCCCCCTCCCGTAAAAATTAGTTGAATTTAATGAAGAGTGAATAAAGTGGAGAATCAATAGAGGCAATACCTAAAAGGCGCAGCTGCCTGCGCCTTATTAGAATACCATGTTTTAGCCTGTTACATAGTATGAGTTTCGTTATTTTTATACTCTTTTTCAAGTTGAGCAATTCTTGCATCAATTGTAGTTCCATGATAGTTATTGTTCACCTTTTCTTCTAGCTGATCAAGATAGGTTTCCATTTCTGTGAATCTGGCATAGGCTTTATCAGAACCTGTGTTTTGATCCAGCACCTGATCCATCCGATAATTAGCTCGGGTCACATTTTCACGGCCCATTAATTCGAGACGGCGGATGTGCATATCCTTCAATTTATGCTTCATTTCTTCGTATTTACGTTCCAGTTCACTCTGCTGTTTCCCCGCATTTTCCATCGCTTCTTTCAGTCTAGCTGAGCGTTCCTCGTATTGAACCTGTTCCCTGCTGGCAAACTCCTGTAGTTCTGCTTCACCCGCTCTTATTGCGATTTCTGTTTGATGTTTTCGTCTGGCTGCCATTTCAAGTGCCTGCTGGTATTCCCGGTTGAACTGCTCCTTCAGCTGGCTTTGACGCTCAACCAGCTGTTTGACCTTATCCGTCTCCGCCTCACATTCGCGAAGGTATTGGTTCAACAGTGCAGTTGGGTTCTTTCTTTCCTTTTTGTCAAGTGCTTCATGAAGATCTGCCATTATCGTGTTTTTCATTCTTGTTAATAGATTAGCCATTTACAAACTCTCCCTTTTTTGTGTTTTATTGTTTTTTAATCATCTAGTTGTTTTTTAATTCTGCCCATTGCTTTTCAAAGTTAACAAATGGATCATTCTTGTCAGTCACCGCTTCTGCTTTTTTCCCCCAGTTCTTGTAAATTAGGTAAAGAACATAAGCTGCAGCAATTCCTAGTATCGCTGGTACATTGGCTGCTGTGGCCAAAAGGACGATAACACTGGCAATTCCCCAGCCAATTTTTCCAGCAGTCGAGTGAGTTTTTAAAAATTGCTTGATGACAAAGTAGAGCACCAGCAAGCTTATGCCGAGACCGGCAAGCGGACCAATGCTGGACATCAGCACCCTGACAGCGATGAAACCGGCAAGCAGCAAACCAAATTTTTTCATTAACAATTCCTCCTTATCTCTTATGTACTTATCTTACCTTCCTCGCGAAAAATCGATAACGTGCCTAAGCTTGATTTTCAGGTAGGGCCTAAGGCTTAGCAGCATACCGGACCTTCTACTTGCCGGATGAGAGTTAAAGTTTTGGAGTGTTTATAAAGCGGTAATAACTCGGTAGGCGAGGCTTGGAAAAGAATCGAACGTTTTTTTGACAGGTTTGGAGGGGCAGAGCGGAAAGTTGCAAATTTTTTATGGCTTTAAGAGGATGGAGGGAACAACCCTGCATCTTCACCAATATAGCTATCATTTCTCGTTCTGACTTCTGGTACAAGCCTTTGGTAAGTGTCACTTATAACTGCCCGTCACACAAAAAGCCACTCACTCGAGTGACTAGAAAAAAGACTTAGACCAGTAATACAGATAGCTCTAAGTGCAATAAACGTAACAACCGGCTGTATAATGACTTTTGGATATTTCATATTGGCTTTGATGCCAGCCATCAAAGCCAATATGATCACTGTGCTAAACAGAAAAATTGTCCGTGTCATCACCACGCCATCTATGGGCGAGGTATCCATCTTTGATAAATCATGCGCAATTCTTTTATCCGCCTTCACTTTTTAGGAGTCCGCCCGACGGAGTAAAATCCACGTATTTTTATTCAAAATGAATGTTTTTATACAATAAAACGGATGATTTTGAAGCATTGTCGCGTAATTATACGCTAAAAAATGGACAGACTCTTAGGGGGCGGCGGTGCATGAATTTAACTAAACACTAACAAGCACCCGTAAACAAAAAGATGAAAGAATTTCCGCTATATAAAATCCTAATATTCAAATAATTAAAAAATATTCTTCGTTGCAATTCACTATGTCGTTCCCTTTGTCGACGTAATCGTTATCGGTCTTGTGATCCATTCCGCCGGTAAAGTACATTAGCATTTCGCTCTTTTTGTGTTTTACTTTGCAATTACTTTTTCAGCTGTCCCACTGTTTTTCGTTTTCTTACTGCTTTTAACTATATGGTAAACACCGATTGTAAGCATTGGAATTGCATATACTGCAATCATAGCGTAAGCCAACCACGTGTATCCAATAGCAATCAAGTCAATAATTCCAACTTGTGCAAAGATAATCGATAAAACGAGCGCACCAATTGCAATGGCTCCATTTTGCTTTTTTGATAGCTGTTTGTTCGACTTCTCTTCCATTTGTGTATTCACACGGTCAATGAACGCATGAATCATGCCTGTCGCTGTTTCAATTAGTGTCCAGCCTACGACAATACCGAAGAGAACTACTACCCATGCTCCATAACCTTGCAGCATTTGGAGCCATGGCACTGAAGCACCCAGTACTTCTTCTGATGGATAAAACCCGAGTAAACTGAAGTATGTGAGAAACCAAGGAACAGTCATGAGAACGCCCGCAATGATTCCAGATATAATCGACTCTTTACGTGATGTTTGCCGTTTTATCGTAAAGAGTGCCGCAGGAAAGACTGCCAGGTTATACCCTACATACAAGATTCCGCTCCATAGTACTGGCCAAACAAGTACTTCTCCTTCAATAAAGCTCGTATCACCTGAAGAAAGAACCTCTTGGGCGTTTTCCCAGGTAGTGCTGAGGACCATTACGGAAAAAACAACATAGCCGACGAGTAAAGCTACTGTGCCGAACGTTTTGAAGCGTTCGATAACATCTGCCCCAAAAAAGTTTAAAAGAGCCACAACTATAGCAATTGCAAGTACCCCTATCCAATAGTTTAAACCTAATGTGCTGTTTAGTATTTCCCCTGTTGCCGCTGCCATAACGGAAATGATGAGGATTGCTAACAGGAGATACACGATGTCATACAGTATCCACGCTCTCCCGATTAAATGTTTCAATAAGGACCGGTAGTCATATGCCTTGAAATGTCTGGCTAGCTCAAAGGATAAGCTTGCCATAACGATAAAACCGATAAAAATACCGATACCGCCAATCCAGCCCATGGCTCCATATTTCGCACCATACTCTACAATCTCCCGGCCTGTAGCAAATCCGCCGCCCACTAGTACTGACTGCAGGATGACACCCGGGAGAACATACCTGCCAAAAGGCCCCTCGAAAAACCCTATCTTCTGTTTTTCCATCTTTCTTCGCCTCCTCCTAAATTTTTTAACTTGCCAAGTTAGTTGTTAAATACTGTTTTTTCGACCGTCAGAGCTTCTAGAACTTGCCGGTTAATATCATAACCAATGCCCGGTTTTTCCGGAACTTGAATGATACCATTTGTTACGGTTACCTCTGGGTCAATAATGTCTTGTTCCCAATAGCGCGAGGAGCTTGCCGTATCACCTGGGAGTGTAAAGTTTTTCAATGTTGTCAAGGCAACGTTATGAGCTCGTCCCACTCCAGCCTCTAGCATGCCACCACACCATACTTCAATACCATTCTTTTGGCAGAGATCATGAATGCGCACCGATTCACTCAGACCGCCTACACGTCCAATTTTAAGGTTGATTATTTTCGCGCTGCCGAGTTGAATCGCTCGTCTTGCGTCATCATAGGAATGAATGCTTTCATCAAGACATATTGGAGTTTTCAGCAGACGCTGAAGTTCTGCATGGTCAAAAATATCGTCATGCGCAAGCGGCTGTTCGATCATCATCAGGTTCAGATCATCCAACTGCTTTAAATGATCAGCATCTTCCAGGGTATACGCAGAGTTCGCGTCGACCATTAACGGAATATCCGGGAATACATTGCGTACTTCACGCATCACGTCTACATCCCAGCCTGGCTTTATTTTGACTTTAATCCGCTTGTAGCCTTCCTCGACATGCTTTCCGATCACTTCGATTAATTCCTTAACAGTCGGCTGAATACCGATGCTTATCCCCACATCGATCTCTTTTTTCGTTCCGCCCAGGGCTTCGGCAAGAGTCATGTTGTTCCGTTTCGCATAGAGATCCCATACCGCCCCTTCAAGAGCTGATTTAGCCATATGATTTTTTCGGATGGATGAAAAGCGGGGAAACACTTCATCCGGGTGTTCGATAGGCTTCTTCAGCAAAAGTGGGATAAGAAAATCCTTCATGATATGCTCATTTGTTTGAGTGGTTTCTTCACTATACCAAGGACTTGAAAAGGCAACCGTTTCTCCAAAACCGATATTCCCCTTTTCATCTATTGCTTCCACCACAAAGAAGTCTTTATCCTGGAAGGTGCCGAAACTAGTCGTAAATGCATGCTTTAACCGCATCTGAAGCTTATGTAAAATTACTTTTTCGATTGTAATACTCATCTGTACTCCTCCTCATTTATAGTAAAAGCATGCTTACTCTTTCAAAACGGTAAAGATTAATCTTCTCCTCAGGATATTGAGTAAGGTCAACCGCTGCATAACCATCTGCTATTAACTGCTGGATCCACCTCCGGGTTTTATACCGCCAATCTATTGCAAGCTGTAAATCCTCTTTCTTCATTTTCTGAAATTGTATTGGTACAGGGACAGTAGCGTCTGTTACTGGATTGAAACTATCAGCTATAATTGGAAATCCCTTATCTGTATACTCAATCACATTAGTTGGGAAATCCGTTTTTTTAGATTTGTCCCGTAGGTCTGCCACATGCTTCGAATCAATCCACCACTCGACCAGGAAACGATCTGTTGGGAGGTCTGAATTCAGTGCATCATCCATCACTCCGTAATGATTTTCAATATAGATTCTTCCTATTCCTCCAAGCTTGTGCAAGTTCAGAAAAGCATTGGCGCTTTCCAGCGGGTCAAAAGTCCACACGATGAGCTTATAACCCATTTGAAGCGCAATGTCCTTTTGTAACTTTTTCATTTTAGTTCCGAGGCCATTTTTACGGTAATCCGGATGAATCCCAAGCATATGGGAACAAAGATAAACGTTTCCTTCCTTGTACCCAGGAAAGCTGTATAAAAACCCAATGATTTCGTCACCATCGTAAGCGCCGATTAAAATTCCCCCGTTATTCACTGCTGTATAGACTTGGTGAAAAGGAATCGGATTCATTTGCCAAACGAGCTGTTCAATGTGTTGGACTTGCTTCACTTCATCCAGTTGGGTGATTTGCTTAATCGTTATCCCTTTTTTCACGCTGTTCCCTCTCCTTCGACTGTTTTAATGATGGTTTTTGCTAAGATTTCAATCCCTGTCAACATCGCCTTATGGTTAAAAGTCATGTTCGGATGGTGCAACCCGGGTGCTAAATCACAGCCAATTCCGAGCATGGTTGCTTTTAAATGCGGGCGCTTAATCGTGTAAAAATGAAAATCATCGCCACCTGTTGTGACTAATGGGGAATAACATTTTTCTTCCCCTAGTACATCAATGATGGAAGCTTTCATTTTCTCTTGTGCCTCGAGACTAACCTCTGCTGCAGCTACACTTGCATCTATTTCAAGAGAAAGATCAACGCCGTAATAATTGGCAAGATGTTGACCAATTCCGTCCACCTTCTTTTGCAGCTCTTCCATCGTATCGTTGTTCTGCGCTCGTAAGTCAAGACTAAATGTTGCGGATCCTGGAATAATGTTGCTGCTTTCACCACCTGCTTGAAATGCCGTCATTTTTGCTGAATATGATTGCATCGGATCAATATGAATACTATTTAAGAAACTAACGAAATTCGCACCAATTTCAATCGCGTTTTGTCCAAGATGCGGGCGAGCACCGTGGGCATCGTCACTTTTTATCTTCCCACTTACAAAGCGAGCTCCCCCGTGTAGAATAGAGGGGACAGCGGTTCCATCAGGGATTTCTTGGAACGGTCGCAAATGCATACCATACAAATAGCTCACATCGTCAACAACACCTTTTTCTACCATTTTTAAGGCACCAGTCCCTTTTTCTTCTGCAGGCTGGAAAATGAAGCGGATCGTCCCGTTTGGCTTCGGATAGAATTTTTTCAATACGAACAGGACACCGAGCGCCATGGTCATATGAGCATCATGACCGCACGAGTGGTTCGCTTGAAAGGTTCCGTTTACTTCCTGCCACAGTGCATCAATATCTGCTCTAAGGGCCACTACCGGCTTTCCATTCCCCATTTCTCCAATAAGGCCGGTATGATCATCAAACGTTTTCACACGTACTCCTTCCGATTCTAGCAACTGTGTAAGGTATTCTGTCGTCTGGTATTCCTGCCAGCTAATTTCAGCATGAGAATGTAAATGATGAAAGATTTCCATGATTCTAGGTTCTATACTTTTTATAAATTCCTTCATTTTAAAAAAACTCCTTATTCATGTAGTGATGCAAAAAAGTTGCTCGCTTGGAAGTTTTCATATTCTTTTCGTCTTATTTCAAATTGTTTTGGATTAGTCATAGTCACCCCTGCAACAAGAGCATTCATAAGCGAGAAAACAACCGGCGCTGTGTCTAACGTGGATGTAAACGGCAGTTTAACCGCAAGAATTAAATGGGCTTGTGCTCGGATCGGAGCAAAATCCGAATCACTTATTCCAATAATGTAGGCTCCCTTCTTTCTCGCCTCCTGAGCTAAGTAGATCGTGTCCCGTGCATAACGATGGAAAGATAAAGCGATAAACACGCTTTGTTCATCTATCTTAGACAACTCATAAATCACATCGTCTATATTGGGCTTATAGCATGTAGCTCCTCCTCGAACTACATTCAATGAAAAAGCAAGCCATTGAGCTGCCGAAAAAGAAGAACGAGATCCTGAAACTAAAATTTTTTCCGCTGTAGCCAGCTTATTAACCGCTAAATTGAAGTCCTGTTCACTTATTTGATCAGCAACTGTTTGGATATGATGAGAATCAGAGAACATTATCTTTTTGTGAAAACTAGATGTATCGCTTAATAACGCTTTTTGATCCCCGTACTCCTTTAAACTACTTTTATCATCAAACAAGCTTTTATTTATTCTCTTCTGAAATTCACTGTAACCTGAATATCCTAGTGTATGACAAAAACGAAAAATGGTAGTCTCACTCACCCCTATATGCTTTCCTGCTTGTTTTGCGGAAGAGATGGCAAAGATTTTTGGATCAGACTCTAAAAGGCGCGCCACCTTTAACTGTCCTTTTGAAAACTGATTATAATGCTTCTTCAATTCTGAAATAATTTCTTCCACTAAAAATATCACCTAATTTCTAATTGGCATGCTTGTCAATTTAGCGAAGTATTTCCTTCATTTTTTTGATTTATGAAGGAATTGCTTTTTTATTACTTTAACATTAAGTTTGAATTTTCACAATACTTTGTTTAAAAGTTCAATCAAAAAGCGGACATGGCCGATAGTTTTCCTCATACTAACATTTTCAATCTGAAGGGCGGGTCTGAGATGGACAAACGAAAATTTGCCGGATGAGAGTTGAAGTTTTGGAGTGTTTATGAGCGGCGATAACTCGAGAGGCGAGGCTTGGAAAAGAATCGAACGTTTTTTTGACAGGTTTGGGGGTCCAGAGCAGAAAGTTGTCAAGAAAACACCTTTATTTTGACAGGTTTGGAGAGCAGAGCGCAAAGTTGTCAAGAAACCTCCTTTATTTTGACAGCTAACAGGATAGAGTGCTCCTTGAGTTCATTTTTTACTTATCTCCAAAAAAAACTGCCAAAAGGCAGTTTTTTTTCATGAATTAAAAATCACGTGTTTTGTCAAAACGAGTATTTGCAGGGTTGTCCGAGGTTAGGGGTGCATCAACCGGGTTGTTGGTTCTTGCGCCGTCCATTCCAACGGTCGTTGTTCCGTCGTTCAGACCAACTCTGTTCTCCTCCCGCTCGACGACTACAAGGATTTTCCCTTCTTTTACATAGCCTTCGTATTGTTCTGCTTCCTCTTCCGGAATGCCCATTCCGATCAATGCTCCGGCCAAGCCTCCAGCTCCGGCCCCTACTGCAGCGCCAGTCAGCGTTGCTGCAATCGGACCTGCCGCGACGATTGGGCCGATGCCAGGGATTGCCAATGCTCCAATGCCTGCTAGCAATCCTGTAAGACCGCCTAATACACCGCCAGTTGCAGCTCCTGCGGCAAGGCCTTCCTCCGTCTTTGTACCGGTTGCTTCGTTGACGTGATCCACCTCATCGTCGTTTTTGCCAATAACGGAGATATCATCAGGATGGTATCCCTGCCTTTTCAGATCCTCAACGGCCTGAATTGCGTCTTGCTCGTTATCATATACTCCAACTAGATGTTTTTCATGTTCAAACATAGTAAAAGCCTCCTTTAGACGAGTAGTCCTTTTAAAGATACCCGCATACAGGAGGCGTAAACATAATGTTGAAGGATTCCTGTTGATATGTTTTTTTAAAAAAATTTTAGTTCACAGCAAGTTCCAATGCTGCAGTGAACTGGGCAACGATATCCTCACCATTTTCAATGCCAACCGAAATCCTCACCAACCGGTAGGTAATTCCCAGCTCCGCCTGCGCTTCAGGGGGAAGTGCGCGATGGGAAGTTTTCAGCGGATGGGAGACCGTTGTTTCTACGCCTGCAAGTGTCGGAACAATTTTTACCCAGCCAAGAGATTTGAAAAATTGGTCTGTGTCCACATGATTGGCGAGCTCGATTGTGACGATGGCACCAAAACCTTGGTCAGCTTCTGTAAAAGGATAATATACTTTTTCGACATTGCTATTCTCCCTTAAACTTTCTGCTAGCATCCGGGCATTTCCCGATTGGGCCTTCATCCTTAATGCCAGCGTCTTCAAGCCTCTGCAAGTCAGCCATGCTTCAAACGGACTCAGATTCGCTCCAAGGTTGATGACTCTCGCCCGCGCCGCTTCTATCAGCTCTTTTCTGCCGACAATGACTCCGGAAGTAACATCACTATGTCCGCCAATGTATTTAGTCGCACTGTGGACAACGAGATCCGCACCGAGCTCATATGGGCGTACATGGAGCGGAGTTGCAAATGTGTTGTCAACTAATACAACAAGGTTTTGGGTTTTTGCCAGAGCGATAACTTCTTCGAGTTTTTCCACCCTAAGCAGCGGATTGGTGATCGACTCTGTGTACAAAAGCTTTGTATTAGGCTTGATGGCATTTGTAACGTTGTCCAAATCAGAAAATGGCACGAATGTTGTTTCAATCCCAAATCGTTCCAGCTCTGCTTTTAACATATGAAAACTTCCGCCATATACGTCATCCGCGGCAACGATGTGGTCACCACTCCTTACCACTGCAAGGACGCCTGCCAAAATCGCCGCCAATCCGGAAGAAGCAGCGACACCATCCTCCGCATGCTCCAAAGCCGCAACCGCCTGTCCAAGCTCATCCGTATTCGGATTGCCGACCCTGGAGTACAAATAATTCCCTTCTCCTTGATAAAAACCCTCCAGTTCGTCAAGATCGTTAAAAGTAAAAGCAGACGTCTGGTAAATTGGTGTTGCTTTGCTTTTAATTCCTTGTTGCTTCGTATGTACGGAATGAATCACTTCCGTTTCAAACTTGTTCGTCATCACATTCACCCGCTTCTAAAAGATAGAACAATCTTTAAAAAGGAGAGGCTTCAACCGCAATCCTCTCCTGTCCTTTAGGAATCAGCCCTTTGATATTCTCATGGTCTGTCCTTCCACACTTTGATACAGATTCATTCATTGATAATAGCAGAAGTATACCAATATCGTCTTGATTTCGTCAATGACCGATTTTTCAGTCTTCTGAATCACTGTCCAGCAAATCCCATGGTGTGATGACTCCGATTGGTTTTCCATGTCGGTCGCCTGTTTCCGTAATGATGACTGCCTGAAGCTTCTTGCCCCTCGTATGATAGCGTTCGAATAGTTCCTCGATATGATAAAGGGAGGCTTTTTCATCTACAAAGGTCACGAAATAATTTTTTCCCTTCGTCAGCAACTCTTTGATTTGAACATTTTCAAAGGGAACGACACTGTCGGAAAAATGCTGCGCCATCCACTGGATAATTTCTGTAGAAGTTAGTAGAGCGACATATTTATCATCCTTGTCATAGATCGGAAATCTGGTAAAATCAAACTTATTGATGACTTTAAGCACATCTTTCAGATAAGCATCTTCATAATAATAGAAAACGGGACTTGTTGCGATCGATAATGCTGTCTGCGGCTTCTCAAACTCTTTGGCGATTTCCTCCATTCGTTCGACGACCTCAATATGCGGCTCGGCAATATAATAATCCGCATTCACCCGCTCATGGACAATCGCATTTCGCAGCTTCGCAAACTGATGCAGCTCACTTTTATACTTGCGGATCAAGGAATGATTTTTATAACCAGAGTATAGCAGTTCGACAAACGCATCGCTGTCCGTCCCCTTTACCATTTCCTTCAGCGCTTTATGGATACGATTGAAAGCGGCCTCGAACTTGCCGGATTGTTCTTTGTGTTTTACCTCTTGATTTGCTGAAGAAAACGAAGCAGTTTTTTCCGTATCGGTGTTTTGATTTTTAGCTTTTTCATTGTTTTGATTTGCATTTTTTTTACTTTGCTGACTCGTTCGTGTTTGTTGCTTGATTGTTCTATGTTTAGTCTGAGTTTCATTCGTCAAATTAGTCCCTCCGTTATTTCAAATCACTTCCCTAGTTTATTACCCAAAAATACTCTTTTCCTAAGCATGGATAGATATTGTAAAATTTCCAGAAGACTTTTTAGTTTGGTACAATGAGTATAATAGTATATACAATAGAAAAGGGTTTGATATAGTGGCAAAACAGAAGAAAAAAAGATTGATAAAAGAAATCACTCAGCTTGTAACGATTACGATTGGGGCCGTCATCGCTGCTTTTGGGCTTGATTTGTTCCTTGTGCCAAATGCCATCCTCGATGGTGGTGTCATCGGTCTTTCTATTATTGCAGCGGAATTGACCAACATCTCCATGAGTATTTTCCTGATCCTATTTAATCTGCCTTTTCTTTATATCGGATATAAGAGGATGGGCATGAAATTTACGCTGCGGACGCTGTACGGCGTCATTATTTTATCCGGAGCAACAGCTTATTTCCATCTTTTCGATCAGGTAACGGATGACCTATTTTTGGCGACGATCATCGGCGCCGTCATCCTTGGTACCGGTGTCGGTCTCGTCATCCGCGCTGGCGGAGCTCTTGATGGCACCGAAATTATCGCCATTCTTGTCAGTAAGCAGCGCACCGTGTCTGTCGGTCAGATCGTCATGGTGATGAACTTTTTCATCTTCCTTTTAGCTGCCCTGCTCGTGTTCAGCTGGGAAACCGCCATGTACTCGATCATCACCTATTTTATCGCTTTTAAGATGATTGACGTTGTCGTCGAGGGTATGGAGGAACTTAAATCAGTTACGATCATTTCCGATGTCCCGGAAGAAATTGCGGAAGCTCTGTTGAAGCAATTAGGGCGTGGCATGACCTATATTCATGGCCAAGGTGTTTTTTCCAGTGAACCGAAGAAAATCATTTACATCATTGTCAGCCGGATTGAATTGTCCACTCTGCGATCGGTGGTCGATGATATCGATTCAAACGCACTCGTCGCGATCGAGAATATCGCCGATGTTTCGGGCAGTAATTTTGATAAGATCAGCGAGCATTAGAATGATGACTTGGTATGATCGATAATTGTCGTAAAAATGAAGGTCCATAAAAATGAAAAGAGCGAAAAAAATCCCCTGGCGAGTGAACCGCCGGAGGATTTTTTTCGTTAATCGATCGGATTATTGAACTTTTTCTCCTTCTGTCCGGTTGTAAACTCGACCAGTTCTTCTGGGGTGTTGTTGCCTTTTTTCTTGTTATTGTTTCGTTGGGCGTTGCCGTTGCCAAGCTTTTGCTTACCCATGCTTCCTCGCTCCTTTAAATGAATTCAAGGTGTAGTATGGATTTTTTTGCTGGCGTTTATTCTAAGGTCGGGTGAGCGGCGGACCTTTGTTGCCTGTTCGTAGGCATAGGCAAGCCGGATCAGCAGCGGTTCGTTGAAAGCGGTGCCTGTGAAAGTAATCCCGACCGGCTCACCTTCTTCTGTGTAATCAGTTGGTACCGTAACCGACGGATATCCCGCCTTGGAGGCGATTGTCGAGCCAGCCATTGGAAAAAGCACGACATCCGCTCCGTATTCCTTCAGGGCATAGTCAATTCCCTGTTCCCTAGCCATATATAGATTGAATTCCAGTTCTTCAAGGTATTCTGTTTCTGTCAATTCTCCGCTTGTCGCTTCTGATTCCAGCAGAACTTCCTGTCCATATTTCAGCGTTTTTTGCTCATGTTCATCATTATAAGCAATCACATCGGCAAGTGTTCTGATTGGAATAGTCGGTGTCAGACTGTTCAGATAAGCATTTAGATCTGCCTTGAATTCATAACTTAACACATTGTATCCCCATTTCGCTTTTGCTGCAGGAATGACCGCTTCCATCATCTCCGCTCCCAGTTCTTTCAGTTTTTCTACGGCTTTTTGGAAAATTCGCTCCTGTTCCTTCGTCCATTTGCCAATGTACTCTTCCTGGACTACAGCAATCTTTATTCCATTTAATGCTTTTTTGTCGAAAAGATCGTTATGGTTGAATTCAGGTAATCTTACCATTGTTGCCGGGTCTTGCGAATCCTGCCCGAAAATCGCCTCTAAAAGATATACCGCATCCTTGACAGTTCTCGCCATCGGACCTGCTGTGTCCTGGGTATGGGCTATCGGAATGATGCCCTTGCGGCTGACAAGTCCGACAGTCGGCTTGATGCCGACCAGTGAATTTTGCGAAGCTGGACTTAAAATCGAGCCGTCCGTTTCCGTACCAATCGCAGCCGCTGCAAGATTGGCGGCAATTGATGCGCCAGAACCTGAGCTTGAGCCACCAACGTCGAACTTGCCTGGACCATATGGATTTTCAACTTGGCCGCCTCGTGAACTGTAGCCGCTTTTCATGCCATTTGCCATGAAGTTAGCCCACTCGGTCATATTGGTTTTTCCGAGGATAACGGCACCAGCATCCCGTAGCTTGTAAGCAACAAACGAATCTTTCTCCGCTATAGAAGTCTTCAAAGCTAATGATCCGGCACTTGTATGCATTTTATCACCAGTATCGATATTGTCTTTAACCAGTACTGGGATGCCGTGCAGCGGACTCCTTGGTCCCGTTTGTTCTCGCTCTACATCAAGAGCAGCTGCAATATGCAGCGCATCGGGATTCAGTTCAAGTACAGAGTTGATTGTTTTATCAAATGCAGCGATCCTAGCCTGATACATGAGCACAAGATCATGACTTGTCAGCTCACCTCTCTCCATTTTTTCCTGCATGTCATCGATTGTCGCTTCCGGAAGCCATTCTTCCATCAATGTATGTAAGCGTGGATTTTTCATGTCAACAGTTCCTTCCGATTAATAAACTTTGAAATATATATTCTCGATTTTTAACGAAAATCCCTTTAAATGCAGCAAAAAAGCTATAGGCTCTGATCCTATAGCTTGCACTTTTTTATTTTGCATCGACTATTTTGCCACCGTAAAATTCCTTGAATACTGGATCGATATTCAGCGTAGTACAGAATCGCTTTAAATCCCGCTCTTCTCGTTGATTGACAATCGAGATGACCGTTCCTTTTGCACCTAAACGGCCCGTACGTCCAGAACGGTGGACATACTGGTCCTGTTCCCTTGGAAAATCGAAATGGACGACATGGGTTACGCCCTTAATATCGAGGCCACGAGCTGCAATGTCAGTGACTAGCAACATCTCACTGTTGCCATCACGGAACTTCTGTAAGTATTTCTGGCGATCCTGCTTTGTCAATTCGCTATGGAGCTGCCCAACCGGGATGTTTTTGAAATTCAGCTTCTCGGCAGCGATAATCAAATTTGGAATATCTTTCATGAATACGAGCGACTTTGTTCCATCAAGACGTGCGATTTTTTCAAGAATTTTTATTTTATCACGCTGCTCGCTCCGGAAGTATATATGTTCCACTTTTGCCGCGTCAAATGTATCATCCTTCTTCACTTTAATAATTTCAGGATCATTCGCCAGCCTGCTGATCGCTTTTTCAACAGTCTCAGGCAGTGTAGCTGAAAAAAGGACTAGTTGCCTTTGATCGGCAAGTGTCGATTTTACGATACTCTTTACTGTTTCCATATGCTCAGGGGTCAACAGTTGATCCCCTTCGTCGAGCACGATGATGCGGACTTTATGCATTTTCAGTTTTTTTTGCTTGATCAATTCATTTGTACGGCCAGGGGTTCCGACGATAATGTGTGGGCTCTTTTTCAGCTTGTCCAGCTGCCGGTTTATATTTGCCCCGCCGATCAGGCTTGCCGATTTAATGCCGCTGCCTTCTCCCCACTTTTGGATTTCGCCGAGGATCTGCATGACAAGCTCCTGTGAGGAAGCGAGGATAACTGCCTGTGTATTCTGCATTGTCGTATCGATTTTATTTAAGACAGGAAGTAAATACGCTAACGTTTTACCCGTGCCAGTCGGTGATTCAGCAGCAACGTCTTTTTCGTCTAGCAGTAACGGAATTGTCGCCGACTGAACAGCAGTTAGCGCCCCGAATCCGGCCTTCTCCCAGGCTAGCTGCAGAGAAGGTTTCAATTGAGCAATTATTGGTAGAGTTTCTGACATGTTTTTCTCCTTCACGTAAACATTCTAATATTGATACTAGCTAAAACCTGCGTATAAGTCCAGTATTCCCCCACTGAATCACGTTTTTTCATGAGGTTATACACTCAAGAATTATTTTATTGGCGGAGTTCACAATTTTATTGGCGAAAATAAAAATTTATTGGCGATTTTCACAATTTTTCTAGCAATAATTTTAATATATTGGCGATTTTCAATTTTTATTGGCGAACTGGAAAATCCATGCGTTTTTTTCCAATTCATAAAAAAACATCGGACGAAAAATCACCCGATGTCTTAAATCCTTATTTATGAATCCACACTGCACCAGCAGAGTTGTCTTTCGCTTCGCCGATCACTTGGAACTTGATCGGGAATGTAGCAGGTACTTTCCGTCCTGCATCTGGGATCAAGTCGTTCATGTAAGATTTAGTAGAATCAAACTCTGTTACTCCTGGAAGTCCCTTGTAGTCAAAGATTCCGCGTAACGGAGAATCGATGTACCAGGCTGGTGTCTGATCCATTGAGAATGCTGCATCTGCTACCTGGTAGCGAGTGCTTTGGTAAACGGAAGGCTCCCCGTTGCGCGTGCCAACAATTGCTTCTGGATGGGAATCTACTGGTCCTATGAAGCCTTCCCCTGGGTGGATGCCAACCCAGTTATCTGTGAAGGAATCATCAGCGTACCAAACAACCATTCCAGTGTTATACTTTACGCCACGTCCTTCAAGCAAGGCTTTGTCAGTACCAGCATAGTTTCTCCACTCAAGATAGTAGTAGTGGTCTTTTAAGAAGATTCCGTTCGTTTGGGAGAAGCCATCAAGCGTTACGGCTGCTTCACCTTCCGCATCGTCCGCGAAAACCACTTGCCCGTCGATTGTCAGCTTAAGCTCGTCCATCGTAAATCCTTCTGGAGCAAGGCCGCCATCGGTTACGTATTCAAAAACAAGTTTTACTTTTTTACCAGCAAATTGGCTGAGGTCATACTTTACATCAACCCAGTTGCCTTCCGTCGTATCCATTCCACCAGCAACGTTTTTATCGCCGATTTTGTCGATTTCTACTTCTTTACCATCCACTATTGCATTTACATACACATAATCGTAATCGAATTCCACTTCATAATTTGCTTTGTATGAAAATTCAGCACTTGCTGCGTTTGTTAGATCAAATTCCGGTGTTACAAGTGTTGTATGAAGGTCATCCCCTTTTTGGCTGTAGTAGTACTGTTCGCCAAATTCAGTCTCCATACCCTTTACTTCTTTACCAGGTAGATTTACTTTTACAATTCCTGGGTTATTAGACTTTGTCACACTTTGATCAATGATCGTTGCTAAGCCTTTTGAATCAATGTCTTCATAATTCACTTCTGAAATATTTGCCCAGTTGCCGCCCATTGTCTTTTGGAAGAATTCTTTGTTTTGAGGAGAGAAGTTTGGCGCTTCTGTTCCAGCAATCTTCCCGTTCCAGCTTCCGCCCGACATAATCGACCAAGAAGCTACTGGATCTCCTTGTCCAGTATACTGAGTGTCATACTCATCTGGAAGGCCAAGATCATGACCAAATTCGTGCGCAAATACCCCTACTGCGCCGTCTTCAGGTTCTACAGTGTAATCAAATGCCGCCATTTGTCCGCCCCAGTACGGAACTGCAGCCGTTGTTCCTGGTACGCGGTAAGGTGCGTTTCCTACTGTCCAGCGGTGTGACCAAATTGCATCGTCTCCAAGCTTGCCGCCGCCAGCTTCTTGGCCAACACCAGAGTGAAGTACCATCAAGTGATCCACAAGACCGTCTGGCTCGTTGAGGTTACCGTCACCATCTAAGTCATACGGATCAAAATGATCATAGTCAGCTAAGTCCATTCCAGATTCAGCTGCAGCAACCAAAGCATCCTTAACAAGTCCGCGAGCACCCTTTGCTCCAGGAGCGTTATCATGGCCACCATTAGGATTATCGCCGCCATACTCAGCAGCAGTTCCAGGCACCTTCAGCCAGTCAGAGACTTTGCCTGTTACCGTGTAGCTTCCTCCTGATTGCTCTTCATAATATTGCTTGAATGTCTTTACCTTCTCCCCATTAAAAAGGGTAAAGTCTTCTTCGCCAAACAGCATTTTTTGATAGTGTTCGCGATTAAAGTCATCCGACCACATATAGCCATCTTCCTGATCAATATTATTGTGCGGGAAGTCCGCATACTCGACAAGAAGGACGAGGACTTTATCCTCACGAACGCCCCCATTGTAGTCAGCCTGCTTAGCAGAGTCAACTTTTACCGCTCCATTTGGCTTTCCTTTCTTGAAGTTTTCGTGGCCCTTATCGAGTTGCTTCGCAAGCTTGTCCTTTTGTTTTGAAACAAAATCTTTGGCTTTTTTGTCGAAAGCTTTCTCTTCCTTTGTCAAAGCTTTATCGGACTTGCCTGGCTTTTCCCCTTGTTTCTTTTCGATATAATCATTGACCGCCTTGCTTACTTCTTCCGGAGAAGCTCCTTTTGAAATCAGCCCGCGTTTCTGTAAAGCTTCCGCCAGGCGATCCTGGTCGACGATATTCAGGTCGATTGGTGCAGATTCCAGTGCTGTGGCGGCAGCAACATTCTTTGTTGCTGCTGGTGTACCTTGAAATGACCCAGCAAGTAATGTCGAAGCGAACACCGCACTAGCAGCAACGCTGGAAAGAACCTTCAACGAACTTTTTTTCTTCAAAAAGATTACCTCCTGATAGTTTCCTAGTTTTGATGATACATATTCTGATTGATATTGTAGCAAGATATTTAAATATTGTAAATATTATCAATATAATAACATTTACCTATAGAACTCATGATTCTTTGTCAAAATCAGCCTATTTAAACAGAAATCTAACTCTTTCGGCCTTTTTTTATCGTAAAAACTTGCGTCGAGACATGTATTGCGTCGAAAAATTTTTCTTCGTGTCTCGAAATTTGATTCGATAGACCTATCCTTTTTTCACGAAAAAAAGAGCACAGAAGTCTGTGCTCTCTTTTAATCTATTGATTTACTTTTATTACACGGCCCTCGATTTTCGGGTTCACTTCTCCGTGCGCCTTGATATAGTTTACCAATGCATCCAAATCGACTACATCGATTTGCTTATCAGCAATGGTTGCTAGGATTGCATAGCCATCCCCGCCACCTGCCATGTAGTTATTGACGGTGATAGAATAGGTTTTCTCGATCTCAACAGGTGTTCCATCATTCTTCGTGATCGAAACAATGCGGTCTCCAGCCGCTCTGGAATCATCATAAGTTACCTTCAAACCAGAGATTGGCATGATTCGGACCTTGCTGCCCCATTGCTGCTCAAGCAAGGTTTTGATGACTTCTCCCGTCACGTTCATTTTCACCAGGTCGTTTCCGAATGGCTGCACAGTGAAAGCTTCTTTCCATGTGATTTCCCCTGCGTCAATGTCAGCACGGACGCCTCCTGAGTTCATAAAGGCAAAATCAGTCCCCGTCTGCCAGCGCATGGCATCCGCAACCAAATTGCCCATCGCAGATTCACCAGCAACACTTGTTTCTCGGCTAATATCGGAAGGGGTGGTTCCAATTACTTCGTTCAAAATCGGCGCGACCTCTGATACATAGCTATCGAGTATTGCTTTTATTTCCGGGTCAGGCTGGATTTTGTCGCGGTATGTTGTGACAATTTCAGATTTTCCAGCGATGACATCTTTTGTAACCGGGTTGATCAGTAAATCGACATCAGAAAAAGCGGTACCGGAAGAATACGACTGGACAACAATCTTGCCATCCACTGTTGTATTTGTATAAGCATGGTTATGTCCGCCCAATAACACATCCACTTCGTCATCCACCTTTTGAGCGATGTCCACAAGTTCTTCCCCTGGATTCGATCCATCTTGATTTGAAGTGGATGGATTATGAGCCAAAACAACAATGGTTTCCACACCTTGCGCCTTTAACTCCTCTGTATAGCGGTTGATGGCTTCCGCTTCGTCTGTGAACTCCACGTCAGTGACTGCACTCGGAATGACGATGCTTGGAGTATCGGATAACGCGACTCCAATTACGCCAACGGGAATGCCATTTACATCGATGACTTTGTATGGATCTAAGACATTCTCACCTGTCTCTTTGTAGACAAGGTTAGCGGCAACATAAGGGAAGTCAGCTCCTTCGAATTCCCCGTACTTTTCCACTGTTTTCGGATGGCTTCCACCATTGATCAAACGCAGCATTTCTTCTACACCTTCATCAAACTCGTGGTTGCCGACCGTACCCGCATCAAAACCAAGCTCGTTCAACATCTTGATCGTAGGCTCGTCCTGAAGCAAAGCGGAAACAGGGGAACTTGCACCTACAGCATCACCAGCATGCAGCAGCAAGGTGTTTGGATTAGTCGCTTCCCGTTCTTTTAAATAGGCAGCAAGATAATCCACACCGCCTGCATTAATTTTCGCATTGTACGTGTCCAGCTGACCATGGAAGTCATTGATTCCTAAAAGCTGAAGGGCGATTGGCAAATGGAGCTTGAATTTCGCAAAGCCATTTGCAGCTTCGCCAGCATAGTCAATTAGGCCACTCTCTGGCAGCTCATTTTGTGCATCTGGAGTAGAGGTAAAGGTAATATTCAGATCTTTGCTCACACCAGCAAAACTCCAGTTATTGTCCGCAGAGGGATCAATCGTTCCCACTTCGCGGATATAATCGATGATTGCCTGACGGTTTTCATCTGGATACATTTCTACTGCTGTTTGATTTTTCACACCCGGGAATGTTCCAGTAGCACGATAATTGTTTGTTACAACTAAGAATTCCTGCTCAAGGTTAATTGGCTGCCCGTTGTATTCCAGATTCTTGATACGATTTGCGTCCGCGTTTACTACCTTTCCATTCTTATCATATTTTGCCGGTTCCGTTACATCGATTTCGTAAGTCACGCCATCGATTACATCATAATTGTAAACCGGGAAATCCGGATTGATCAGCGCTTGTTCCCCCGTGCTGTTCTCATCAATAAGGTTGAACTGTCCGGCAGACATTTCAAGCCATTCCTTTACATCGCTTCCTTTGATTTTGATCGTTGACACGGTATTTGGATACAGATAAAGATCGGCTACATTCTTAATCGCAATCGTACCTGCCGGGATGTAAGTATAGTCACTTGCTCCGCCTCTGCCTGATTTGAATGGAGCTCCAGCGGAAAGGATCGGCAGGTTTTCATCGGGAGTGCCTTTGATTTGCTTTTCTACATACCATTTCTGGGCATTCGTCACGATCTGAATGGATGGATCATCTTGAACGAGCGCAAAATAGCTGTTGATATTGGCAGCAGTTTGGCCAACAGGCTGGCGGACATAATTCACTGTCCCCTCATGGTCTTCTTTTACAGCAGCTAAAATTTCTTCGTCTGCGTCTGCCAATGATGTTTTCGTTGCTTTGTCATAAATGGCCCTTACCTCAGACTTGGAATTTTTCACATTCCATTTGCCTTTTTCCTTGGCAATCGTTAAGTCCATCACGCCAAGCTGATTGCCCCAGTTCCCTGCCATAACAACAGGTACACCATTGATAGTTCCGTTTTCCGAATCCACACCAGGCAAGTCAGTAAAGCTGCCAGGAAATGTTAAGTGGTTATGTCCGGTAATGATTGCGTCAATGCCATCAACTAGGGAAAGGTCATAGGCAGCGTTCTCTTCCATTTCCACCACTTTTTCATCGCCAATTCCAGAGTGGGCTAAAGCGATGATGATGTCAGCACCTTCTTCCTTCATCTTCGGAATTTGCGCTTCAACTGATGTTACAATGTCCTTTGTAACCACCTTGCCATCGAGATTGGCTTTATCCCATTGCAAGATTTGCGGCGTGACAGCACCTACAACGCCTATCTTCATCATTTGTGTTTTGCCGTTACTATCCGTGACCTTCTTGTTAAAAATCGTATAAGGCTTAAAGTAATTTTCATCATTATCAGGATTATCGTCGCCATCATCCTTGAAAACATTGGCATTTACATATGGCATTGGCGCGTCATCCAGCACCTCATCAAGATAATCCAAACCGTAGTTGAATTCATGATTGCCGACGGTAGCTGCATCATAATCCAATAGTTCCATCGCTTCAAAAACCGGATGCATTTCCCCATCTTCCAGCACATCAACCTTGGCTTTATAGTCGCCAAGCGGATTGCCCTGAATTAAATCGCCATTATCAAAAAGGAGATTGTTCTTGCCCGGTTTTTCTTCTCTCGCCTGTTTGATGAGCGTGGCTGTTTTGGCAAGACCAAATTCATTTGTCTCGGCATCCTTATAATAATCATAATTATATAGGTGCGTATGAATATCGGTCGTTCCCATGATCCGAAGCTGTACCTCGTGCTTTCCTGGTTGTGCAGGTTTTCCGGCATGACTAGGTTTTCCAGCAGCAAATGCTGTATAGGAAGCTGGTCCTGCCAAAACTGACAATGCCATTGTCGTAGCAACAACGGTTTTTCCTAACTTGCGCAAAGGCTTCTTCAAGAAATTCATCTCCTTAATAAGTAAATTGGTAGAGTACGAGTTAATTATAGTAGGAATGGACAGGAAGAAAATGAACTAATGGACCTGAATTTTCTTAACTTTTTGTAAAGTTTATCTGTCAATTCAGGACTTACCTCCTGAAAATTACGAACACCGCCAGAAAAAAAGCACTGTTGACGAATTGTATTTTTATGCTTTTTCTGCAAAAAAGACTAACATGGATATATGATTAAAAGTCGATTTACGTGGTAATGTATAAAAGAATCCGTTGGGAGTGTTTTTGAAATGAAGGAGTTAGTAAAAGAACTAATCCTGATAGACAGCTCCACCGTGGAAGGGGCCAATCAGGCGATCGAGTTTTGCAGACAATGGCTAATTGAGCAAAAATTGAAACCGAGTTTGATAGAGAATAATGGCTATAAAATGCTCGTATGCGAGATGGGCGAAGGGGATAAAACGCTTGTATGGAATGGCCATGTAGATGTTGTCAGCGGAAAAAAAGAACAGTTTGTGCCAGTTGAGAAGGATGGCAAACTCTATGGCAGAGGCGCAGCCGATATGAAAGCTGGCGTTGCAGCGATGATGTTCGCGATGAAGGAATTACTGGATCAAAAACTCGGAGTGAAAATCCAGCTGCAAATTGTCTCAGATGAAGAAATCGGTGGTCAAAATTGCACAGGCTACCTTGTCGAAAATGGCTATCGCGGTGATTTTGTGATCGCCTCAGAACCGACCCAGCTCGGGATCGCCTTGCAGGCAAAAGGTGTCTTAAGACTGGAAGTAGACGTAATTGGAAAATCGGCGCACGGAAGCCGCCCATGGGAAGGCGAGAATGCAATTATCAAAGCGTTCCAAGCCTACGAAAAGCTGCTGGAATTGCCATTCACAAAAGAAAGCTCAGCGTTTTACCAATCGCCATCCATTAATCTTGCCATCATCTCTGGCGGTGAAGTTTTTAATAAAGTACCAGACCACTGTGTCATGTCCCTTGATATTCGCTATCTTCCCGGTCAAAAAGCAGAAACCATCATCCAACAAATTGAGAGCATTGTCGACGGTACCATTACTGTTGGGTTAAAAGGGATTCCTGTCGCGACAAAGTCGGACGATCCGTTCATTACGAAACTAAAGACCGTTTTAGAAAAGCATACGGACGGTGACGCCATCTTATTCGGCCAGCACGGAGCAGCAGACACCCAGTATTTCGCAATCCATGGAATCCCGGCTATTGAATTTGGACCAAGCGGTGCAAACTGGCATGGAGACGATGAGTTCGTGCTACTTGAATCGCTGGAAAAGTATAAAAACATATTAATAGAATATAGTAAAACGTGGTAAGAAAAACCGGGCAAAAACCGCCCGGCCTTTTTTTGGTTTGGCTGATAATCGATTTCCACTCCAGACACTTGCTTTCCGCGGGGCGACAGGTGAGCCTCCTCCTTGCTTCGATCAAACCTACTCCGATAGCAACCGAGCCTACACCATCCAAATAAATAATTTT
The DNA here is from genome assembly GCF_000934845.1 of Mesobacillus subterraneus. Classification (GTDB taxonomy): domain Bacteria; phylum Bacillota; class Bacilli; order Bacillales; family Cytobacillaceae; genus Mesobacillus; species Mesobacillus stamsii. The sequence continues at coordinate 27,874 of NZ_JXIQ01000035.1, forward strand.
ACCCCAAACCCACACAGGCTCGGTTTTTTGATAAGAACGTAGAACCTGTCAAAATAACGAGGCTTTCTTGAAAACTTTTCGCTCTACACACCCAAACCTGCTGTTTTTTTCTTTTTGCCCAACTCGAGCGCCTGGGAGTCTGTCTGTCGGAGCGAAATCCACGGATTTTTTTATTCAAAAAAAACGATTGAATAGGAATAATGACAAATTTTTCATTGGACAGACTCATATGCCTTCGAGTCGCTTGTGCTTTTCTTCCTGCTGAAACGATATTTCTTGCTCCATGAATAAATTAATAATCCCGAAACGAAAAGAATTTGCAGCAAAAAGACAACTGAATCCCAAAAGCGGAGACTAGTCACCGGCGCCAAAAAGCCCGGTATCATAATATGGTTCACTGCGAATACCATTTGCGGAACATAGTAGTAGCCGGTGATGGCGATGGTCAAGACGACTCCGACCAAATAGAAACTTGAATAAGCACGAACAAACCGTTCCTCTCCTGCAAATGTTTCCGTTTGCGGCACCCGCAAAAATGGCAGCCAGCGCGCCAGGAAATTTCGGCCGTTTTCCATCAAATTATAACAGCCCGTCCTATTCTCGATCACATAATAAAGATCCGTTTTCATAAAAACAGCTGCCTGATAAACTAAGCGAATGAAAGTATCCAGCACCACCAGCTTTAATAAACCGACGAGAAGTGCATTTTCACTTGTAAACATTTGCCCCAGCAATCCTATAAACAACACAACAGAATCAAAATACATTCCAGCTAAATAAAGCTTATTCCGCTTGTCAGCCGGAAGCTTCCAAACGTGAGACATATCCGTTTCCAACACCACCAAAAAGAGCCGATGCCCGACTTCTATCTTAGCAGGCAGACCTTCTGATCTAACTGCCAAAACATGGCCGAATTCATGGAGCAGGACAAGAACAAACGTAATGATCAGCACTACAACAATATTCTGCAGCATAAGGTCAAAAACGAATAAATCCGAGTAACGCGGAAACAATGCAGGATTGTACAAAAGTAAACCAATACTAGCAATCAATAAAGCGAGATAAAGATAAGAGCTGAAAGAAGGGAAGAAAAAACTGCCGAGATTTTTGGGAATCCAATTAAAGCCCGTTTCAGAATTAACTTTTGGAGCTTGTGTAATAGCTACACCATTAATTTCACTCACTAAATCAAAATCTATCAATTGGTTGACAAACCCAATAATATCTATATCCTCTTCTGGGTACTGTAGAATTAATGACTTTTCTATTTCTTGAAGTGGAATATCCTTGTTTATTAACTCGATAGCCGAAATGCACACCTCTGGCATTTCGTAGAAAGCACTTGTCAATTCGTCTTCCACTATGAAATTTTTTTTTTCATTTCTAACTTTCAGTGGTATAAGTGAAATTTTTGAAGTATAGGTAAGCTTCATATAAGCCTCCAAATATTAAGAAAGGGATAAGGCGATTAACCTTTTCCCTTTCTTATATGACTTTATAAAAGTATGCACCACCAACAAGTTGTTTTTATTTTTTTCAGTTTTCGAATCTTCATGAGGGTACCTCCTTTCCATCATTATCATCTTCACTTGAAAGGGTATTAGTCCAATCATATTTTCTATGAAACTTAACCCATGAAGGGAAGATTTCTTTAAATAACTCTACTAACTGTGGATCAAATTGTGTTCCTTGACCCTCGATTATTCTAGAGTAAGCTTCATCAACTGAAAGTGCATCTCGATAGGATCTTGAGGAAGTCATCGCATCGAACGCATCCGCTATAGATACTACTCTTGCTAAGAATGGTATCGAGTCCCCTTTAAGTTTTTCTGGGTAACCTTTACCATCCCACCTTTCATGATGGGACTTTATTATAGGTAAACTATCTTCTAGTCCCTTTACTTTAAGGATCGCTTCTTCTCCAACAGAAGGATGTGTTTTAATAACTTCGAATTCATTTTTTGACAGTTTTCCTGGTTTCATTAGAATTGAATCAGGTATATTTACTTTTCCTATGTCATGCAATAAGCAAGCATAGTGAAAGGAACTTAATTCTTTTGGTGTGAATTTTCCCGTCTCATTAGCCAATGTTTGTGCATAATATGCCACTCGTTCACTATGCCCTCTTGTATATGGGTCTTTCAATTCTATGGTTGCTATTACTCCCTTTACAATACCACTTAATTGGTGGTCATACAAATCTTTTATGGCTTTTAGGTAATCTTGAAAGCGTATTAAAATTAAATAGGCTATCCAGCTTAAGATTAATACTAATACTATTGGACCAATCGTGTTTTCTGATTTTAAATAAATCCCAAGAAAAATGTATTTTAATACTATTGTGCTTGTTACCACCCTGAAAAAACGAATATTTATAAAAAAAGGGGTGAATAATACAACTAAAACCTCTACGGCATTCCCACTTTGATATTCAAGATTATTCATCGAATAAATCGATATTTCACTGAGGATTGAAGTAAAAAAATATCCTATTACAAATATATATTTAACGAAATAAACCTTTTCTTTTCTCATAAAAATCGTGAAAATCGGCAAAGAAAAAAGTAACCAAAAATACATCCAATAATTTACTTCCCGGGGTAAATTCAAATCAATATTTTTATAAAAATAATGGTAAAACACTTCATAAAGAAAAAAGATTATATAAAATAGCAGCAAAAACCATTTTAATGCTCTTTGTTCTTCATAAATAAATGTTCGACTAATCTTCTCTTTATACATAGTTACCTCACATTACTTCCTTAATCTGTCGCTATCATTCTTATCGCCAAATTACTATCTAAATTAATAGATTAAAGTGACTCTCGCTTAATATAAGTAAATTCACCTATCAAAATACGACTAGAATCGACATTTTTCTTCATTATAAACCAAAAGGACTATGCAAAGAATAGTCCTTTTGGTTTATTTAAATGAATCGCATTAAAATTTAATCTTATTTATGGATAACCGGGAGTTTTACTTCAACTGTTGTGCCTTTGTTTAGTTCACTTTTAATAAAAAATTGCCCATTATGTTCTTCAATGATTTTCCTGGTAACCATTAACCCTAACCCATTGCCATTTTCTTTAGTAGTATAAAATGGTTCACCTAGCTTTTGTAATTTATCTGGTTCAATTCCGCAACCTTTATCTTTTATGTAAATAGTTGTAAAATCTTTATCGACTTGAGAGGTAATATTTACTATACCCCCTTCAGGCATTGACTCTATAGCATTTTGGACTAAATTGATGAATACCTGCTTTAATTGATTTTCATCACACATTAACATTGGGTTATCAGTAAGATCCAACTTAATTTTCACATTCAATCTATCAGCATGAGGCTCTATCATCAAAAGAACATATTCTATAATCTCTCTTTGATTTTTTACACTTTTCACACCTGAATTTGGTCTTCCTAAGATTAAAAGATTCGTTACAATCGCGTTTATTCGATCAATTTCACTTAACATAATAGAATAATATTGATCATCTTCCTTATCTTTCTCTTGTTGAAGTTGAGTGAAACCCTTTAAAGACGATAGAGGATTTTTGATTTCGTGGGCGATGGCCGTAGCCATTTGTCCAATGACTGCTAATTTTTCTTTTTGTCTTAAATCATCATGAATCGAAGTAATTGCTGCTAAATATGATTGAAATCTTGATAACAGCACCCACGTAATAGCTGATATAAAAAGAATAAGTGCGATAGGGAAAAGAACATTATTCGAATGAAATAAAATTCCATCTAAAAGGTATTTCATTGTAAAACCTATTGTTGTTACCTTGAAAAAACGTTTATCCACAAAGATAGGTGAAAAAAGTATAAAGTATATTTCTAGAATGTGCCCTCCTGTAAATTCCTTATCATTTCCATAAAAAATCATCGCGTTATTCGTGATATCTAAGAACATAAAACTAAACATATAGATGTATTTAATTTTTTCGGGTGAATTCGTTTTTATCAGATAAACGGCTATTGGTAGCAAAAACAGTAGGAGAAAATGCATAACAAAACCCATACTACCTTCTGGAAAACCAGTTCTTAAATCATTATAATATGGAACAACAAAATAATATGCTAAATCATATGCAAATAAAATAATATAAAAAGTCCACAAAAAGAACTTTACTGCTTTTACTTCTTCATATACTAAAGCTGAATTTTTTTTAAACGGGTTCATGCGGGTCTCCTTAAGCCTGATGTCTTGATAGCCTTATTATAGCAGGATGTGTCATCTTTTGTTGCTTTATGTCTGATTGTCAACTTATTTTCCTTTTATGTAGTAACTTTCATATTATACCAAATAAAGAGAAACTTAGAAACGAAAGGGTTTAGAAAGAAATCGGGCCTGAGATTATTCAGGCTCGGTACCTAATTTTTGATGAAACTTCAGATAAGTAATTAACTCTTCCAGTGTTTCAAAATGGCCAGTTGTGCCAAATTCGTGGAATACATTCATCTTTCTTAGAATTCCGCCGAGGTCAAGGTCATTGCCGACAAGATATAGGCTCTGTCCCCGCTCTTTTAATTGATCCTTTAATTGCAGTAGCAGCAAGGCACCAGAAGCGTCGACAATGGTTACTTTTTCGATCGCTATCGCTATGTCTGGACTGTTATCCGAACTGATCGTTTTCGCTATTAATTCTGTGGCTCCAAAGTAAAGCGGGCCTTCGAGATTATATATTTTCAATCCGCTTTCCGATGTGTGATTTATTTTAAAACCTTCTTCACTCATCCGCTTCATGAAGATGAGTGCACTCATCACGATGCCAACACCGACTGCAACCATCAGATCAATCGCTACAGTTAGGATCATCGTTACCAGCATGATGGCAGCGTCGGTTTTTGGTTCATCCTTTAAAATCTTCAAACTGTCGTAATCAAACATCGTAATTCCTGTCATGATCAGGATTCCAGCAAGTACCGCCAGCGGAATCTCCGCCGCTAGCTGCCCGAACACAAGCATGAAAAGCAGCAAGGTAACACTATGCACCATCGCTGACATAGCTGTTTGTCCACCGCTGCGCAAATTAACAACTGAGCGAACAGTAGCACCAGCACCTGGCATTGCCCCAAACATTCCAGCTAGCGTGTTGCCAATCCCCTGCCCAATCAATTCCTTGTTGCTCTTATGCTTTGTTCCCGTCATATTGTCCATGACGACAGACGTTAGCAGCGAGTCTATCGAACCAAGGATTGCAATGCTTAAAGCCGCCGGAATCAGCTGAATCATCGTTGAGAGATCGGCTGCAGGAAAGTGGAATTGCGGCAGTCCTTTAGGGATTTCTCCTATTCTTTCAACACTGTCAAAGAAAATTACATCATGGAGGAATGGAAGTGTGAAATGAATCGCCGGCAACACTTTTTCCAAAAGAACCACAGCAACTGTCCCTAAAATTAGCGCCATCAGGCTGGGTGGAATCGCCTTAATCCATCTCATCGCCACAAGCATGAAAAGAATCGTTAAAATGACGACCAAAAAACTGCCAGTCACATACTGCAGCTGTCCGATAATAATGATAATCGCAATTCCGTTCATAAAGCCGCTGACCACCGGCAACGGAATGAATTTTAAATAATTTCCTGCCTTCAGCAACCCAAAGACAATTTGAAACAGTCCGCCCATGAATGCAGCAATGAAGGCATACTCCAGCCCCTGTGTCGCAACAATTCCTGTAAAAATAATCGTAATCGGCCCAGTCGGACCTGTAACCTGGCTCTTCGTCCCGCCAAATAAAGCCGCAAAGAACCCAGTGATGATTGCGCCATACAATCCAATGATCGCACCATCAGAATTGCCCGTTGCCTGCATCCCAAAAGCCAGTGCCAACGGCAGCGCCACAACCGAAACCGTAATCCCGGCTAACAGTTCACGCTTGAGCGTCTGAAACATCCACAATACGCCTTCTTTCCTATCCATTTATGAGAAAAATTATACGCCTTTTCCCGGATAATGAATATGGAAACTGAGAAAAGAAATGAATTTTTTACGGAGCAATACGAGGAGGGAACGGAAGAGCTGACTGGTCAAGCAAGCTGGACCAGCCATAAGCTATGCAAGCCAATGACGGTTGTATAACTAACTGCTGCAAGCATAGTCAGACCCTTAACGAACTTTGATTGCGGAACTTTTTTATACAGTACAAACAATACTAACGCCACAGAAAGAAGAACTTTTAGCGCAAGGAAGAGCCCGATATCATTGACATAGAGCGTCTCCATTAAAGGATTTGCTTCTGTTATTCGCGAGCTTTCCACTCCGGCAACTGTCAAGGCTGCATCGGCGAGGTTTAGAAGAGCAAGATAATAGAATAACAGGACCACGCTGCTCACCCCCTTTTCCCTTTATTATTCCCATCCAACCTTGCTGCTAACACTTTTTCCTGCTTGGAAAAAGGATTGCCATTATTTCCTTCATCGTATCGCTCGGAGTATCATAGCTAAAGAATTGGTAATCGACGTAATCGGTATATTTCTTGTAAAAATTGCTTCCATCCTGTTTCGAGGTAAATTCCAGGTATTTCCGTGAAGATTGATATGGAAAAGGCTTGAGCTGATGAAGAAAAGGAAACTCTTGATACACGGCGGAAAGCGTTCGGACCAGCCGTTTTCTTGTTTTGTGCATTTCTGACATATTTATCAATTGATCGAAGTCTAAGTCATCTTGTAAAAAGTGAAGCAGTTGAATGATATCCAAATAGTATTTTCGAGAGTCAAGATTGTGGCGCCATCCGTGCAGAACAATCATGTAAAATACATGGAGACTGGATAACTTTTTCACAGAAGAGTACTGTCCTAATGGCTCTGATGCCTGCCAAAATTCTTCGATCGCAAGCTGCGCCGTCGACTCCTTCAGTAAATCCCAATGCAGTTCAACAACGAGAGGGATCTCTGACCAAGGAAGCTTCTTGCTGTAACTGTAATGAAAATGACCGGGAATCTTCGCTTCTTCCCCTGTAAAACCTAGTTGATTTGCTAATTTTACAGCTGCATCAATGTGGCCGTGCTTCACGAGCAAATCTATATCTGATGTTTTCCTTGCACCGAGGCTTCCGAAATAGTCTTCAGCAAAACAAACACCCTTCAAAGGAATAACTTCCATCCCGCGTTCTTCAAATGCATCGAGAAGTTGCGTTGTTTCGTGTTTTACAAAGAAATTCAGCTGCATGGTTTGATCGTACTGCCCTTTAAGATAGTGGCTAAAAAAGTCTGGTACTTGCTCTAACCTGCCTTTTTCCTTCAAAGAATGATAAATCTGAGGAGCAATGGAAGTGAATTGCCGATCAAGTAAGAGCTGTTTGTAATAGGCTTCCTCTTTCGGCAACCCAGTCTCTTTTGTATATAGCGCTGCTACCAATTGATTCGTCATTTTTCACCACTCCCCTCACTTTGATACAAGATACAGAGATTTCTTTTGGTTCGGTTTTGTGCCATTCAACTTCCGATAAAGACCAGTTTCGGCAATTAGCTGTTCATGGGTGCCTGTCTGGATTACTTCCCCTTCATCGAGCACGATAATTTCGTCTGCGTTTTGGATGGTCGATAATCTGTGGGCAATCACGATCGTTGTTCTTCCCCTCATTAATTGCGCGAGTGCTTGTTTGACGATTGATTCCGTATTGCTATCCAAGGCAGATGTCGCTTCATCGAGGAGCAGGATCGGGGCATCCTTTAAGATCGCTCTTGCAATTGCGATTCGCTGCTTTTGACCGCCGGACAGTTTCATGCCACGTTCCCCAATTTCCGAATCATATCCTTGAGGGAGGCTCATGATATAGTCATGAATGCAGGCCTGTTTTGCAGCCTCGATCATTTCTGCCTCTGAAATCCCCTCTCTCGCTAACGAAAGATTTTCACGGATGGATCCCGCAAATAAAAATGTCTCCTGCGGCACATGAGCAATCGTACTTCTTAATTCTGACAGGGTCATTTCTTCTGTTGGAATTCCATCGATCAAAATTTTTCCTGATTGCGGCTGATAAACACCTTGAAGCAGATGGAACAACGTCGTTTTCCCCGCTCCGCTCGGACCTACCAATGCGATCATTTTCCCCGGTGGAATTTGCAGGCTTAAGTTTGAAAAAATCTGTTTATTTTCGTCATAACTGAAAGTTAGCCTTTGAAATTCGATCGATTTCGGCTTGCGTTTCACCGGTATATGGGTTGGCAAGTCCAATGATGCTACTGGTTTTTCAACCAACTCAATGACTCTGTCGATCGCTGTAATCGACCTTTGGAAACCGGCCCATTGTCCTGCTAATCCAGTCAGCGGATAAACAAGATAGCCAACAAGATTGGTAAACGTCAGTAATGAGCCAATCGACATTTCTTTTTGGTAGACAAAATAAGCACCGAGCGACAGACAGGTCAGAAAAACGCCAGAACTGATTAAGTACCCTCCGGAATAATACCAGCCCTGCAGCTTTGCATTTTCAAGTTCCAATTTAAAATAAGCATCGTTTTCGCGAGTAAACTTTTCAAAAACCTTTTTTTCAAGCGTGAACGAACGGATGACTTGGAAGCCCTGGAATGTTTCACTTAACGTATTATTAATTTGAGCAATCAAACTATGAAGCTTGCGCCCATTTCGTTTCAGCAGCAAGCCAAATCCCGCTCCCGCGACCATCGCAATTGGACCGATCACGATGCTGATCATCGATAAAACCCAGTTTAATTGGAAGAGATAAATAAGGACGGCAAGATAGGTGAGCGGCAGGCGAATTAGATTCAACAAACTGCTGCCAGTAACCCCATCAATGCTGTGGATATCATTGGTAAAATAAGAAAGAAGGTCGCCGGAACGAAGATTAGAGGCAACACCTGCAGGCAGGCTGAGAATATGCTTAAATAAATATTCTTTCAAATCCTTTTTCAAGCCGTTAGAAGCAATTGTTTCAAAATAAATATCACAGAAATTCGCGATGATATTCAAAACAGTAAGGCCAATTCCGATCGGGATCAGTCTCTTCAACTCCTCGAAATCACCGCGAATTGCTGCGTCCGTGATCCTTCCGAAAAACCAGGCAAACGCAATCGTGAACAAAATATCGAAACATAATAAAAAAAGGAGTGCCGAATAAGCCTTCCAATGCCTTTGAAAAAACGGTTTCAACATCGAAAAGGTTTTACGAATATCCTTGAGTGAAAAATACTGGTTCATAAGCTGTTTACTTTTCGCCATAGCGTACTCCACATTTCTGCAAAATGAGATTTCCCGTTTAGGTATTTCCTTAACATTCCTGACAAAGCAGGCAAGGCCATAATCAGATTTCCCCATCGTTTCACCGAGGAATGATTCATGGAGACTTCGCATCTTTGTTTTTTAATAAGCATCAGTTTTCCAATTATTTGTTCAAATTGGACGGCCTTGTCATATCCCAGATTCGTGTCCCCTTTGAAAAAGCAATCGTTTGCTACCTGGCGAATGAACCGATGGGCTATTAATTGCCCTTGACCAGTGTGATACAAAATAATGTCTCCTCTCTGAAAAGAAGCACGGCTGCAAGGTACAAATCTGCATACATCCCCTCTCTCGATTAACGGAAACATGCTGTTGCCATCAGCAGGCAATTCGAGAAAGCCATCTTTGTCAATCGCCATCTTTAAAAAAAGAATCGTTTCTTGATCAAACAGCATGGGAAATCAGCCCGTATTTGGTTAAATCCGCTAAAAAGTGATCAATCGCATCTTTTTCGCATTCCACCCCGTATTCGAGGTCAATTGCCTTGTACAGACTATCCACCGTCTGGGCTTCCCTAAGCTTCTGCCAACAGAATCCCCCAAGATCATTCAGCCTCGTGACCGTATATTGCTCAGTATCCAGAATGATCCACTCATTCTCCACTTCGATTTGAGCAACATTCTTTTTTTGAACAAATTGAACCATTACGAAATCAGCTCCCAAAATGTAGGATCTTTGCGAAAATACAGTTCATAAACAGGAACCTTCTCTACTAAATTCCGCAGTAAGCCCATAATTCGATGCGTCTCAGCCGGATCATCGTTCCAGTAAAACACCTTATCCATTAGTGCAACAAGCGCATCAGGCCCTCCCATCCTTTCCAGCCTGTTTCTTTCAGACTGGTGCAGAAGCTGAATGCCTGCCAACGGGGCTGGTTGTTGATACGTGGATTGCAGCTCACTGCGGAAAGGGGAATCGAAAACAACCATCCCATCCGCGGCGATCTTCACAATAGTGGCTTCATCCGATAATAGCGCCCGTGGTTCTGATAGTCTAGCAGCAGTCGACTTCCCTGCTCCGGAATGACCGGCAAAGATGTGGGCCCTGCCATTCTGAATTGCGCAGGAAGAGTGAATTAATAGACCCCAGTTATGGTAGACGATAAAAGAGCTATAGAAATTCATTAACGCATGCTTTAAAGCTAGTTGGTCATGAACTTGGATGGTAGCTGATGTGTAGTCTGGGCTGGATTCTATTAGGTAGTCCGCTCGTTTGAAGGTGATTTTGTTCGGCTCTTTTCCAACCTGAACATCGAAATTTTGAAACACCGTTCCATATCCAGGCAAAACGGTTAACTGGATATCTACATCTTCCTCTTTTCTTTTCAAGACAGGAAGAAATTGCGCGGCAAGACCTTCCAATGTATTCCAATCAGCGGATATACGTAAACTATGAGCTGCCATTTTCACGAAAATAGTATTCATCAGATAATCCCTCAATGTCGTACTAATTTAATAGAGCAAAAACGATGATCATTTATTTTTCCATGGCTTGTCAGGGAATGGTCCTGGTCCTGGCTTGCCAGGTCGAGGTTCATTTGGATAGTGATTTCCATGATCGCCATCACCTTTTGGGTTCTTATTACCACGCCCTTTATTCCAGCTATGGGCAGTTTCAAACTTAATTGGTTGATGACTCAAAACCAATGGACTTATGCTCGCTTTTTCCTTTTTCATTGAATACCCTCCTTTGTTCATTATAAAGAACGATAAAGTCAAAATAATAGCGCGTATTTTACGCACCTTGGCTGTTACCTAACTCTCTATTAAGTGTAACCTTTCTTTTGTTCTTTTTAAAGAATATATTTTCGACAAATTTCAGCATTTACGTCACCCTTTTTAACCAGTGCCCTAATTTTGAACGCTTCGTAGAAAAATAACTTCGATGCACCATCCACCAAAAAAAGACAATCCCAATGGTGTCCTTTACTAGATCTGCTATCGAAAAAGACCGGAACGGAACATACAACTGGTGTATTTCATCTATCACTCCATACGCCAATGCGATTGCCGCAGCAGTAAGCTCTTGCCAGGTTCTCAACGGGCCGAAACTGAGGAAGACGATCACGATAAATAAGTACAACAATCCAAATTGAAAGAGATGGGCTAGCTCTAAGCTCGTGCCGATTATCAAATAAACGGATCGGTTTAAAGTGCTAGTAATGGCAGCAAGGCTTTCAGGATCAAAGTAACTGGATTGAATCCAGATGAAAGTCATATAAGCAATGGTCCATCCAATAAAAAATATTCTTCTTAAGCTCAAAAGATACGTCCCTCCCCAATTATCCGACAAATAGTCTTTTTTCCTACAGCAAGTCCAAGCAATCGAGCAACAATAGTCATATTTTATAAAGAATTCAACAAGATTACTAGGAAAAAGGAGACGAGTAAATTGTACATTATTGAATTACAGCGGTGGAATATTACGCAAGGGATCCCTGCAAAGCCTTATACAGATGCAGATTATCGAATGGCAGATTCTAATATTATCGGAATCAATCATGCACTGGAGCACGCTCGCACGGCTGGATATTCTAAAGCAATTTTGCCTAAAGGGGAGTATGCTTTATGTTTTCCGCGGGTCATAAAGATGGTAAGCAACCTGACATTCGACTTAAACGGCTCTATTTTAAAGGTTATCTATGACTCTGACAGAAAATCACCATTTGATACTAGAACGACAACTGACTATTACAATTTTAAAGGAAATAGTATTGAATTTGACAATGTACACAATAGTCACTTGATTGGCGGAACAATTATTGGAGACCGCGATGATCGAAGCTTTTCTAATGTAGCCGCTGAACGAAAGATGGAACACACATATGGAGTTGTTTTCAACAAGAGCACCAAATACAGTTCGATCAAAAATTGCGTTGTCAGAGATTATATGGGGGATAATATCACTTTTTCCAGCTCAGCTGTTAGAGAACTTGCCGAGTTTAATCTAAACCTAAGTCAGAACAATTTAGATTATGCAACTGGAGAAGCAATATCAGCTGCCAACACATTGACGACCGGATTCATTGCCATCCCTCAAGATACGAATATTTCCACTTTTCTTATTACCGGGGCAGGATATTCGAGACTAACCGCATTAATGACAAAAGAAGTCGACGTGTTCTTCTTCCGGGCTGACAATACCTTTATAGGGGTACTGAAGAAACGGAGAATATATACTGATATCTCTATTCCTGTTGGCGCCGCAAAAATGCGGATGGTTTTCTTTAATGAGACGAATCCGTCAAAAAATATGCAAATCACCTTGAAATTCGGATCCATTCCTCATCATAATTTGGTTGAATACAATGAAGTTTTCAATGGGCATAGGGGTGGGATTTCTCTAGGAGGCAGCTATAATATTATTCAGCACAATGTCATTCGCGATAATGGCAAAGGCAGCAATAGTTTTTTGGATGGAAAGCCGATTTTTAGTGATCCGACAAGATATGGCATCAATCAGGAGGATTCCTTTGGAGACAATTGTGTCATCAGAAATAATCTCATCTATGGAAGCAACCATGGAATTTTGGCAGGCTGTTACTCGATTCAGATTGAAAACAATCATATTTACAATATAGATTCCATCGGGATTAATCTATATAGCTTGCTATTTGCAAATATCCGAGGAAATGTCCTATCCAATTGCACAACCAATATTGGATTGATGACCTCCCACTTCGCCAATGCATATGTGAATATTTCAGAAAATAGTTTTACTGGCGGCAATATGTCCTTTTTCGCGAATAATACTTATCAGGTGACGGTGACTAATAATAATTTTGTCGATGTTCCGAGTATGAACTTAGGAATCGATCCGATAAAATGCGTATTTAAACAAAATCGAATCAAATACTCTACTCTTACAAATACTCCATTTATTACAGCATATAGTATAGAGGATTGTATTATTGAATCTTCCTCTCCAAAAGAATTAGTCTTGCGCATATACCATCAAAATGGCTGTACATTTAAGAATCTTACTATTTCCCTCCAGACCCAAAATGGAACAACGCAAGGGGAAAGTGTTTTTATTGACAACTGTGAATACCTGAATAGTACTGTATTTAATCTCATCCTTGCCACAAAAGAAAGGTATGTTAAAATTACTCGATCGATATTTACAGATACTATTATAAAAGCAGGAAACATTAATACAGCTGGCAAAATAGCAACGATCCTTCTCGAAGATTGTCAATTAAAAGTTATCGCTAACAAGTATCTATTTGCAACTGATTTGAATCAGCCAAAAGCGCTTATTGAAGTAAGAAATTGTTCGATTGAGATAGACAATGCTGATTTCTCCTATTTAATTCATCATGATAAGCCGGTTGTAATCAAAGTTTTTGCCATTTCACTTTATAAGAACAACTTCGTTTATAAAGGGGAGTCCCCACTTAAACTAAATTACTATAATCATATAAAACCAATGGAAATTTTCATTTCTGCAGATAATGACTTTCAAAACATCTTGCTCCCACAGCCAGATCCAGCAATCTTCCTGGATTATAATCCGCAAACTACCTTTAAAACAGAAGTTACCTTACAGGAAGAAACGCTTGTCGTTCACAATTTAAATACAGAATATCCCTTTATATTAATTTTTTCAGACACAAAGACTATGATTCAGCCGTTAATAAAAGTTGTCGATTCTAATTCGATTTTATTACAAGATAGCCAACCGCAAAAGGCACAGGTTGTCGTAACGAAAATCTGACTTTTTCCACTCACCCTTATTCTTATTCGGGTGAGATTTTTTATGTTGCTTTCTATACTTTATAATTCCATTTGAACCTTCTAACGAATATTTTTGCTAATACATTCTTGGCTACTCCCATTAAATAGGCAAATTCAGCGGTTCTGTGAAAGAGGAGGACATAAATAATATTAGGAATGACCAGACAGAAAAATATGGTAACAACGAAGGAGGGATACCCATCTATCGGCACTAAATCCGCTGCTTTAGCGGTAATAAAATACGTACCGATTAAAATAAAAACATCGGCAATATAGACTTTATAATACATCCACAACGGTTTTTTAAATACCTTTTGGAACACTAGGTATGGAGTCGTCCAAAACGGAACAGCTATCGCACTTATTAATGTACCTGCAAAGACACCCGTAATCCCTATGTTCTGAACCAAAATAATAGAAAAGCCTATATTAATGACAGCCTGCAAGAGTGGCGCGAACCGATCTTCGTGAAATATTCCAGCAGTTGTTTTCATCGTTGTAATGGAATTCCTCATCCCTCTCTCATAAAAAATGACCAATAATACCGCCAGCAATGATCCATTTAATAAATATTCCGCACCTAACCAGATAGAGATAAACGGTTCTAGTATGATTGCTAGAAAAATGGTGAAGAAAGAATAAAGCCAGAAGTTTACCAGCCGATAAATTTTATAAATGGCATATACCTTATCGGCATTTTCACTCGCCACGAGATTTCCGATACTATGATAAATATTAGTAAATACTTGATTTACAAATGTACGACAGATTTCAATTAACATCTGATAGTTTGAGTAAAGGCCAACCGCAGCAACACTGACAAAAGAAGAAATAATAATATTATCTGTCCCAAAAATGAAATAGTTTCCAATGTTTTGAAGCACTATCGCTTTTACATTGGTGGTAATTTGCTTCCTTGTCTCCGGATCTAGTTTATCTTTTACCTTAGCTTTTAAATATGGATACATCCGGTTTACGATTACCGCTAATAGGAGAGAATTCCCTATCGTGATGATGCTATCAATGATCAAATATAAAAGATAATTTTGTGTATAGTGAAGGATTCCAATTTTTATACAAACTGAGATAATCGAAGAAACCGAGTAGATTCCCGTTACAATATAGCCTTTTTGCGAAACGTTTAAGAAAGAATTTTTATGAACATAGAAATATGGGGCAACAGTATTTAACAGGAAGATCAAATAGATGAGATGAATATCTTCCACGTTTGTGTCTTTTATAATGAGATCCAAGAATGGCATAATCAAAAGACCTAATGCTAAAATGACAGCAGCTATGACCATATAGGTATTGCGATAGAATTTCATTAACACGTTGATTCGATGATGGTCATTTTCGGCAACTGGTTTATACAGACTATACATGATGCTTACCCCAAGGCCTGCCTCAGCAAGAGTCAGCATAGCAAGTATATTCGTGAACAAGCCATTTACACCCAAATATTCAATCCCGAGAGTCGAAATAAATACAGTTCTTGAGATAAAACTGAGTGCTGTAATAATGAATTGGTTAGCCAAGCCTGCGGCGATATTTAGCATGGAATTTTTTACTCTCATTGTCTTCTCCACTTTTCTATCTAATCTTTAACTGTAAACTTACGATTGTAAAAATCGGATTAGCTTTTTGAATCGAACCATTGAAATTGCCGATAACAGAGTAAATCTTTGTATTTCCAAATAACGAGCGATTTGACTGACCTGTAGTTCATCCTTCACGAACTCATAATATAAGTTATGAAACATTTTTGATCTTGCTATTTTGTGATATTGCTTTTTGCCTATACAAATTCATACTTCTAATAGCAAATCCTTGGGTAAAAGGCATAATAGTAAACATCGATGCATAAACGCCAATATCCTTCGTATCTCCTTGGGAAAAATCGATCGCGCCGTCCCTTCTCGTTACTGTCATCAGATAATGAATTGCTCTCTCGGCAGCTAACCAGTTCTCTTGATGATTCTGAATACCTTCCGTAGCATTCAGTAAAAACCAGGAAAGTGTGGCTGTTGCAGAAGAATCCGCTCTGCTTTCAGTCCTTGTCACCGTTGAGTTCCAGCTGCCATTCTCATTTTGAAATTGTCGGATCGTTCTGGAAAAATCTACTACAAGATGTTCCAGTTCCTTTTTAGCTGGATGATTGCTTGGGAGCTCCTTCCATGTATCAATTAAGCCAAGCCCAAACCATCCCAGACCTCTTCCCCAGCCATAAACTCCTAGAGGAAGTTTATTGTTTACTTCGTAAGCATGGCAAGGGATAAAGCTTTTCTCCATAAGTCCATACTTTTTGTACTCCATGATCTGCTTAAAGGCTAAAGAAATACATTCTTCCTTTTGATACCGCAAGCCGTACGCAACTAAAAATGGGCAAATAAAACCGATCGTATCCACGTATCTATAAGTTTTATTGGCCTTGCGATATTGGACGGTTCCGTCGTCGCCAATATGGTCCAAGATTAATTTCCAAGTATCATCGAGTGCTGGTCTATATTTATCTACTTCTATGAAGTCCAGCTTAAATAACGCATAAGCAAGAATAGCTCCGTCAATATGCTGAGGCTTTTTTCTCCAGTTCCCCGCTTTAGTAAAGCTCCGGTCCATATATCTGATTATTTCTTCTTGTAGCTCTTCATCCTGTTTTGCAGCCTCTGCCAACCCTAATAACAACGCCGCCTCCTGCCAATGCTGAATGGTTGTATTAGCGTAATTCCCTCTTACCATATCGATCACGATTAATCTGGTATTATCAGTAACTCTGATTCTCGGAGTATGATTCAGCCACCGCTTCCCTTTATTGACAATCGATTGATTCCAAGTTGAATCGTTTTTGAACCTTCCTATCTTTATTCTGAACAGCCAATCTGTTCCTATCAATATAAAGTCTATTAACACAACCAATATCGCTAGACAGGTAATGATGTAAACAAATGTTTGGAATACCATTTTTGATTCCTTTCCGGGTACGGTTTTACTTTACATAACCTATAGTAGTTTCAAGTTCCTTAGACATCGTTTCTCTCCTATCGACCGTTATTTTCTCGCTAACTGTCCAACTTTGATCGTATACCTTCGATTGAGCGATCATTTTTTGGTGTTTATCTAGGTATTCTTCCGTTTTCGCAAGTATTTTTGCTGGATTTCCACCAGCGACACATCTATCGGGTACTGCTTTGTTACGACGCTTCCCGCAGCGACAATTGCATTCTCACCAATTGTTACTCCAGGCATAATTAACGCTCTTGCTCCAATGAACGCATGATCTTTAATGATGATTTTGGCAATTTTCGTATAGTCTAAGTATTTTTTGGTACTAGCATCATGCGCTAATAAATATACTTGAGGCGCAAAGGTAACATGATCGCCAATTTCAATTAACCAGCAATGAGCCACATCAATCGTGCTCGCAGCTAATCCGTGACAATTCTTCCCTACTCTCATTCCCAACTCTTTACATGCTTGCACAGTTAATTCTTCAGGACTTACTTTCCCTCACTAGTGTTGCATAAATAATGTCACAATTTTCAGTTTAATAATTTTCATCTTTAAGAGCCAAAAAAGTAATTACCT
>NZ_JXIQ01000036.1 GCF_000934845.1 Mesobacillus subterraneus
TTGGCAGGATCGAAGCGTCTCGAGGGGCAAGGCGCTGGAGCTGAAGCTGGACAATTTTCAAAGAAATTTATATTTTCTTATTCTTTAAGAAAAACCGGGCAAAAACCGCCCGGTCCTTTTTGGTTTAGGCTGATAATCGAATTCCACTCCAGAAACTCGCTTTCCGCGGGGCGACAGGTGAGTCTCCTCCTCGCTTCGCTCAAACCTATTCCGATAGCAACCGAGCCTCTCACTATCCAAATAAATAATTTCACCCCAAACTCTCACAGGATCGGTTTTTTGGTAAGAACTTAGAACATGTCAATATAACCGGGCTTTCTTGACAACTTTTCGCTCATAGCACCCAAACCTACCTCTTCTTTCTCCTGTAAACAATCCAAACGACCAAAAGTATACCCGCAATGATAAAAATCACCCAAATTAGCGGACCGAACCAAAACATCATATGATGAGCCATCATTCCTCGCTCCATCATCATGCCCATAGGTCCGGGGGGAAACCAGACCATCCGGATGACAAATGCAAAGATAAAAATCCCCATCAGTATAAAGAATGATGATACTATAGCCGGCAATAAACGTTTCATAAGATCACCTTTATTCTACTTTATATCCCAATCCCCAGACCGTCTTAACGAGATTCTTATCAATACCGGCAGACTTCAGCTTCTCGCGCAGGTTCTTGATATGGGAGTCTACAGTCCGGTCTTCTCCCATAAACTCGATGCCCCAGATTTTATCAACAAGCTGTTCTCTAGACAACACCTTGCCTCGGTTTTCTATCAGGGCATGCAGAAGGTCCAATTCTGTCTGTGTCAGACTAAGAATTATATTGTTATATACGGCTTCCCTGGCTGTTAGGTTGATAACAATTCCTTGATATTTCAGGATGTCATCCTCTTCCTCTTTGCTTTTGGACCTTCTTAACAGCGCCTTGATCCTCGCTAGCAGCTCCTCTGCGTCGAAAGGCTTTACCACGTAGTCGTCTGCTCCAGTGGACAGCCCGGTCACCTTGTCTTTGACTGAGCCTTTTGCTGTAAGCATGATGACTGGGACATCAGAAATCTTCCTGATGTGTTCGACCGTTTGCCATCCGTCGAGCAAAGGCATCATGATATCAAGAACAATCAAATCATAATCATCCCTTTTTACTTTTTCCAAAGCTTCCTGGCCATTCTCTGCATTCTCAACTTGGTAATTTTCCTGCCGGAGATATAACCCAATAAGCTGTCTCATCTCAAATTCATCATCAACTACCAATATTTTTTCCATGACTATCTCCTATTGGTTTTAAGTATATTGTGAAAATAGAGCCTTTTTTCTCCATGCTTTCGACTTGAATGTCCCCATCGTGAGCCTCAATAATTTGTTTGACCACATAAAGCCCGAGACCCGTACCGCCAGTTTTCCTAGTCCTTGACTGGTCGACCCGGTAAAATCGCTCCCAAATCCGAGGGAGGTCCTGCTCGGGTATGCCTAAACCTGTATCGCGTACTTCGATCACAATAAACTCTTTCCTTAAAAACGAGGTAATTGCCACACTGCCTTCGTTTGAATATTTAATTCCATTTTCGATTAAATTATAGAAAACCTGTTCCATTCTGTGGACATCAATAAATAGGTTTGGAAGATTCTTTCCCAGCTCGATGCTGATTTCCAGACCTTTTTTCTGCGCTGCCGGTTTTAGGCTTTCAAATACTCTTTCAATGATCGTGTTTATGTCTGCCCGCTCTTTGTTCAACTCGAATTGACCTACCTGGAGCTTGCTCATTTCAAACAAGTCGTTGATCATAAAAGTAATCCGCTGTGCTTCCCTGTTAATGATGTCCAAGTATTGAAGCTGCTCCTCAGGATCTTTGACAAGTCCTTTCTTTAATACATCACTATAGCCTTTGATGTAAGTGAGCGGAGTACGGATTTCATGCGATACTGCAGAGAGAAACTGGTTCCTGCTATCCTCATAATATTGGAGCTGCTCCCCAAGTGTTTGAATGGAACTACCCAGTCTCGCTATTTCATCATCGCCTTTATAAAGAATATTCTGCCTATATTTCCCCTGGGACATTTTCATCGTTGCTTCCTCCATTTGCAAAAGCGGCTTTGTCAGCCTTCTCGACAAGAAGCCGATCAAACCAAAAGCCAGCAGGAAGATACCGATACTTGCAGAAATAATCAATACATTCATAGTGAACACGATATCCCTTAAAATCGAAGAAGGATAGTACATATAAAGGTAGCCTTCCCCATTGCCGATTGGAGAAACGGAAATCAAATATTTATGCTTCCGCCAATCACTTACCACTATTTTCCCTTCCTTCAAATCGGAAGCGGGATCAAGGTGCTCCAGCATTTCCTTATCCGGAACGGTAGAAGAACCAATAATCTTTCCGGCAGAATCCGTAATCAACACTTCCGTAGGCACCGTCTTTTCCATCAAAATGACATGATCAATCGTAGCCTTATCAAAATTATTTTCAAGAATGCTAGCGTGATTGTTTCCTCTTGCAACCAGTTCCTGCTTACTATAATCAACGACAATATTGGTAAACATCCCGTACATCGTAAAACCAAAGATCATCAGCAGGGCAATGAACACTACGCTGAATACTAATCCAATTTTAAATGAAACACTTCTGAATATGCTATACCATTTCATCGGATGCTCCCTGACCACAAAAAAACGATTCATGCCTTGAACCGTTTTTTTGACTATTTAGCTGGAGACAGCTCCAGTCTTCTCATGATGGAACCCATTAGGCGTTTTTCGCCTATAACAGATAATCCGGCAGCTTTAATATTCTCCATCGTCTCACGGTTTATATTTGCGCCCCACATCCTTACTGTGACAGGGTTGAGGAGGTCCATGGCCAGTCCTGCCACTTGGTTTTCGCTTCTCATATGCTCGAGCATTAAAATTTGACCATCGGGTTTGCAAACCCTTCTTAACTCCTTCAGCCCCTGGACCGGATCGGGTACAGAGCAAAAAACACAAACCGATACAATTGTATCGAAGGTGTGATCCGGAAACGGTAGTTCCTGAATATCCGCCTCGATTAATTCGATGGGATAAGGAACAGTAAGACTGGGCGCCTTCTGCTTCGCATACTTCAGCATTTCGCTGCTGAAATCTACTCCCGTTAAAGATTGGATACTGTCAGGGTAGGAAGCGAGATTCGCTCCTGTCCCGACTCCCGCTTCCAGCACTTTTCCAGTTGCTTCGTTCAGCAAGTCTCGTCTCCAATCTTCGCGGATCATTTTGTCCATGCTATCATAAATTTTTGAGACACGGTTGTATCTTTTTTTTATTTTTTCATTCAACTTTTGATCCAGAAGGTACCATCCTTTCTAAAAAATATTCTTTCTTGCTATGTTCCCATTA
The DNA here is from genome assembly GCF_000934845.1 of Mesobacillus subterraneus. Classification (GTDB taxonomy): domain Bacteria; phylum Bacillota; class Bacilli; order Bacillales; family Cytobacillaceae; genus Mesobacillus; species Mesobacillus stamsii. The sequence continues at coordinate 3,379 of NZ_JXIQ01000036.1, forward strand.
TAACGGCAATTTATACAAAAAGGAGGTTGCAATACTTCCTTATAACAGTTTTTCTTTGATTTGTTCATATTCTTCTGTAGTAATTTCACCTCGTGCCAATCTTCCTTTGGCCACGTCAAGTGCTTCATTGCTCCCTGACTGGCTTTTCTTTCTGTTCTGGTTAAAGGCTACATATAACAGGACTCCAATTACAAGTACAATTAATAGCATCATCAGTGATCCACCTCCCATTCCATATCCACCAAAATAACCTGGTCTCATCATTATTCCCTCTCTCCTTCCGATACTTTCTACCTTCATTCTCTATGAAAAAGATGAAGAAAGTATGGAGGATAAATATTTTTTCTAAAATACAAAAAGCTATCATCCATATCATGGTTGACAGCTTTTTGTATTAGTTATTTCACCTTTTCGTCCTTGCCTACAAGCCAAAATGAAACAATTATCGAGGCGATGAGGACAAGGAAAGGCGCATAAAAAATTAAGAATTCAGCCATTTTCCAACCTCCTATGCATGGTCGTTCTTTTTTCCCTGGACATAGTCCTTATTAAATAAAAACAATCTTAACAGCAGGTACAATGATGGGAGCAGAAGCCCGAGCCCACCGAGGAAGGCGATGATGAGCGCAATCGCCATCGCTTCATTTGTAAAGCTATCATATATGCTAAGATACGGATAAAGCAGATATGGGTAATGGGAAATACCATAGGCAAAAAAGGCGACAAAGAATTGCCCGGTTAATAGGCCAAACGCCATTCCGTATGACTTGCGTTTGCTAACTAAGTATACCGTCCCTGCAAACAGGAGGAAGGAGATGGCAAACAGCCACCACAGATCCATCAGCCTGCTGTAATGTTCCGGGTTGTGGTCCTTGAGTTCCACAATGATGCCTGTCGCAGTCACAATCAACGGCACCGACCAGGTCAACGCATACTTCCTTAACAGTTCTGTTGCCGATTTATCCTGTGCCTTATTGGCATACCAAGTTAAAAAAACAGCCGAAATGTATAGTACTGAAGTCAAGCTCAATACCACAATGCTCCATGTCAAACGACTGGTGAACAGCGCCCAATAGTCCAACTCTATCCCCGAAGCAGTTTCAGTTACAAAACCTCCCTCAGAAATGGTCAGCACAATCGATAAAGAAGCAGGGATGACCAAACCGGTGAGTCCGTATAAATAAGTGTACCTCTTATGCTTCAAACCGCCGTAAGTCGTAAAAGCATAATAAGCTCCGCGGATTGCGAGCAAAACAATTGCAATACTGGCCGGAACCAGTAGGCTGGTGCCATAATAATAAGCTGTTTTTGGAAAAAAGCCGATAATACCCACGAAGAAAAAGACGAGAAATACATTCGTGACTTCCCAAACAGGCGACAAATATCGCTGAATAATTTTTGTTAAGATATGCTGATTCCCTCTGAACAGGCTATAAGCATTAAAAAAACCTGCTCCAAAATCGACGGAGGCAACGATGACATACCCAAAAAGAAATAGCCATAGAACCGAAATTCCAATAAATTCAAGCGTCATCGAAACTCACCTTCCTTCTCCAATTCCCTATCAGCCAGTTCCTGTTCCACCGTATTTTTCCGGAACATTCTTGTTAGTACATAGGTGCTGCCAATAGCCAGGAGCAAGTACAAGCCTGCAAACAGGACCAGCATCAGATCGACCTGTCCGCTTGTGGTTGCTGCATCCTCCACCTTCATGTATCCTCGCAGGATCCAAGGCTGCCTTCCGACTTCAGCAAACCACCAGCCAAGTTCAATCGCAAGCATAGATAACGGTCCGCCTAAAACAATCAGCCAGCGGAACCATCTTGTATGAATGAAACTCCATTTCAGCCATACACCGAGGACATACAAAAGCGAGAGGGCAGCCATCCACATTCCAATCGTCACCATTGTATCAAATAAATAATGGATGTAAAAAGGCGGAACCTCATCTTCCGGAAATTCATTCAAGCCAATGACTTCCGAGTTCGGGTTGCCATGTGCCAAAATGCTCAGTGCGTATGGGATTTTCAGTGCGTATTTTACTTCGCCATCATCAAGTACACCGTATAGCATTAGCGGTGCGCCCTCATGGGTTTCAAAATGCCACTCGGCTGCTGCCAGCTTTTCCGGCTGGTATTCTGCCAAGTATTTACCCGAAAAATCACCGATGATCGCAGTAGCAATGGAAAAGATAAGACCGATTTTCATCGTTAAGAATAATGCTTTTTTATGGTAGATATGATTAGACCCTTTTAGCAGCCTGAATGCCCCAATCGAAGCAAGAACAAATGCAGAGGTCATATAGGCGGTCGCAACTACATGGGCGACCTTCGTTGGCATTGCCGGATTGAACATTGCCAGAATCGGATTGATATTGACCAGCTGTCCATTCACTAAGTCAAACCCTTGCGGCGCATTCATGAACGCATTGACCATTGTAATAAACACGGATGAAGCGGATGCACCGACCGCAACCGGAATCAAAAGCAGCAAGTGCTTCTTCTGATTTTCAAATCGATCCCATGTATATAAATAAATTCCCAGAAAAATTGCTTCAAAGAAAAAAGCAAAGACTTCCATGAATAGTGGAAGCGAAATGACATTTCCGGCAAGTTCCATAAAACTCGGCCACAGCAATGACAGCTGCAAGCCAATTGCTGTCCCAGTCACTACTCCAACGGCGACCGTGATGACAAAACCACGCGTCCATCTTCTTGCTAGTAAAATATAATGTTCATCCTGTTTTTTAATTCCCAGCCACTGAGCAATCAAAATCATCAGCGGTATACCCACTCCAATGGTGGCATAAATAATATGGAAGGATAATGTTAACTCCGTTAAGACACGGCTAAAAAAAATCGATTGTTCATTCCCCATTTTTCAGTACCCCATTTCTATCCTGCAAAAATTCTTCCGATAAATGACAGACCCATGATTGCCGCCACAATAAAAGCAAGCCACATCAGCATTCTTTCCTGTTTTTTATACATTCATTCACCTCAATTATTATTCCCTCTATTAAGAGGCAGTACTTTTTTCCGCTACTTTCTTTCTTCCCATTCTCATCGGATGCGAAACGACAAACCAAAATTATTCGAAGGTTGCTCGTTCCGATTATACACCATCCCAAACTGACAAATTCAGTAACTGGCCTGCTTGAGTATCTTCATCCTCATTTTCTCACAATATTTATGAGATTAATATTATCTTAAAGGATGACTGATTCTGTCTGTATAGGGCCACTCCCCTATACTTCTCGCAAATTTGAATAATTTGTGAACATTTCCACTGTATTTACGTTGTTAATGCTATTTTTTATGAAAATCGTAAAAAAACTCCTACATAGTAGAAGGAGCAGCATTAAAGATTGTAGTAATAGTTGTTCAATCCATATTGGATCAAATCAGATTTATTTTTTAAGTTTAATTTCGTCATAATATTTGCTTTATGGTTCTCTACCGTTTTCGGGCTGATATGAAGTTTCTCAGACACCTGTTTATTTGTATAGCCTAAAATCACAAAGCGAACAATTTCCTGTTCTCTGATTGTCAAAACGGATGCGTCATTTTCTCCTTTAAGGTCGAATAATTTATCTAATTGTTCAGAAGGAATACCTGCTTTATAATACCGATTGCCTCTATAAACTGTGGTGATTGCCTCAAATAATTCACTGGATTGGCTTTTTTTCATAATATACCCTTGAACATTAATGTCGATGGCTTTCCTCAAGTATACTTCTTCATCGTGCATCGTTAATAAAATGACCTTTGTCTCTTTGTTTTGATGCATGATTTCTTGCGATGCCATAAACCCGTCTAAACCGTTTGGCATGGAAATATCCATTAAAATCACATCTGGATTGGTTTTCGCCGCTAGGATGATGGCCTCTTCTCCATCTCCTGCTTCGCCGACAACCTCGATGTCCGAATAAGCTTCCAATAATAAAATGATTCCTTTCCGAATAAGAATATGATCATCCACCACCAGTACTTTAATCAAAACAGACCCCCCTCCCCTATTGGAATCGATATAGCAATGAACGTGCCTTTTCCTATCTGTGAATCGATCGAGAATTCTCCATTTAATTGATTAACTCGCTCACTCATATGCTTTAGCCCTAATCCGCCATTCCTGCTTATTGCAAGGTCAAACCCTTTGCCATTATCACTTATGTTGAGACTGAGTTTTTCCCAATCCCTTTCAAGAACGATCTCCACTTTGGTTGCAAAAGCGTACTTGATAATATTGTGGATCGCTTCCTGAACCACTCGATATAAATTGATTTCTATTGCTGGACTTAGCCGATCGCGAATATTCGTTTTGAACACAATTTGAAGGTTTTTATTGGTTAGCTTTATCGTTGATATCAAGCTTTCAATTGTTGCAACCAGCCCTAATCGGTCAAGACTTTGCGGCCGCAGTTGATACGAATAGGACTTAACATCGTTCATCGCCTTATCTAATTCTTTTCTGACTTCTCCGAGATATGTGTGCAGCCTTGGCTCCGCAACGAAGGATTCAATTGCCTGCAAAGCAACGGAAATGGTGAATAATGATTGCCCAACTCCATCATGCAGCTCCTGTGCCAATCTTTTATGTTCATTTTCTTTTGCTTCAATCAGTTTCTTGATCATCAGCTTGGAGATTCTAGCTTCTTCTTCCATTTCTTTTCTATCCTGGTCTCTTAATACTAACAAATACTCTTTTTCGCCAGTTTTCACATCATGGAACATGAGTGCAGTACTCATTTCGACGTTAATTTTTTTACCATGATAGGCAGGCATTTCGGATAAAAAATAAGGAACTTCGTCATTCTCGATAAGATAACATTTATTTTCATTATTCTTCAACTTCCTATTTTCACAAAAAGAACAATACGGGACTTTGTCGATAATTTTCCAGCCCGTTAACCGTTCAGCAGAGGGATTCATCAATAAAATTTTCCTCTCCTGATTCATAATAATAATCCCATCTTGAATGTTTTCAAAAATTTGCTTTAAATATTTTTGTTCCAGTTGAAATTCTTCCATCCAAATCGCCCTTCTCACCCCGGTATAAAGATTCGGGGCCCGTTCATAAGCGAACCGACCCCGATGCCTCATACGGCTTGATGACACTCATTTATTCTTTAATGTCTCTAACCCAACGGGTATAACCACCCAATAAATTATAGACATTTTTCATTCCGTTCGCTTGAAGGATGCTTGCTCCGATCGCAGAACGCACTCCAGACCCACATTGAACAATAATTGGCTTATCTGTGAGGATTTCATTTCTTCTGTCAGGCAATGTTCCTAACATAATATGCTGCGCCCCATCGATATGGCCATCATTCCATTCTGACCGGTTCCTTACATCGACCAAATAAACTTCCTTATTTTTAATCTGTTCATATACCTCAGTTGGGGTTACATTTACATAGCTTTCTAAGCTGCTATTTCCTTCTAGAAATTGGCCAATCAAGCCATATCCGACAATATAATCGATTCCGACCGAATGCAAGGAAATCATCAGTTCATCAAGAACATCTTCACTACTTATTAGTATATACAAAGGTTTATGATAATCAATCAACCAGCCTGCCCAGTTGGTAAAAGATTTATTGAAAGGAATATTGATTGTTCCAGGAAGATGTCCGTCAGCAAAAGAGTCAGCATCACGGGTGTCGAGTACCTGCCTTCCGGATTGGATCAACTCCGATAATTCCTGATTGGAGTTGATTCGGCTAAGTTCTGGATTCTCCTGAAGCAGCTTTGGTCCTATTTTATTTACAGACTTCATGACTGCGAAATACTTCGGTGGTTCCGGCTGGCCTTCCAGCAAGGTTTGAATAAAAATTTGTTCATCCTCTATCTGCAATGCCCAATTGAATTGTTTTTCATATCCGACTGTAGTGGAAGGAATTGCTCCCAAAGCCTTGCCGCATGCACTACCAGCCCCATGAGCAGGCCATACTTGCAGATAATCAGGCAAATTTCTGAATTTTTTTAATGATCGAAACATCTGTTTTGCTCCATCTTCAGACGTTCCTTTCATCCCCGCTGCCTTCTCCAGTAAATCCGGCCTGCCCACATCGCCGACAAATACAAAATCACCCGTAAACATACCCATTGGTTTATCTGCGCTTCCGCCCTTGTCTGTTAGCAAAAAAGAAATGCTTTCAGGTGTATGACCAGGTGTATGCATCACTTCAAACAATAAATTTCCTATTTTAAACGTGTCCCGATCTTTTAATAGCTTATGGTTCACTGACTCGAGGTTTTGGTATTTCCAATCTTGATCGCCTTCATCGGATAAATAAAGTGTAGAATCAAGTTTCGCTGCCAGCTCCCGAGAACCTGTCACAAAATCAGCATGTATATGTGTTTCAAGTGCCCCAACGATCCTTAAACCCTCCTGGTCAGCGACCTGCAAATAAGGCTGAATATTTCTCATTGGATCTACTACTATCGCTTCACCAGTGGCTTGACAGCCGACTAAATAGGATGCATGTGCCAGTCTTTCATCATAAAAATAACGTAATAACATATTTATTCCTCCATTATAATCATTTCTTATTGTCTGATAACACTTCTAAAGTGGCATGTACATAACCTAATCCTTTTTGTACGCTTGGATCCTTTAACCATTTCATAATGGTTAGCAGCGAGTATGTTTGATGCTTTGCTTCTGCTCGTTTCTTGATCTCATTTACTAATTTCATGCCCTTTTCGCCTTCTTTTACGAAAGGATCCACGTATTCATGAAGCATCCCGGAAATATATGCCATTGATTCCGTATCCTTTAACACGCTATTCATAAAAACGGTTAATTCTTCTAATTGCTCGACTACTCGAACAATCGAAGGGAGTTTTTCCATAAGAGTGACGAGTGATTTTATCGTTTCTTCATTTATACTATACTGCGTTATCTTCTCTTCTAATCTATCGATTGATTCGCGATCCTGTAGAAATGCCTGAGCAAACAAAACAATGTCTTCAAGCGATTGGTAAGTCTTCTGAATTTCCGGCATTTTTCTTACTAAATCAGCTAATGAGGCTTGAACCTCTGGTTGTTCTAATTCTGACACCCATTCAGGTCTTTGCTTTTCCTGTTTGAATTCTGATATTGCCATAGCGGTCTTCCCCCTTCCTTTACATGGTTCCTTTTAACATACCATCCCAGTATAAAATCGGCAGAAAGTCTTTTTTGAGGATATACATACTATGACGTTCCTTCGCCTGATTAAATGGCATCGTTTCCATCGGATTTTTATCGTAGTCGAATTCTGCTAAGATTAATTTTTTGTAACCTGTCACAAGCGGACAAGATGTGTATCCATTATACGCTGCTTCGAGCATCTCACCTTTCATAAGCGAGATTACATTTTCAGCTACTACAGGTGCCTGTTTCCGGATCGCAGCGCCAGTTTTCGATGTAGGCAAATTACTGCAGTCCCCCAACCCGAAAATATTTTCAAACCGGCTATGCTGAAGTGTATATTTATGGACATCGACCCAGCCATTATCATCTGAAATGGCGTTTTCCCTGATAAACTGAGGGGATCGCATTGGTGGCGATACATGAATCATCTCATACGGGACGACTTCCTGTTCCTTCGTATCCAAGTCTTCAAATACAGCTTCTTTTTCATTTGCGCGGATTTCTACTAAGCTCTTTCTAAACCTAGCATCGATTTTTTTCCTTTCAATTACTTTTTCCAATGCTATGCGGTAAACGTCTACATCAAAGATCGCAGGATTAGCGGAGCCAAAGATGACATTTGTTTGATTTCTAACTCCCGTTTTATTGAAATAATCATCTGCCAAGTACATAATTTTCTGAGGGGCACCACCACATTTCACAGGCGTTGCAGGGTGGGTAAAAACGGCATTCCCTCCTTTAAAAGTACGAATCAACTCCCAAGTATAATCCGCGTGTTGATAGGAATAGTTGCTAGTCACACCATTTTTCCCTAAAGCATCTCTAAGCCCTTTCACACCATCCCAATGAATTTCAATCCCTGCTGCAACAACTAAATAGCTATATTTGATAACGCTTCCATTTTTCGTGTTCAAATGATTTTCTTCTGGTATGATGTCAACAACTTCTTCTTTCTTCCAAACAACACCATCCGGTATAACCGATTCCATTGTGCGCTTCGTAACTTCCTTATCAGATACCCCTGCACCCACTAATGTCCATAATGGTTGGTAATAATGGAATTCAGATGGATCAATAATCGCTATTTCACCCTTAAGTGCTGGCAAATTTCTTAACAACCTAGAGGCGACAGAAATTCCACCAGTACCTCCACCGATAATGACTACTTTGAATTCACTTTTCAATGCAAACAACCTCCCCAATTTCCCTTTCTCGATTAACTGTGTTTACAACTTAATAATAGTGAAAACCCTATACATTTGCCATAGGGGCTTCCCCCTATGTTTTTATAATTCCAATAAAAAGAACATTCGCACACCCAGATAAGGATAATATTTAATTTAGATTCTACCAAGAAAAGCGCAAGCGCCTTGGTCAGCCCCGACAAGCGCTGGAGGGCCTGACAGTGAAGTCGTTCTTTGACTTCATTGGCAGGACCGAAGCGTCTCGAGGGGCTAGGCGCTGGAGCTAGACAATTCTCGAAGTGAATTTTATACTTTTGTATCTTTCAAGAAAAAACGGGCAAAATATGCCCGGTTGGTTTGGCCTATCATCGGGTCTGTTGATCTCCACTCCAGACACTCGCTTTCCACGGGGCGACAGGTGAGCCTCCTCCCGCAGGAGTCGAGTGTCTTCCGTTCCAATCAACAGAGCTATAGCTAATTGGAAATCATAACTCCCCAAATTTTATATGTTTCGTTTTTTTCTAAACCAACTGCTATAAGGGCATCTCTCTAGCGGAATGATACCCTTTTGCGAGCAGTTCTACCCCTATTAGGGTATCTCTCTGATGGAATGATACCCTTTTGCGAGCAGTTCCACCCCCATAAGGGTATCTCTCTG
>NZ_JXIQ01000037.1 GCF_000934845.1 Mesobacillus subterraneus
CGTTCCAATCAACAGCCCGTTAATCAGCAAAACCAAAAAAGGACCAGGCGCAGTTTGCCCGGTGTTTCTTATTTTCTTTTGAACGGTTGAGAAAAGGACATGGGGACGGTTGGACGGTTCTCGACGCTCATCAAGCCCATTGGTGACCAAAAAACTCGATTTTACAGAAAACCGGTCACCAATCCAGCCTATTGGTGACCGGCTGACACAAGGGGACATCAGTCCGAAAAGAGTATCAAAGATAACTTCAAAACAACAATTTTTGCTACTCCATACTTTCTACAAATTTTTAAAAGAGAATGAAAGTATAAAGAAATGGAAAGGAGAGAAGGAAATGATGATGGGACCTGGATATGGTTACTTTGGAGGCTTCGGGATGGGAGGTGGATCCCTGATGATGATAATAGTTTTCCTGGCAGTTGGCTATCTGCTGTATCTGGCTTTCAACCAGAATAGGAGGAGTGAACAAACGCTTCCACTCCAGTCGATGAACAATCAAGCAATGGACCTTGCCAAGGGTAGATTGGCAAGAGGAGAAATCACTGTCGAAGAATTTGAAAAAATGAAAGCAAATCTTTTATAAATAAAAAAATGGGAGTGTTTACTATGATGAAAAAGACTATTATTACTGGCGCATTAGCTGCAGCCCTTATTGCAGCAGGAGGTACAGGATTGTATATGGCATCCGCGAAGGAAAATGCAGTGAATCCTGCTGAATTTATGAAGGAGCAGGG
>NZ_JXIQ01000038.1 GCF_000934845.1 Mesobacillus subterraneus
CGGGTGCGTGGATTGAAATATCTCCTTTGCGATCTGCTTCTAAAGCTTCGCTGTCGCACCCTGTACGGGTGCGTGGATTGAAATGTATGATTTCTTGCGTCGCAGGTCCTCTGCCAGGTCGCACCCTGTACGGGTGCGTGGATTGAAATATGCCACAGAAGTCAAAGATGCGGATGCAGACATCGTCGCACCCTGTACGGGTGCGTGGATTGAAATTTTACAACTCGTTTGGTCCGTCCGATGCGTACGTCGCACCCTGTACGGGTGCGTGGATTGAAATATGTCCGTGACCCGATTACAAATGAACGAACGGAAGGTCGCACCCTGTACGGGTGCGTGGATTGAAATTCCTGCGATTCGCCAATCGTTCTTCCTCCGCTTTGTCGCACCCTGTACGGGTGCGTGGATTGAAATCGGATGGATGACCGGGAAGCATGCTCCATCTGTGGTCGCACCCTGTACGGGTGCGTGGATTGAAATAAACTTATCAAAAGTGGAGCCTATGACTATTAAGTCGCACCCTGTACGGGTGCGTGGATTGAAATAAAATAATCACCTCATATTTTTTATTATTTAAAGTCGCACCCTGTACGGGTGCGTGGATTGAAATCATCCACCCGCGCCAAACGCGTTAGCATGGATAGAGTCGCACCCTGTACGGGTGCGTGGATTGAAATAAAAAATAAACCCACAAAACGAATCGAGTTTGAAGTCGCACCCTGTACGGGTGCGTGGATTGAAATTTTTCTCAAAGAACTCAATGAACTCATAATCATTGGTCGCACCCTGTACGGGTGCGTGGATTGAAATATCCGTCGTCACCAAGCCCCGGATCGAATACGACGTCGCACCCTGTACGGGTGCGTGGATTGAAATACAGATGTGACGGATAAGCAAGTGCTAGCTCGCGTCGCACCCTGTACGGGTGCGTGGATTGAAATAAATCTTTTATGATGGCTTTATCCCTCTCTGTTGTCGCACCCTGTACGGATGCGTGGATTGAAATTAATAACTCGGCTTGTGATAACTTGGATAAGTCGTCGCACCCTGTACGGGTGCGTGGATTGAAATTTTTCTTTGGTATAGAATGAGTATTCAAACTTTGGTCGCACCCTGTACGGGTGCGTGGATTGAAATCAGAAAGTGAAAAACAGCCATTTATACTGCTCTGCGTCGCACCCTGTACGGGTGCGTGGATTGAAATAAACAATTTGGCAATTGAGAAATCAGAATAATAGGGTCGCACCCTGTACGGGTGCGTGGATTGAAATCGCAAAGTTTCGGCAGCAGGGGGGTACGCAAAATGTCGCACCCTGTACGGGTGCGTGGATTGAAATCCAACCTCCGAAATAAAGATTCCGTGTCTGCGGCTTGTCGCACCCTGTACGGGTGCGTGGATTGAAATTTAATATTGTTCGTGTGGGTATATCTGTCCCATGTCGCACCCTGTACGGGTGCGTGGATTGAAATACATTATAATCAAGGGCAATCTCCCACAGTCTGTGGTCGCACCCTGTACGGTGCGTGGATTGAAATGACACATATGAAGCATGGACAAATTGGAATCAATGTCGCACCCTGTACGGGTGCGTGGATTGAAATCAAAATCCTAATTGATAGCCTGTAGTAAATTCTAGTCGCACCCTGTACGGGTGCGTGGATTGAAATCCATTACCAATTGTCGGTAGATTCATATACCGACATCGCACCCGTATAGGGTGCGTGGATTGAAGTGAAGAATCAGATACTATGGTATCTGATTCCGATGTTTGGCATTGTGTTCGTGTCTTTTGTTCTAGGTGAGGTGCTATTGAATTCTTGACGGTTCCTTATTTATGAAGGCTCACTATTGGTTAATCGCTTGTCGATTGTCAAAGACTTCTATTATTCCGATTAATTAAGTAATTAATGAATTAAAGGTTCTTGCAGGTGTGACTTTTGCTATACTCCATTGAGTAATCTATATGCTATGTTAATAGTGTTAAATACGTCATAAAGGAGTTTTTTTATGAGTTGTGGATGTTCTCAATTGAAGGATGGCAAAGCCATTGTCGACCATGTGAAAAGCAAAGGAAAAGAAAAAAATAAGCCGCGCATTGCCCATCAAATCGCCTGTGAATGCGGTGAAATGTTCACGATGGAAACGGTGATCACTAATTGCCCTAGCTGCGGCATGACATACGGCGTTACCCCGTGCAGTTCCGGGGATATCAATAAAGTGAAAGCAGCAGGAGTTCTGTATGCTTAATCATAACCACCCTTCCAAAGGGTGGTTTGCACAAAGGCTATAAGCCTATATTACCGGCCAGCGTCTAAAGGCGCTGGCTTTCATATAGAGCATTCAAGCCTCATTGCCTTTGCCTCTTTTGCATACCCCTTAAAGGAGTTCTTGTATTACTTGCCACCCTTAAAAGGGTCTTCGTATTCTTTCATACTTAATTTATCGAGAGCAATATCATGCTTTTCTTGCTCCTGTAAATACTTCCTTATTGTGGCCTCATTGAGTCCAACTGTACTAACATAATATCCTTCAGCCCAAAAATGACGATTTCCAAACTTGTATTTTAAATTTGCATGCTTATCAAACATACTTAAGATCTTTGCTATATAATTTGGCAGAAAAATGCAGGCTAAAAACAGTGCCATTTCTCGAATTATTTCTTGGGAAAGCGCAAAATATGACTTTCTTTTCAATCTTTGTCGAGTTTTAGGAATAGAATTTCCTCTGTGGATGTCTTGTGTAAACACCTTCACATGTATTCGCCTTTGGTTCATAGTAACAATGTTGTTTGTACTGTCCTGACCTAGGCTGATCATACCATGTAGGTGGACATGGTGCGTATGGATTGAAATACCAGAGTGCATACTTGGAAGGATGTTGTCTCCAATAATCCAAAGTTTGCTTTGCCAATCTTTTTTCCACACTTCTTGCCCTGTTATAAAAGACATTTCCTTTCTGTACTGCTTCAAACGAATAATTTCCACCCTGGATTTGGAAGATAACAGACGGTATCGTACGTAGATCTGTAAAATCCAGGCAATTGGATAATAATCGATTAACTATTACATTGCCCACCATCATCATTCCCAACTTACCTTCACCCTCGGCTTCTGCCCTCATCATCCTTGCCATCAATGCAACATCACTGTCTGTATACTTAACCCTTGGCATTTTAATCACCTCTACATAAGTATATTTATTACAGCCCGTCATCATGATAAATGAAAAAGTATGGGAGAAAAGGTTACACGGAATGTTTTTGAAAAAACATTTTTCGCTTATACATTAACTAGAGTAAATAAAATGATTTTCATACATGATAGTGATCTCTTTAGTTAAAGAAAAGAAATTTGTGTTTCTATAATATTATCGTTCCGAACTAATCTACTAGAACAATTAATATACAAAAATAGCATATTATTTTTAATATTAAAAATTTTCTAAAATTAATCTTTACAGAAGTAGGGATTTTGTTATATAGTGTTACCAATATACAGGATCTTACGAAGGGGTGATAGTGTGAACCAAAGTGTCAACAGTTTACAATCAACATTTTTCACGGAAAAAGTGGTACTGGTTACAGGAGCTGCACATGGAATTGGCAAGGGAATCTGCAAAGCGTTTCTAATGCACGGGGCAACTGTGATTGCTACGGATAAATTGAACAAGGAACTTGCGGAAGTAAAAAGAGAACTTAATGATTTTAATAAAAATGAGAACCGTTTCGATACATATTCTTGTGACATCACAGAAGCCAAAAGTGTGAAAGAGTTGGTGGAGAATACAATTCAAAAATATAAAAAGATTGATATTTTAGTAAATAACGCTGGCGGTGTCTGTGGCCAAATTCATCAGCCAGTTGAAGAAGTAACCCCGGATCAGTGGAGAAAGATAGTTGCTGTCAATTTGGATGCTGTTTTTTATATGACAAAGGAAGTTGTTCCCTATATGAAAAAGCGGCATTATGGCCGGATCATTAATATTTCAAGCGGGGCTGGACGCAGTACAAGTCTCACAGGAATTCAAGCCTATGCAAGTGCTAAGGCGGGGCAGATCGGTTTCACGAGACAAATGGCTCAAGAACTTGGCCCATATGGAATCACTGTCAATAACGTAGCACCAGGATTTGTCATTTCAAATCCTTCTACCAAAAAACAGTGGCAAAGAATGACGGAGGAGGAACAGACAAATCTAATCAAATCCATCTCAGTGAAGCGACTAGGAGAACCTGAAGATATTGCTCATCCGGTGCTGTTTTTTGCATCAGACTTTGCAAGCTATGTGAGCGGTCAAACCATTTCAGCAGATGGCGGTCAACAACTTTTTTAGGAGGTGTCTAATGGAAATCACAGTGATTGGTGCAGGCGCTATTGGCGGTGTACTAGGAGCCCATCTTATCAAGGCAGGCAATAAAGTAACATTTTGCGAAAAAGATCAGGAACATGTTTATGAAATGAATAGCAGCGGTCTACGAATCGAGGGACCGGATGAAACATTTACAGTAGAATGTGATGCTTATACTCCACAACAACTAGCAAAAGGAAACAACATTCTTGATACAGTTTTCCTTTGTGTTAAAGCACAGCATACAAAAGAAGCACTTGAGCCATTTTTACATCTTATTAAAGAAGAAACCATAGTCGTTTCTTTCCAAAATGGGCTGTGCGAGACTGAAATTGCCAGATTAATAGGAAAAGAAAAAACGATTGGCTGTTTCGTTAATTTTTCGGCGGACTACTTAGCGCCAGGCAGAATTCTTTATGGTGGAGTCGCAGCCCTCTATCTAGGGGAATTAGATGGAAAAATTAGTAAGCGAGTAATGAATTTGCAAAAAATACTTGAGTGTTGGGGGCCCGCCCAGATTACGGAAAATATTTGGGGTTATCTCTGGGGGAAAATGTCCTACGCTGGACTTTTATACGCGACAGCATTAGTTGATGAAACTATGGCGGCCGTTGTAAGGAAAATGGACCTTAGGGATACATTGATGGAGCTTTGTTCCGAAATACTGGAGGTTGCCGATAAAGAGGGCGTTAAGTCTATCGGTTTTGATGATTGGGTTCCCGAACTTGTCTACCCCAGAGAGAGTCGCAATCAACAAGTTCTTGACAACCAGCTTGAAAAGCTTGCACAAAGAATGGCGTCAAATAAGAAAACAAAAAGTGGAATCTGGAGAGATCTTGCTGTCCGAAAAAGAAGAACAGAAGTTGATTCTCAGTTGGTTCCCATTTTAGAAATAGGAGCAAGCCATCAGATACCTATGCCGTTAACGGAATTATTAGTGAAATTCATCAAAGAAATAGAATCTGGTACGCTCCAAATGGATTGGAGTCACTTATACAAACTTAAAGCCTTATATGAAAGTGGAGAAAAATATGCTGTTAAATCATGAAAATCTTTCTGACCATGTAGCGAAAATCATTAGAAAAATGATTCTAAACGGTTCATTAAAACCTGGAGAGAAAGTGAATCAAGCTCAGCTAGCTGAAAGTCTTAATATTTCAAGGGGACCGATAAGAGAGGCATTGAGATCGTTACAAAATGAAGGTTTGATCAAGCATGAAACGAATAAAGGAACGCACGTTACGACGCTTTCGTCTCAGGATGCATATGAGATTTATACGCTTAGGGCATTGCTTGAAGGCAAAGCAGCAGCGCTTGCAATTCCAAATTTAAACGGCAACGATTACAACAAACTGGAAGTTCTGATCGAAGAATTCAAAAATGCGATGGACGAGAAGGACTTGGAAACGGAAGCCAAATGTGACATCGATTTTCACCGCTTAATTGTCAATGCTTCCAAACATACAAGATTGATTCACATGCATCAGCAGCTGGACACACAAGTGGGAGCTATGTTTTTAACTGTTGCAAATACCCTTCCTATGAGAGCTGCTCTTGTAGTAGAAAACCACAAGAAATTACTTGATGCATTAAAGTCAAAGGATACAGTTAGGGTTAGCAGAGAATTTTCTAATCATTATGTCCACGCACTGAATGAACTAAAAGAAGGATATGACCTTCTGACAATATAAAGGTGGTGTCTTCATGTTACTCGAGCTGAAAAACGTGTCTCTTTCTCTTAAAAGAGATGGAAAATACGTGAAAATCCTAGATGAAATTTCTCTTCAAGTAAATAAAGGAGAAACAGTAGGAATTGTAGGGGAGTCAGGATGTGGAAAAAGTATGACGGCATTATCGATCATGCGCCTATTGCCAGAAAAAGCAAAGCTTGAAGGAGGCATCCTTCTTGAAAAAGAAGAAATATCTTCCTATTCTAAAAGGAAACTGGAAAAAATCAGAGGTGATAAAATGGCAATGATTTTCCAAGATCCTTTGACATCCCTGAATCCCCTTCACACAGTAGGCAGGCAGATTGAAGAAACGCTAATTCTTCATACGGATTTGAACAAGGAGCAACGAAAAAAACGTGTTATTGAGCTTTTAAACGAAGTAGGTTTGCCAAGAGCTGATGAAATTGCTTCGGATTATCCTCATCAATTATCTGGTGGAATGAGACAGAGGATCATGATTGCTGTTGCCATGGCATGCAACCCGAGTCTTTTAATCTGCGATGAACCAACGACTGCACTTGATGTAACTGTCCAAGCACAAATTCTTGATCTTATGAACCATCTTAAAGACGTGAACGAGATGGGAATTATTATGATTACCCATGATCTCGGTGTAGTTGCAGAGGTATGTGACCGCGTCATTGTCATGTACGCCGGAAAAATTGTCGAGCAGGCTGAGATAAAAGAGCTTTTTATAAATCCAAAGCACCCCTATACAAAGGGACTTCTTGATTCCATACCAAAACTTGCGATGAAAAAAACAAAACTTGGATCTATCCCGGGTATGGTTCCTTCTCCAGATAAAATGCCCAAAGGATGTCGCTTTTATGAACGTTGCAGCTCAGCAATGGAGATTTGCCGAGAGAAAACTCCTCCAATGAACTTGGTAGGAGAAGAGCATTTAGCAGCTTGCTGGTTATTTGAAGAAAAGGAGGGAGAAGCAAATGCCTCTTCTAGAAATAAAGGACTTGAAGCAACACTTCATCATTAAAAAAGGATTTCTAGGCGAGAAGAAGAAAGTGAAAGCCGTCAATGGAGTAAGCTTTAAAATGGAGCAAGGTGAAACGTTAGGAATTGTTGGTGAATCCGGGTGTGGAAAATCAAGCCTTGGCCGAACAATCCTCCAGTTAATTAAACCCACCTCCGGCGAAATTATTTTTAGCGGAAAAAATATCACCCACCTTCCAAGGAAGGAAATGAAAGCCTTGCGAAAGGATATGCAAATTGTCTTTCAGGATCCCTATGCTTCACTGAATCCAAGAAATACTGTTCGGACAATCCTTGAAACCCCTCTAATTGTTCATGGTGTAGGAAGCAGACTGGAAAGAGCAAAAATAGTCGAAAGCTTGATCGATAAAATAGGGATTCGTAAAGATCAGCTTGACCGATACCCTCACGAATTCTCTGGAGGACAAAGGCAAAGGATTGGAATTGCCCGTGCGCTCACATTGAACCCCAAATTAATTATAGCAGATGAGCCTGTTTCAGCACTTGATGTATCGGTTCAGTCTCAGGTACTGAATCTAATGGTTGATCTGCAGAAAGAATTTAATTTGAGCTACTTGTTTATCTCTCATGACCTTTCCGTTGTACAGCATATATCTGACAGAGTAGCTGTAATGTATTTAGGTAAAATAGTGGAAATCGCTGATGTAGAAGAGCTCTATCGAAATCCGTTACACCCCTATACAAAGGCTTTGCTGACTGCTGTTCCTCTTCCTGATCCAACAAAAAAGCGTGACAGAATTATTTTGCAAGGAGATCTGCCAAGTCCAACTAACCCTCCAACAGGCTGTGCTTTTCATACACGCTGTCCAGTAGCTACTCCTGAATGCAAAGTAGAAACGCCTGAGCTCAGGGAAAAAGTGATGGGACACTGGGCTTCTTGTATCCATGTACATCCTGAGCAGAGTTCCAAATCAAAAGTGAACATTTCTTAATCTTGAAGGAGGAGAGCTAAATGGATGCATTACGTTATACGCTAAAAAGAATTCTGCTCATGATTCCCATTCTAATCGGAATTAGCATGTTAACGTTCTTTATTTCGAATACTATACCCGGAGATCCAGCCCGTTTGGCTGCTGGTCCATATGCAGATGCAAAAGTAATCGAGGAACTACAGGAAAAAATGGGACTGAATGATCCAGTGTATATTCAATATTTCCGTTACATGAAAAGTTTGTTGCAAGGGGATCTTGGGAATTCTAACTATTCACATCAGCCAGTCATGGAAGATATCAAACAGTATTTCCCGGCAACCCTGGAATTAACTTTCTTCTCAATGTTTATCACAATTTTGATTGGTATTCCTTTAGGTGTAATAAGTGCGAGTAAGAAAGATAAAATTGCGGATCAATTTGCCAGAGTATTGGCACTTATTGGGGTAGCGATGCCGGCATTTTGGTTGGGTATCATCCTTCTATTATTCTTTTATTTAAAGCTAGGGGTATTGCCTGGTTCTGGCCGTCTAGATACAGGTCTAGCTCCCCCTGAAACGATTACAGGTATGTACACCATCGATGCCATTCTAACTGGGAATTGGACAGTTTTTACATCAGCGGTAATTCATTTAATCCTGCCGGGCATCACACAAGCAGCTGTTACAATCGGGATGATTACAAGAATGACACGGTCTTCCATGTTAGAAGTATTAAGGAGCGACTATATCAGAACAGCATTTGCAAAAGGAGGATCAGAAAGGCGGGTGCTGTATGGCCACGCATTAAGGAACGGGATGATGCCGATCATGACACTCCTCGGCATGACTTTTGGCCACTCACTCGGAGGGAGTGTCCTTGTTGAATCGGTATTCTCATGGCCCGGACTAGGAAAGTATGCAGTCAATGCCATTACCTATCTAGACTTTCCAGCTGTTATGGCCGTAACGATTCTTATCGCTGTTCTGTTCATTATTGTAAACCTTGTTATCGATATTCTCTATCAAGTTGTCGATCCTCGACTTAATTATGAGTAAAAGGAGGTAGGAAAAGTGAGCAGACGGATTCTGCAAAGTCCTTTAACAATAGTAGGGATTTTTCTAGTAGCACTAATCATTATATTAGCTATATTCGCACCATGGATTGCTCCAAGGGATCCCCTAGAGGTAAATCTTGGGCAAAAATTGCTGCCTCCTAGTTCAGAGCACTGGTTTGGAACAGACGAAGTTGGAAGAGATATTTTAAGCCGGATTATCTTTGGTACAAGAATCTCATTAAAGATAGGATTAATGGTCGTATTAATATCCTTCCCGATTGGGACCATCCTTGGAGCCGTCGCTGGCTATGTTGGTGGTATAGTAGACCAGATCATTATGAGGCTTACGGATATCTTTCTTAGCTTTCCAGGTATCATCCTATCAATGTCTATCGCCGCAGCTCTTGGACCATCGATTGAAAATGTTCTGCTAGCATTGGCTATCACCTGGTGGCCATGGTATACACGGATTGTTCGCTCGTCTGTTCTATCCATTAGGAGCTCAGAGTTTATTGAATCCGCCAAAGCAATTGGAGCAAATCCACTCAGAATTCTTTTTAAAGAGATCATTCCTAATGCTATTGCTCCAGCTAGTATTCAAGCGAGTCTAGATTTAGGTTTCGTTATTCTTGCAGCAGCAGGACTTAGTTTTATCGGTTTGGGGGCGCAGCCTCCGTCTCCTGAATGGGGAGCCATGTTATCCTCAAGCAGAGAAATTTTACGGGATGCCTGGTGGGCAGCTACATTCCCCGGTTTGGCGATTCTGTTGACTGTCTTAGGATTTAACTTATTGGGTGATGGTATGAGAGATTTGTTTGATCCTAAAAACAGGTAAATATATTAAAGGGTAGAAAGGGGGGATTTTTGCTTTTTGAAGCTTAGCAAGTAGAAAGAAAGTTCATTAAAAAAACTGGGGGGAAACTAATGAAGAGGAAAAGTATTTTATTTAAGGTGATGACCATGGCGTTGATCCTATTGCTTGCGTTGACTGGATGTAACAAATATAACCAGGATTCGGCAACACCTGCAGGGGGAGAAAACAAAGATCAGAAGAATGAAACGCCAGCAGAACCTCAGGGTTCAGGAAATCCAGAAGTCTTCAATTTCGCCACCAACCAGGATATACCTCACCTTGACCCACATGGCACTGCTGCTAATACCTCATTTCGTGTTACTTATATGCTTTATGATCGGCTTGTAACTTATGATGGTACAGATACAGAAGTAAAACCTCAAATTGCAGAAAAGTGGGATATATCTGATGATGGATTAACGTATACATTTTACCTGAATAAGGAAGCGAAGTTCCACGACGGATCTCCGGTTACGGCTGAGGCTGTTCAATATTCATTTACCCGGGCAATTGATATCGGGAAATCTGCCGCCGGTCAATTTCACAAGGTTATTTCAAAGGATAGCTTTGAGATCGTTGATGACTACACAATCAAAATCACTTTAGATCAACCTTTTGCACCTTTCTTGAAAACGTTGGGGACCGTTTTTGCCAACATCGTGAATCCAAAGCTTGCTGATAACCACGGCAATGATCTTGGCGAAAGTTATCTTGCTGATAAAGAAATGGGTTCTGGTCCATACGTTCTGGAAAGCTGGGATCGCGGCCAAAAGATAGTTTTAAAAGCAAATGAGGATTACTGGGGAGAAGTACCTAAGTTAAAAACCGTCAATATCATGATTGTCAATGAACCTTCAACCGCAAGATTAATGCTGGAAAAAGGAGAAGTCGATTTACTGGACTACACTATGCTTTCTCCTGATGTTATGAAGCAGATGGAAGGGACAGAAGGAATCGATATTATCACACAACCTGGGTACCAGATTGATGATATTGCAATTAACATGGAGAAGAAACCCCTTGATAATGTTAAGGTACGACAGGCATTGGCATACGCAGTAAACTACGATTCTATTAATAATGATATTCTTCTAGGAGCCGGTAAGCGTATCGGCGGAATCATTCCTGAGGGAATGTTCGGTTATAATCCAGATGTAAAACAATATGATTTTGACCTAGATAAAGCGAAAGCTCTTCTCGAAGAAGCTGGACTTGGAAATGGTTTTGAAACGGAAATCTTGATCTCTGAGAATAATGAGGTGCGTAAGAACATTGCAGTCATGATGCAATCAGACCTAAAAAAGATAGGCATAGACCTTAAAATCAAAACATTGGCATGGCCGACTTTCCTAGAAACCGTTACTTCTGGAGGCCATCAATTAGCACTGGCTGCATGGACACCAGATTATGCTGATCCTGATTATAATCTCTGGTATTTTGCTCATTCTTCCAGCAAGGGTCCCGGTTTTAATCTAGCGTTTTATGAAAACAGTAAAGTCGATCAGTTGCTTGAAGAAGGCAGAAAGACTGTTGATGAAGGTAGACGGGAGGAGGTTTATCAGGAAATCCAAGCTATTATGAGTGAAGAAGTACCGTATATCTTCCCTGCACAGCGATTAGTACAGGCTACACAAAGATCATGGGTAAAAGGGTATGAAATCAACCCGATGAATACATGGTATGTACCGTTCCAGAAGATGACGAAGGAATAAATGATCAACCGACCGCAGAACTTCATCATATGTATGTGGTCGGTTTGTTTCATCAAAGTCAGGAGGGAAAAAACAATGTGGAGTTTTGGAAATTTCGATGTTGATAAAGGAAAGAAAATTAAAGGGTACCTGGAGTTTGAGGATATGGAAGAAAAACTTCCTGTCTTTCTCATTAATGGAGAAAGGGAAGGGCCAACCGTGCTTGTGTTAGGTGGTATACATGGATGCGAATATACTTCCATTGACGCTGCATTGGAACTAGCAAGGGAATTGAAACCTAGTGAAATAAACGGGAAATTAGCAGTTATCCCTATAGCCAACCCAGCAGCGTTTTACTCTAGAAGTATTTATGTACACCCTGAAGACCAAAAAAACCTTAATCGGATGTTCCCTGGAAAAATTGATGGAACAGTCTCCGAGAGATTAGCATATTCCCTAAATAAAACTGCGATTCAAGCAGCTGATTATTTGATTGATCTTCATGGTGGAGACATGATTGAAGCGCTTGTTCCCTTTACTATCTTTCAAGTTACTAATGACAAAGTTTTAACAGAGCAATCAAAAAAATTAGCCTCTTTGTTGGGAATTGAATACGTAGTTGGTTCAACCGGTCAGGTTGGTGGATCTACCTACAGTTCAGCGGCAGAGCAAGGAAAAGTTGCCATTATTGCAGAGGCAGGTCAACAAGGCATACTAGATCATGGTAAATCTAAACTTCTTCAAGATGGGGTGAAAAACGCCTTCCGTTCAATAGGCATGATGAATGGAGATGTATTAGTATCTCAATCGAAACAGTTGCGAACCTTTAACTGGTCATTTGCCGATTACTCAGGTTTATGGTATCCAACAGTCGAGATTGGTCAAAAGGTAAAACAAGGAGATTTGATTGGAAAAATCACCAATGAATTTGGGGATACCGTAAAGGAATATCATGCAGGTGCTGGCGGGATCATCCTTTTTCTCGTCACAGCACTGGCGATTAATAAGAATGATCCATTACTGGCGATTGGTAATGAATAATGAAATGGTCTGAACTATCGATTTTAGAAGTGGCTGATTTATACAGGAAAAAAGAATTGTCTCCGGTTGAATTTGTCGGCAGAACTTTTGAAAAGCTTCATGAACTCGAATCTGGACTGAACAGTTTTATTACGGTCTTGGAATCTGAAGCGATGGAAGCAGCGGAAGAAGCTGAGAATGTATTTTTAAGAAATGAAACGAAACATGTTTTATACGGCATTCCGTACAGCGTGAAGGATCTCTATTATACAAAAGGTGTCAAAACGACATGCGGGTCCCGGATTCTGAAAGATTATATTCCTGATACCACTGCCCCATTGGTATCAAAGTTGAACAATTGCGGTGCAGTTCTCATTGGAAAAACAAATATGTTGGAGTTTGCCTATGGAATTGTTCACCCTGATTATGGCCAGACAAACAATCCGTTTGATGTGTCAAAGACTGCAGGAGGATCCAGCGGTGGATCGGCTGCATCGGTGGCCGCCGGGATAGGGTTATTTTCCCTTGGTTCAGATACAGGAGGATCGATAAGGATTCCCGCTTCTTATTGTGGGATCTCAGGGCTTAAACCTACAAAGGGTATGCTATCGCTCGAAGGAATATTTCCTTTATCACCCTCACTCGACCATGCAGGTCCCATGGCAAGAAGTTCCGAAGATATATTGGTGATAATGGATGCACTTGTGCCGGACTTTCTAGCTGCAAAGTTTCCAAACAATCATCAAAAGATCATTGGAATTCTTCCAGCAGAAAAAATATCAGAAGTTACAGCCGAGGTAGCAAGTATTTATAAAGAGGCATTGGAAAAAGTTCAGAAACTGGGATGGACTTTACAGGAAATCGACTTAAAATATTTAGATTTTACAGAAGAGATGGTTATGAATGTGCTTTTACCTGAAGCGGCTATCATTCATGAAAAATGGATCTCCCGGAAAAACGAATATGCTCCTTTAACCTATAAACAGATTGAAGCTGGTATAGTACATCGATCGCTTGATTACTTAAAAGCGAAAAATGAATTAGTGAATGCCAGGGAGGATGTAGATCGAGTATTGAAAGACGTGGATTTTCTGCTCACTCCTACAGTACCTTATCCTGCCCCTGATGAGGACCCGCCCCTTGAGGGAGATAATGAAATGAAATTTACCGGGCTATTCAATGTAACAGGACATCCAGCTATCACGATTAATGCAGGGTTTACTAACAGCAAGCTTCCGGTTGGACTACAGCTTGTCGGCGGATGTTTCGAGGACAAAAAAATGATTGAAGCAGCAATGGAAATAGAGCATATGCTATCCAATCAATGAAAGGAAACTAGATGCATGTCTGCTATTTTAAAGTATCTTAAAGAGCACAATAACCAAATTACTGACACTTTGTTTCGGTTGACAAAGGCCGAGTCGCCTTCCCACACAAAAGCATTGGTGGATGAGTGTGGTAACATCCTCAGAGAGGAATATGAGAGACTGGTAGGCGGTTCCGTTGAAAAAATCGAAAAAGGAGAAGTAGGCAATCAATACAAATTTACGTATGGAACTGGGGACGAAGAAGGTCAAATTCTAGTAATTGGGCACATGGATACGGTTTGGGACGTGGGGGCACTGCCAATAAAACAGGAAGGAGACCTGCTTTATGGTCCAGGTGTCTTTGATATGAAAGGCGGTCTCACGATTACACTTTGGGCATTAAAGGCTTTGAAAGAAACGGGTGCTCAGCTTAGCAGAAAAATCATCTTTCTGGTTACTAGTGACGAGGAAATAGGAAGTATCCATTCGAAGGAAATCATTCTAGCAGAAGCAAAAAAAAGCTCCGTCGTATTTGTTCCGGAATCAAGTATCGGACCGGATGGGGCAGTAAAAACCGAAAGAAAAGGAGCAGCGCAGTTTCTCATGAAAGTGGAAGGGATTTCCGGGCATGCAGGGATCAATGCGTGGGATGGTGCAAGTGCTATAGAAGAACTGGCTCACCAAATACTAGATTTAAAAAAACTAGCAAATCGTGAAGAAGGAATTTCAGTTAATATCGGTGTTGTGAATGGTGGAACTCGAGGAAATGTCATTGCAAAGGAAGCATTTGCAGAAATTGACGTTCGTATTACGAAAAAGGCACAGGTAGAAAAGATTACAGAAGCAATTTTGAATAGGCCAGTTTTTATTAATGGAACAAATGTCGAGGTGCTTGGAGAAATCGATCGATACCCTCTTGAACGGACAGAAGCAGTGATTCAATTATATGAGGAGCTGAAGGGAATTGCTTCAGCCCATGGATACGATTTGGAGGAAGGAGCATCCGGCGGCGCAAGCGACGGGAATTTCACCTCTGGGATTGGCATCCCAACAATCGATGGACTTGGTCCACTTGGGGATGGAGCCCATTCAGAGCAGGAACATGTCGATTTGTCTAATCTTCCATACAGGTCAGCCCTGCTGGCTGAGATTATCCAAAAATATGCTAACAAATAAGAAGGAAGTGCTGATTAATGTACATGATGGATTTAACTGCAGCGAAATATAAAGAGATAAAAAAGTCTGTGGATACAGTATTACTGCCTATTGGGATGATTGAAATGCATGGGCACCATTGTTCGCTTGGAACGGATGTTTGGATACCACGTGAATTTGTTCGGCGCTTGGACGCGAAAATTGGAGATCGAGTAATGATGGCACCTGAAGTTGCTTACGGTCATTCTTGGAGTCTTGCTCCCTTTGAAGGAACAATAGATATTTCTGCAGAAGCTTTTTCACATTATGTCTTCGAAATTGGAAAAGAGTTCCACCGGAATGGATTTGAACAAATAGTTTTGTTCAATGGGCATGGTGGAAACATTCCAAGTTTGGCTATTGTAACAGAAAAACTTGCTGATTTAGGAATGAACGTATTAACTATTAATTGGTGGGTGGATTATCGTGAACAAATCCTTGAAATTACGAAAGGACCTGGTCACGGAGGGGAAGATGAAACTTCCTTAATTCTGGCCATTGATGAAAAACTTGCTGATCCTACACTTGCTGGTAACAACCAAATAAAGATGAATCCGAAAATTAAGTTCGAGAAATCTGGCCTGAAATTATTTAAAGATGGCTATTTAGGCAATGCTGGAGCAGCAACGGCTGAAAAAGGTGAAAGATTATATGAAATGATGCTTGAACTTGTCATATCCGATCTGGAAGATCTATGGAGGGTAGCATATGAATCGCTCTATTAAGGAGGAAAAAAAGATGTTGAGATGGTCAGATGAAGCAGTTGGAGAAAAAATTGTGAATATCGTTGTCAGTTTGAATGAGCAGGCCCAAAAATTATATAGCCAGGAAGTAGCTACAGCTAGTTATAGTGACGTGAAGCCTTCGCTTTTTAGCTTTGATAAGATTGGTGATGAACTGGATGAGGTAGAAAATGCACTACTATCGAAAGAAGGCCATGAAGGAGAATATATGAGAGCGATGACGAATGGATTCCGTTATTTTGCTCGAAGTCTGCAGGGTGATAATGTCCCATATGACGAACTAATTGCCAACATCCAAGAATTGCCGACCACCTTAATAACCAATCAGCAAATAGAGCATGCAAGAGATCTTGTTGAAAAAGGTTTGTCAGATATTGGATATAAAGGAAACTTATTTGAAAAAACAGCGGCCTGGCGTTCCGATACATTGATTGATCCTGAACAGGTGACAACTGTAGCTGAAAAATTTCGTGAAACTAGTAAGCTAGGAACAATGAAGAGAGTGGTTGAACTGCCAGAAGAAGATGGAATCGATTGGATTAAGTCGACCAGGGGAGTTTTTTGGAGCGGATATTCAAAGTATACAGGTAGCTTCCGAGGGAATTTAACTTTTAATATTGACCGGCCATGGACAGAGCCAATTCTAGCACAAATCATGGCACATGAAGGCTATCCTGGACATCAGGCATTCTACTGTCGGTGGGATTACTTATACCAGCAAGGAAGACTACCACTTGAAGCTTCGTATTACCTAATCAACAGTCCAACCAATGCATTGTTTGAAGGTGGACCTGAAACAGCCTTGAGTTTTCTTGGCTGGGATGATGTAAATGAAGAAACTCCTGGTGTGACAGATGAACAAAAACAACAGTATTTGCTTGCAAGGAATTATCTAGATTACCAAAGGATGTTTACAACTAACGCCTGCTATCTGTATAATCTCGGCAAGGTATCCAAGGAAGAAACGATAGATTATTTAATTAACAGAGGTGGCATTACCGAGATTGAAGCAAACAACGCCTTCCGGTTCTTCTCGGATCCTATACAAAAAACTTATTTCCCTTGCTACTATTATGGCCGCTGGATGGTAGGGAATGCCTATAAAGAAACTCCTAAAGAAAAACGAAAAGAGTATTTCACTATTCTCTATGACACACCACATACAACAAAAACTTTTATCAAAGCCATCAGCAAGCTTCACGGGGAAGAATTTAATGCATTTCATACGATGAAACAATAAAAACGGGAGACTTTTTATTAAGCTCCCTTTCTTTGTAATATTTCTAGTCTGTATGAAAGTATTTTATCCGATAACTAAAAAATCGATGAATATATTGGAATTATCCAGAAATGAATTCCTAGAATCGGATTAAAGGGGTGGAATCTTGGATAAGTTGACGGTAGTGGAAAGAGAAATCCTATCTCTTATAGATTCAAATCAATTGATGGATTATAACAAGGAAATTGCCAAAGAAGTAAGGCTGTCAGGATCTGAGGAAGAGCTCCGCGCTTTCAAGTTTGTTCAAAAAACTTTGAAAAGTTTCGGCTTAGAAACGGAACTTTCTTTTCATGAAGCATATATTTCTCTGCCGGGAAAAGCGAGATGCATGATAGGGGATATCGAACTTCCTTGTATTACTCATTCCATGGCTCCGTCCACTGAAGAAGGTGGGTTAAGAGGCGAGCCTGTTTACATTGGTAAGCTTGAGGAACGTAAACTTCCTCAAATTTACAGGAAAATCCCTGTTATTGAAGGGATTGCAAGTCCGGTTGAAATAGGAAAGCTTTATGAAGCGGGTGCTATTGGAGCTATTTTTATTAATGGACCTTACACACATGAGATGATTGTTTCGACTGTTTGGGGAAGTCCAACTACTGAAAACATCTCTCAATTGCCGAAAATTCCTGTCGTTTCTATTAATGATGACAGTGGGGAAATTCTTTTACAACTCATTAAAGAGGGCAAGGACCAGGTGGAACTACAAACCGTGGTTGAAACAAAATGGACAGCAATACCAACATTGACTGCTGAATTGAAAGGCAAAGAAGAGTCTGACCATTTTGTTTTATTTAGTGGACATATTGATTCGTGGCATTATGGAGCAATGGATAATGGCTCAGCAAATGCTACAATGTTAGAAGTGGCAAGAGTGCTTTCAAACTACCAAGAGCAGATGAAACGGTCGCTACGTTTTGCTTTTTGGTCTGGACATTCACATGGAAGATATGCCGGATCACAGGCATACTGCGACCGTCATTGGGAAGAAATTCACGAAAATTGTGTCATGCATTTTTATATTGATTCTGTAGGAGGAAAGGGAGCTACCATTCTAAGCGAAAGCAATTGCATGAGCGAAACGAAGGATATAGCGTCCCATTATGTGAAAGAGATTTCCGGACAGGATTTTATCGGAAGCAGATATGGAAAATATGCAGACCAATCCTTCTGGGGAGCGGGGGTACCTTCATTGTTCATGGGGATGTCAGAGCAACCGCTATCAAATGATCCGAAATCTCAAAAAGTGTTTCAAGTTTTTGCTGGTAAGGAGGCAGGAGGATTTGGCTGGTGGTGGCATACCGTTGAAGACACAATCGATAAAATAGATCCTGAGAATCTAAAACGAGATTGTGAAATTTACACCCTCTCTATTTTTAAAGTATTAACTGATTCTATACTGCCTATTAATCAGCTGGAAGCAGTAAAAGAAATCAAAAAAACAATGAGAGATTATCATGCTGTTGCAGGGGAGAAGATTGATTTTAGTTTATCGCTAGAACGCTTGAACCAACTAGAGGATACTCTTTCCAAAGCATATACCATTTTGTCGTCATCGGATCTGCCGCCTGAAAAACAGAAAGAAATAAATAAGAGAATTATAGCAATCTCTCGCATTTTGGTGCCTCTTAACTATGTTAAATCCGATATTTTCGAACATGATGCAGCTATAGGTACACGACCAATACCAGCACTTTCTCAAATTTACAAAATTACTGACTACGAAAAGGGAACACAGGACTACCATTTACTGCAGACATCGATAATTAGACAGATTGCGAAAGTGAACTATTATCTAAAAAGATCACTCGTTGAGGCTAGAGATTTATTAACTACAGTATCAAAATCGAATAGGCTATAATAATCAACCTCCAAATAAAATCACCTGCCAGGCGATTGTGCACCTGGCAGGTGATTTATTTTTGAACTCCGATGAAAGGTAAACTGGTTTTTTCCAGCTTTTTTAGAAGCATACAGTGCTTTGTCTGCATAACTAATGACAGTAAAGGGATCAAGATCGTGCTCTGGCCAAATTGCGCATCCGATACTGCATCCAACCGTAAGCCGTTCATCCATGATGTGATAAGGTTGGTTTATGTTATGGATGAGTTCGTTCGCAATATTTGCAAGACCAGATTCTCCTGACTCTGATGGTGTATCGAGTATTACAAGGAACTCATCGCCGCCGAGCCTGTAAATCTTATCCGTCTTACCTGTACTTTCTTTCAGTCTATTCGCTACTTCCTGAAGCAATAAATCCCCAGCATGATGTCCATGCGTATCATTGATGTTCTTAAAACCGTCCAGATCCAAGTACATAAAAGACAGAGACTGATTCGTCAATTTTGCTATTTTCATAAAATGATCAAATGCTACACGGTTACCTAATCCGGTTAATTGATCCTGATGGGCGAGGGTTTCCATTTTTCCTAAATTGGACTCGGTCTGGAGCAAAGAGTCTACGAGATCCCGAATAGAACCGGATAGAAATTCAAGGTCTTTTATTCCTTTTATATAAGGAATGACTGCTTCATTCCCCGTTCTCAGGCTATGGGCTGCTTTTGAAATTTTCTTTAAAGGATTGGTAACGTAACCGGCAAGAAACCAGCCGAAGATTGCAAAGATGACAGCAGAAATCGTGCCTATTTTGATAATGTAGGATTTCAGATGATCAACAGGCGAAAACGCATGCTCTGTTGGGATGCGGACAATTACTTTCCAGCCGAGACCAGTATAATCATAATTTCCATCCCCGACGGCAAATCCAGTCAGATATTCTTTACCATCTGGCCATTTTTCCACAAGCCAGCTGTTAGCTCCCTTTTTTGCACGATCAACGCTTTGGATCTCAAGAACTTTTCCCAACATTTCGTCTGGTCCCAACAGAATGGTATCGTCCAAACCGCTTACCACAAACACTTCCGCTCCACTTAGTTCGTCTTTTAAAGGTTGGACAACCGCATCCTTTACTTGCTCTGACCATTCCCAGCTTAAATGCGCTGCCAGCACTCCGGTAATATTTCCATTTTTATCAGTCAAGGGCCTGCTGATATCGACGAATTGCAAAGGTTCTTCAGAGGTGCTTGACAGCAGGTTCGTAAGGAGGAAGGCATCATGGACATCCCCCGTATATGTTCCTTTTCTTCCTTCTTGATAAACTGGTCGATTTGATATGTCAGTGCCAACCAGGATTTGGTCTGACGCTGCAACCACCTTACCGGCTGAGTCAGTCATTCCAATCCAGGAAAATACGTGTATGCTTGATTTTAGTTGATCCATTAATGCTTGAGCTGTTTGGAGATCCTCCTGTGATCTAATATCATCTATTTGGCTTAAGACTTCAACCTCTCCAATGCGTGACCACATGAATGAATCAAGCTTATCTGCCATAAGAAAGGCAGTAGTAGACAGACTATTCCCAATTTCTCTTTTGATTGTTTCCCCTGAATGTCTGCTGATCGCTATGCTCAACAGCATGGTAAGCGCAATAATGATGACACCAAAAAATAGAGCCATATAGGCTCGAAGATTGATTTTCATATAAAAATTCCTTTCGTGCACATGCAAAAAATCTCTACTTGTTTATTTCGACATATTTTGTAGATTCTTTAGTAGAGTGTTATGTAAATTTTTAAACGAGTCCCCAGATGGATGGTCATGCCAATTCGGGCATATGGGCTTGTTTTTCCGGTTCTGGGACGAACGAGAGTATGATCATGCCAATGACAAAGAGAATGACGAGGCTTAAAACACCAATGCTTGAATTTCCTGTAAGCTGTGCTGTCAGACCAACCATAAGCGGTCCCATAATCGAAGCAAACTTCCCAAAGATATTATAGAAACCAAAAAATTCATTTGCATTTGCTTTCGGGACCAATTTTGCAAAATAGGAACGGCTTAGTGCTTGGATGCCACCCTGTGAAGTCGCGACAAGCATTGCTAGAATCCAGAAATCAGTCGTGGTTTCAAGGAAGTAGGCGTAAATACAGACAAAAATATAAACGATGATTCCAACATAAAGCATTTTTTTCCCAGTAAACCGTTCGGATAATTTACCAAACAAAATTGCAAACGGCCAGGCAACAACTTGCGTAACGAAAAGGATGATTAATAGGTTGGTAGAACTGATTCCTAGATCCGTTCCATAGGCTGTTGACATCGTAATAATTGTTCCCACACCGTCAATATAAAAGAAATAAGCTAATAAAAATAGAAATAATGCCTTATATTGGCGAATTTCCTTGAAAGTTTTCCCTAAACGTCTAAAGCTTTGCAGAACCAACTGGGGTTCACGCTCGATATAATGCTTCTGCTGGACATTTTTAAACAAAGGAATCGAGAAAAGCCCCCACCATAACGCAGTGATAAGAAAAGACGTCTGGCTTGCCAAGGTCATCGAAACCGGCAATACCTTTGTCTGAGCGAGAATAATGATCGCGATGCTGATGATAAACGGGATCGTACTTCCGATGTAGCCCATTCCATACCCGCGTGCAGACACTCGATTCATCCTTTCATCGGTCGTAACGTCCACGATGAACGCATCGTAAAACACATTGGACCCGGTCGAACCAAGTACTGCTAATGTATAAATCACCAGAAGCATGAGCCAGTTTTCGTTTGGCACAAAAGCTAGTCCAGCAGTAAATACAAGTCCCAATGTGAAGAAAATAGTGAAGAATCGTTTCTTCATTCCTTGGTAATCTGCGATCGTTCCGAGAATCGGTCCAATCAAGGCGAGAATGAAGGTGGCGATGGCAATCGTATATCCAAGATAAGCTGTTGAATTCGACAGGCTAACACCTGCTTCGGTTGCAGAAGCCTTGTAAAACAGTGGGAAAACAGCTGTAGAAATGATGATCGAATAAGCCGAACTAGCCCAGTCATAGCGGATCCAACTGCTTTCTTCCTTCGAAAAACTTTTCATCTTTTTGCCCCCAATACCTTTATATTTTTGAATTGCACGTCCCACTTGAATTCGCCTTTAAATCTGGAATTACCTCTATTTTCATTTTTTACAGATCCAAAAGGTCTTCGATAACCCGGCCGTCTGTATCGCCAAGGTCCAGTCCAAGCAAACGCGCAAAGGTAGGACCTTCGTCCACAAGATGCATGGAACGGACGGAAATTCCGGGGCGAATTCCTTTTCCTGCTGCAAAGAAAACGGTGTGATAATCAGCTTTTTCAGGGGAATAGCCATGACAGGCAAGCGTATATTTTTTGCTCAGGGCATCCTGTTCGCTGACATCTTCTATGTAAGCACCGTCGAGGGCCTCGCTAAAATAGAAGCCTCGGGCCGCTTCAAGCATTTTAAAGACGGTACCATCTGCACCCATCCTATTTGCTTCCTGGCCGGTGATAATTTTTTCGATTCCGTTGGATTGGTCTAGAAGTAGCTTAGACAGCAGTTCTGTTACCGTCTTTTTAGTGTCAATATCGTTCTCCTTATTTACGTAAATATACGCTGATCCGTCACAGCTTTTGCAGTATGCTTTCCATTCTGTCACTTTGCCGGCACCATTAACGTGGATTAGTCCCAGTTCCTTTAATAAAACGTTCAATTTCACGACTTTAGACTCATCAAGGGCACTGTGATCACCGAGTAGAACAAAGGTAGTGTTTTCAAAAATACCGGCTTCCTTGGTGGCATCAAGGATTTTACCCAATCTTTGGTCATGACGGTACAGTGCGTCCTGTGCTTCTTTTGATGAAAAGCCGTGCATATGTCGTTGAGAATCCAGGTCGACAAAGTGGACCAGCATCAGATCAGGCTTCTTCCTTTTAATTGTTTCCACTGTGGCTGCCAGTACAAAATCATCTAACTCTGGCTGACTGAGTCCTTTTCGAATGTGGCCAAATTTAGAATTCATCTCTAGTTGATACAGGGGACTTCCGTTGAATAGAGAAACAGGAATCTGGTGATGCCAACGCCTATTCGCAAAAATTTCGGGCATATTGTAGTCGATGTCGGCTTTTGCCGTGACAGGCCAGAGCAGGGCAGCTGTTTTCATACCTGCCTTTTTCGCCTCATCATAAAGGGTTGTCCCTCTAATATGGCGACGATGCCAATACCAGTCCGGCGAAATTCTCCCCGGCTGGATGAATGTATTGTTCACGATGCCATGACGATTAGGGAAGTTCCCCGTCACAATTGTCGCATGACACGGATAAGTCACAGAAGGATATATTGTTTCTACTTTTGTACAATAGGAACTTTTTTCAATGAATGCTTTGAAATTAGGCAGCTCCCTGAGCAACGGGACATCATGCTCAGAAAGGCAGTCGAATGAAATAACAATTAAATGGTCTGTCAGTTTTGTCATGGAGACCTCCGAATGATGGATATATTCTTAATATATCATCATATAGAAAATGCTGCAGTTCTTTTTAGAACATCCACACAAGGCAGACAGATTAACCAAGACAGCGTGGTCGGCAGCTGCATATCGGAAAAAGACCGAGCGGGTAGTATTATTATAAAAAGTGGTGATCCTTTTGGATTCTCCACTTTTTATAATATGGTATAGAAAGTGATGTTATGTTATTTTGACAGGTTTGGGGAAGTTGAGCGAAAAGTTGTCAAGAAAACCATGTTATTTTGACAGATTCGGCGGGAGCAGGGGCAAAGCTGTCAAATGAAAACCACCAATTCACATTGGTGGTTTTCATTTGTTACCGTTTCTTCTTTTTACCAGGATCCGTAGCTAAGACTGGTTTCGTTTTCGATTCAAGTGCTAGCTGTACATGGAATGTTTTCTCGTCAATTGCCACTACTTTGGTAACTTTCCCTTTCCATCCCTTGATTTTCACATCATCCCCAACAGTCGGAATCTGTTGGCGGAGCTGATTGAGAAGCTCCTTTCTATTTTCAAAAAAATGGACAACATACATAGCAAATCACCTGTTTTCTATAAATTCCTATCACTAATTTATGGACGGGTTGCTAGGTTTAGAACAGATTGGTAGTACGAATTTTAATAGGTGGCAGAAAGTTTTCTGAAACAGTTATAAAAGGAAAAATGAGTGATTTGTCGAATAATACTTTGTTAGGAATTGACGAGGAGGAGTATGAATGTTTTTATACAAAATAGATGACGAATTATCATTAAAGCAGGCAGAATTGAATGACGCAGAACGACTTTTTGAATTAACCGAGAGTGGCCGGGAATATTTAAAAATGTGGCTGCCATGGCTTGATTTTACAGTGACTGTTGATGATACAAGGGAGTTCATCAAGGGCTCGATGTTAGGTTATGCCGAAAACAGAAGCTTAACGACAGTGATTATATATAAAAGCGAAATTGTGGGTACTGCTGGATTTAATAACATCAATTGGTCAAACAAAACAGCGTACATTGGCTATTGGCTAGGGCATGACTATCAGGGAAAAGGAATCATGACCAGAGTGGCTAAGGGATTGACTGACTACGCTTTCCAACTTCTAAAGTTGAATAAAGTAGAAATCAGGGCAGCGGAGGAAAATAAAAAGAGTAGGAGTATTCCCGAACGGTTAGGATTTGTGAAGGAAGGAAGAATCAGGCAGGCAGAATGGTTGTACGATCATTATGTAGATCTCATCGTATACGGTGTTTTAGCTGACGAGTGGGATAAACATCAATAAAATAGAAAAAAAAACATTTTAAAAAATCCGGTCTGGTCAATTTTCCGCCAAGTTGGTTATAAAACAGTTTTTAAGTAACCATAATATTATTATGTAAACTTCTGCACACAAAAAAACCTCAGAGAAACCATACTCTGAGGTTTTTAGTGTTGTTAAAATTGAAAAAGCCAAGAGTCATTTATTTAAGGCAGCAAAAAGATATCATGAAAAGGCGGACTGTCGAGTTTTGACTGTTTTAAATATCCTTCCTCTACTAAAGCATCCAACCCTTTTTGGATTTCCTCTGGTTTGACTCCAAATAGATCTGCAACCTTTACGGTTGAGATGGTCATATACTTTGGTTTTTTGGCTGATGACTGAATCATTGTTTGAACACGTTGCAGCAATTGGTTGGTATCCATGAAATCACCTCATTTTTTTAAAATATTGTCTGATGCTAAATAATTTTCCCTGTAATGTAAATATTATTTAGAGAAATGAAAAGGAGTTGAATGTTCTGTGGCATACCTTCCACCTTACAAAATTGCACAACTGACCGTTGAAAATGGACAGAAAAAAGC
Organism: Mesobacillus subterraneus; assembly: GCF_000934845.1. GTDB lineage: Bacteria > Bacillota > Bacilli > Bacillales > Cytobacillaceae > Mesobacillus > Mesobacillus stamsii. The sequence continues at coordinate 25,314 of NZ_JXIQ01000038.1, forward strand.
GAATCTTCCTTTTTCAAGTGTACTCGTATTAGGTTTTCTCGGCGGAGCTTTCATATCCCTTGGCTACCTGCTTGATATTCGGGTTATTGCCAGTCTGCCAGAGGAATGGGGTTCCCTTAACTCATTGATCGGTGCGGCTGTTTTTCCTGTAGGACTTATTTTGATCATCATTGGTGGCGGGGAGCTGTTGACAGGAAATATGATGGCTGTTTCCATGGCTTATTTGTCAAGACGAATTTCGTTAGGATTACTATTGAAGAATTGGTTTTGGATTACTATATTTAACTTTATTGGAGCCTTGTTTATTGCTTATTTCTTCGGCCAGGTTGCGGAATTGACATCTGCTGGCCCTTACCTTGACAAAACGGTGGCGATTGCCGGCGGGAAACTAGAAGATGGTTTCTTTCCATCACTCGTCTCGGCAATTGGCTGTAATTGGCTAGTTGGCTTAGCTGTTTGGCTTGCATACGGTGCCGAGGATATCGGCGGTAAAATCCTGGCGATCTGGTTTCCAATCATGGCGTTTGTTGCGATTGGTTTCCAGCACGTTGTCGCCAATATGTTCGTCATTCCAGCAGCAATCTTCTCTGGCTATTACAGCTGGATTGATTTTATCAGGAATTTTATTCCGGTATTTCTTGGCAATGCAATAGGGGGCTCTGTATTTGTCTCGATGTTTTATTGGATTGCTTACCGTGGAACTATGGAAACGGAATCCCAGAAGGAATCAAAGCGAAAGCCAAACCATGCGGGAACAAAATGGTTTACCTTCCCGAAAGCAGGATTAAGGAGGCAAGGAAATGAGTAATTCAAAATTTACCATTGAAATCAACGGCAAAGAATACAATGCCGTGGAGGGACAGCGAATTTTAGAAGTCGCAAGGGCGGAAGAGGTATTTGTTCCTGGCGTCTGCTACCATCCAGACTTGGGAACCATCCAGACATGTGATACATGCTATGTGATGGTGGATGGGCAATTGACACGGTCCTGCACGATGAAGGTCGCGCCAGGGATGAAAATCGATACGGTGTCTGATCAAGTGAAGAAAGCCCAGTATGAGGCGATGTCTAGAATTCTTAAAAATCATGAACTGTATTGTACCGTTTGTGATAATAACAACGGCAACTGCACAATCCATAACACAGTAGAAGATATGGGACTAGCCCATCAGAAGTACCCATTTGAAGCAAAACCGTATCCACCTGATAATTCTCATCCTTTTTACCGTTACGAGCCTGATCAGTGCATTCTTTGCGGACGTTGTGTGGAAGCCTGCCAGGATCTTCAGGTGAATGAAACCCTCACGATTGACTGGAGCCGGGAAGTGCCAAGGGTTATATGGGACAATGACGTTCCGATCGACCAATCCTCTTGTGTTTCCTGCGGACATTGTGTGAATGTATGTCCTTGTAACGCTCTCATGGAAAAATCAATGCTTGGCAATGCTGGATTTTTGACGGGGATTGCTCCAAATATACTAGCCCCAATGATCGATATGACCAAAGAAGTGGAACCTGGATATCGTGAAATTTTTGCTGTATCTGAAGTGGAAGCAGCAATGCGAAAGGCTCGAATTAAACGGACAAAGACAGTCTGTACTTATTGCGGAGTCGGATGCAGCTTCGAGGTCTGGACGAAGGACCGGGAAATCTTGAAGATTCAGACGAAAACAGAAGCTCCAGTTAATGGAATCTCAACTTGTGTAAAAGGAAAATTCGGCTGGGATTACGTAAACAGTGAAGAACGGCTAACAAAACCGCTCATTCGGAAAGGGGAAGAATTTGTTGAAGCAACATGGGATGAAGCACTCTCCCTGATTGCCGAAAATCTATCTAAAATTAAAGAAGAGCATGGTCCAGATGCGATTGGCTATATCGCTTCATCCAAATGCTCAAATGAGGAAAACTTCCTGTTTCAAAAGTTTGCCCGTGGAATCATGGGGACCAATAATGTCGACAATTGCTCCAGATACTGTCAGTCTCCAGCGACGACTGGATTGATGCGGACTGTAGGCCTTGGCGGAGATTCAGGAACCATGGAAGATATCATGGCTTCTGATCTTGTCATCGTAGTAGGCGCTAATCCGGCTGAATCACATCCTGTTTTAGCGACTAGAATCAAGCGTGCCCACAAGCTCCATGGACAAAAGCTTGTCGTCGTGGATTTAAGGGAGAATGAACTGGCAGAGCGTGCCGATTTATTTCTTCATCCAAAGCCAGGAACTGACATCATCATGCTGAATGCGATTGCCAAATACTTTCTTGATCAAGGCTGGGAGGATGCAAGTTTTCTTCAAGAGCGTGTCAATGGTTTAGAAGAATACAAGTCGTCGCTTAAAAAATTCTCCCTTGAATATGCGGTGGAAAAAACCGGTCTCACTATGGAACAGCTGCTTCGTCTTGTCAAAATGATCAAGGAAGCAAAATCAGTCTCGATCCTCTGGGCTATGGGTGTTACGCAGCATATGGGGGCATCGGATACTAGCACCGCTATTTCCAATTTGCTGCTGGTAACTGGAAACTATGGGCGGACCGGTACAGGAGCTTATCCATTACGGGGGCATAACAATGTCCAGGGAGCATGTGATTTTGGGACACTTCCACCATGGATGCCTGGGTATGAGCCGGTAAATGATGAGACAGTCCGGGCTAAGTATAAGGCAGCGTGGGGAGTCGATTTGCCTGAAAATCCTGGTTATGACAACCATCATATGGTGGAGGCCATTAGCAAAGGGAAGATGAAAGCACTCTATCTATTTGGCGAGGATATGGCCATAGTGGACGCCAATTCAAACTATGTCCATTCAACTTTTGAAAAACTCGACTTCTTTGTAGTCCAAGATATGTTCTTCAGCAAAACCGCTCAATTTGCGGATGTTGTGTTACCTGCTGCACCAAGTTTAGAAAAGGATGGAACGTTCACGAACACTGAAAGGCGGATTCAGAGGTTCTACAAAGTATTTGAACCACTGGGAGACTCAAAGCCGGACTGGCTTATTTTCCAGGAACTAGCAAACCGACTGGGAGCAGACTGGAACTACCAGCACCCCTCTGAAATTATGGACGAAGCGGCCAAGCTTGCCAATCTATTCGCGGGAGTTAGCTATCAACGACTGGAGGAATGGGAATCGCTTGTATGGCCGGTAAAAGCGGATGGAACGGACACTCCGTTGCTTTATACCGAAAAATTCGCTTTCCCAGATGGAAAGGCAAGGCTCGTGCCTGTTGATTGGACTATACCATTTGACCCTGGCGCGGATTTTGATTTGCATCTCAATAACGGACGCATACTTGAACATTTCCACGAAGGCAATATGACTAACAAAACCGAGGGGATTGTGCACAAAGTACCTGATGTATGGCTCGAGATTTCACCTGAGCTTGCAGCTGAACGAAGTCTCGAGGATGGAGCACTTGTCGGGCTGACTTCGCCGTATGGCCATGTTGAAGTTCGGGTTATTGTAACGGACAGAGTAAAAGGGCATGAATTGTATTTGCCAATGAATACTGCCGATGATAACGAGGCTGTGAACAGGCTGACAAGCAGCTATCACGATATCATTACCCATACTCCTGCCTATAAGGAAATGGGAGTGAAAATGGTGGTGTTAGAACTTTCAGGAGTGCCGCCGCTTCCGAAACATAACCACCGTTATGGCAATCGAATTCCGCAGATCAGCGTGAAGGTAGAGGAAAAATGGCAGCGCTCCGACTATACACCCATTTCAGAAATAGATGACTTAAAGGAGGGATTTTATGGCGAAAGCGATCAGGCTAATTAGTAGACAGGTCCGGAATGAAACGGAAGAACGAGCTCAGGCAGCGGAAGAAATCTTGAAGTCGCTGGCTGACAATAAGGATGCCGTCCTGTCAATGATTGAAATGGCGAAAGAACTTCATGAAATGAAAGTCTTTGAGACAGCAGGAGCATTGTTGAAGCAGCGAAATGAGGTGGGAGTCATTGCCATGCAACAGGTCAATCAGCCTGCCGTGCACAATGTCATTAAAAGCGGTTTCGGATTGTTCCAATTTCTTGGCGGATTGCAGCCAGCCCAGCTTGAGACCCTTTTAAATGGTGTTACGCTTGGGTTGAAGCGAATGTCGCAAACTGGAGAACAAGGCAAGAAGCAAAGCCTCTGGAAAATGAGAATCAGGCTACGAAGTCCAGCAATCCGGGCTGCGATGACCACGATGGTAGATTTTATGGAGGGAATGGGGGAGGCCTTCCTAAGGAGCAGGGAAAAACGCGAATAGGGGGGAGTCACTGTGCAAGAAAAAATTTTCAAAATCAGTAATTTACATTCCGACGAAGATGCTCGTAAATTGACAGGAGCGATGCTTGACGTCTGGGGAATTTCCCAGGCAGAAGCAAGCACGCAGCACAAAACAGTTACCATCAAATTCGACGAAAGAATGTCTTCACAGGAAGACTTTAAACAGGCGGTGCGGGAAGCCGGTTTTGATCTGATTAGTGAATAACTACATTAAAAGAGGTGACAAAGATGAGAATATGCGAAGTTTGCGGGAGAAAAGAAGGCTTTGAAGAATACAAAGAAGATCTGTTCCAAGCTGTGATGCTCCATGTTTGCGACAGCTGCCGTGAGGATCGGAAAACTCAGCCGTTAGGAGATTGGGCATATTGATCGCGGAAGCAATTGCGGGTAATAGGTCGAGCGACAAATGAAGCTGAACCGAGGTGGCAGACGATGGAACCTATTGAAGTGAAACGGGAAATCATCCGGTACGGAAATGGACTTGCAGAACGAGTGGAAGACAGTATTGTTACAGAACACCCAGTGACAATCAAAATCAATGGCACAGAGTTTGCTACGATCGTTTGTTCACCTGATTTTATTGAGGACCTTGTCATCGGCTTTTTGGCATCTGAAGGCGTGATTCGAAAGTATGAGGATTTAGAAACGATCTGGATAGAAGAAAAGTCTGGCACAGCCCATGTTAAAACGAAAAAGATCAATCCATATTACCTTACTTTCCAAGGGAAAAGATATATTACATCCTGTTGTGGAGCAGGAAGGCAGGGCTACGTTTTTATTAACGATGCTCTGACTGCGAAAAAGATGGATCAAGTAAGAGTAACGATTTCATCTCAGGAATGTTTTTCTTTGATGAAGGACATGCAGGAATCATCCCAAGTGTTTCAAAATACGGGAGGAGTTCATAATGCGGCACTTTGCCAATCAGATAAAGTAATAATCTCAAGAATGGATATTGGCAGGCATAATGCTTTGGATAAAATTTATGGTCACTGCCTGAAAAACAGCATTCCACTTTCGGACAAAGTTCTTGCCTTTAGCGGGAGGATTTCTGCGGAAATCCTCCTAAAGGCATCCAAAATTGGCTGCGAGATTGTATTATCGAAATCTGCGCCTACAGAACTGGCCTTAAAGCTTGCAGAGGATCTGGGCATTACTACAATCGGCTTTGTTCGAGATGAATCCCTTAATGTGTACACTGGACAGGAAAGAGTATTCTTGGATTAATCCAAAGGAATTGGAAGTTATTTTTTGGATAGTTTAAGTTTTTCCCAAAATATACACGGTTGTCCTCATTGATATCTGGGTATATAACCTGTAAGAATGAGGAGGGATGTCTCATGAGTAAATTACTAAAAACAGCTATCAAATGGGGACCTGTTCTATATCCGATCGTCAAGAAAATAATGGACAGCAGGAAAACTTCCAAACTTTCCTCCAGATAAAACCAATGAAGGCCGTACAATGTCTGAAAAATGGCGATGTACGGTCTTTCTATGTATAATATCTATTTAGACCCGTTGTTCATGTTATAATAATGAAATAAAATAAATTTTTTCGTTTTTAAAGGAAGGTATCTATGGTTGAGGATCATATAACGAGAATTGAAATGAATGGCAAGGAATACATATTAATCGGTACGGCGCATGTATCGAGGCACAGCGCAGAGCAGGTAAAGGAAGTTATCGAGGCTGAGATGCCAGATTCCGTATGTGTGGAGTTAGATGAACAGCGTTATAAAACGATTACGGAAGGCTCTAAGTGGCAGGAAATGGATATCATTCAGGTCATTAAGGAAAAAAAGGCCTCGTTGTTACTGATGAATTTAGCTATCTCTTCGTTCCAAAATCGAATGGCGAGGGAACTTGGCATCAAAGCAGGCCAGGAAATGATTCAGGGGATTGAATCAGCAAAGGAAGTCGGTGCCCAGCTTATTCTAGCTGATCGTAATATTCAGATTACTTTTTCACGAATCTGGGGCAATCTAGGATTAAAAGGGAAGGCTCTCCTGCTTAGTCAAGTTATCACCAGCATCTTCAGCAAAGACAGCATCTCTGAGGAAGATCTTGAAAAGCTGAAGCAACAGGATACAATCAACGCTATGCTAAATGAGTTTACCGAGGCTTTTCCTCGTTTAAAAAAGCCGTTGATCGATGAACGCGATCAATATTTAGCTCAAAAAATTAAGGATGCACCAGGACAAAAAATTGTTGCTGTCCTTGGTGCAGCCCATATACCTGGCATCAAGGAACAGATTAAAAAAGACCATGACCTGAAAAAACTAAGGGAGGTTCCGCCAAAATCCAACTGGCCAAAAATCATCGGATGGAGTCTTCCAGTGTTTATTCTGGCAATCATCGTCTATACATTTTTAGCTAATCCTTCTGCGGGTTTTTCCCAGACGTTCAGTTGGATTCTATGGCATGGGAGCCTTTCAGCTCTGGGAGCAGCCATTGCCATGGGACATCCGTTAACCATCCTGACTGCATTTCTAGTAGCTCCGATTACATCGTTGAACCCGTTGCTTGCAGCAGGCTGGTTTGCCGGGCTAACACAAGCGTATATCCGCAGGCCAAGCGTGAAGGACTTCGGATCCCTTTCCGAGGATGTTTTCAGTGTAAAAGGGTTCTGGAGAAATAAAGTCAGCCGTATTTTGCTGATTGTTGTCCTTGCCAATCTTGGTAGCTCCATCGGAACTTTCATTGGTGGTGCCGATGTCATCCGGGTATTTCTAGAAAATTTATAAAATGACGGAACGGAACCATTAACAGGTTCCGTTTATTTGTGGCTTGACGAATAATTCTAAAGAAAAAGTGAAGAGAATGTGAAAAAACAAGATTAAATATGAACATTTTGTGACATTTTTTCGTAAATTCTGTTAATATTAACAGTACAAACGAAAAAGTGGAGGAATGAGAAGTGAGGAAACTTCTTATGTACTTTTATTTCATTGTTGGTATTTACTGTATTGTAAGCGGATTCTTGGCGGTGGTCTCGCATGGATTCCAACATGTTATCCTGTCACTGTGTCTAGCTGTCTTTAATTTTGGGATGTTTATTTTGTTTAAAAAAGAAGGGAGGATTCCTCAGCTTAGGTTAATTAAAGGACATAAAAGGGAAATAGCATAGACTTATCGGTTGATCTTTAAAATCAAAACAAAAAAACCAGACTCAGTGAGAGCCTGGTTTTTGTTTCTAATGCGAATGTCCGGACGTCATGACCCAGATAGAGCCTGCAACTATAACCACTGCAATGAACGCTGAATAGATAATATTGATATTGTTTGCGATTCGATCATTGCTTTCGTTGATGTGCATGAACATATATAGCTGGATACCGGCTTGGATAACTGCCAGTGTTCCAATGATCCACATAACGGCCGTCATGGAGAGGGAACTTTGCAGAGCAATCCATGCTGCTCCGAACGTCAAGACAAGCGACATGAAAAATCCGATGACATGACTGATTGGGAAGCCCTTAGAATGATTATCCATATTACATCACCAACCCTCTTAAATATACGAAAGTGAAGATGAAAATCCAAACGACGTCAAGGAAATGCCAGTAAAGCCCGAAGATAAACGTCTTGCGGGCAGTCACTGGAGTCAACCCTCTTTGCAGCATTTGGATGATCAGCAGGATAGCCCAACCGATCCCGATCGTAACATGCAGTCCATGCGTTCCCAGCAGGACGAAGAAGCTGGAAAGGAATGCGCTTGTTTGCATCGTTGCGCCTTCATGTACATAGTTTATGAACTCGCGGATCTCCATGAATAAGAATCCACCGCCGAGTAATAATGTAAAGACAAGCCACATCAACATGCCTTTCTTATTGCTGCGTCGCATCTCAAAAATCGAAATTCCCATCGTAAAACTGCTCGTTAATAGCAGGAAGGTTTGAATCAAAACGTCTTTTACGATAAAGAGATCACTCTGTCCTGGACCTCCTGCATGGCGTTCACTAAGGACACCATATACGCCAAAAAGAGTAGCGAAAAGTACTATTTCTGCTCCAAGGAAGATCCAGAAGCCAAGAATATTCATTCTATTTTGTTCTGTTTGGTATTCGAGCGGCAAAGCGGCGTTAACTTTAGCTGACATGGTTCTTCACTCCTTTGTTCCCGCCTTTTCTCCATTTGCGTTCAGTTTCAGAGATCTCATCCTTGTGAACATGGAAGCCTTCATCATAGTCAAACGAGCGGAAAGCCAATCCGACAAAAATTCCAAGTGCGGCAATGCCCGCAGCAATTGTCCATTCAAATACAAGCAGGAATCCTGAGATTCCGAACACTGCACCCATGTAAATCGGGATCCATGTGTTGCTTGGCAAGTGGATTTCTTCCACTTCATCTTCAGAAAGCGGCTGAAGTTCATTGTTCTTTTTCATATGCCAGAACGCATCAAGCTTCGTTACTTCAGGAAGGGAAGCGAAATTATATTGTTGGACAGGAGAAGCAGTTGCCCACTCTAGTGTCCTTGCATCCCATGGATCATTTCCAATATTGCGGTCCGCATGGCGAGCACTCCAGTAAATATTATATACAAGAGCGGCAAACCCTGCTGCAAGAATGATCGATCCAACAGCAGAAAGTAGCATCAGTGGCCCAAAGCCAGTTTCAGCAGAGTAGGTGTATGCACGGCGGACTGCACCATCAAGCCCTAAGAAGAACATTGGCATGAATGTAACATTAAAGCCAATCACGAATAGCCAAAAATGCCATTTTCCGATTTTTTCATTCAGCATGTAGCCGAACATTTTCGGCCACCAGTAATAAAGGCCAGCAAAGATCGGGAACACAACACCAGGAATCAAAACATAATGGAAGTGTGCAACCAGAAACAACGTGTTGTGATATTGATAATCAGCTGCTGCCATAGCAAGCATGACACCTGTCACTCCGCCAATCACAAAGTTTGGAACAAATGCAAGTGCCCAAAGCATGGAAGTCGTAAACTTGATCCGTCCTTTTCTCATTGTGAACAGCCAGTTGAACACCTTCACACCAGTTGGAATCGCAATTGCCATTGTTGTGATCGAGAAAAAGGAGTTCACAGCTGCATTATTGCCCATTGTGAAGAAATGGTGTACCCAAACAAGCATGCTTAGAACAGATATCAGCACAATGGAAACGACCATTGATTTGTAACCAAAAAGCGTTTTGCGGGCGAATGTAGAGATAATATCTGACAGCATCCCGAACGCTGGCAGGACGACAATATACACTTCTGGATGTCCCCATAACCAGAACAGGTTTGCCCATAGCATATCCATCCCGCCACCGGAAATGGTAAAAAAGTGTGCCCCAAATGTGCGGTCAAATGTCATCAACGCTAGCGCAACTGTAAAAATAGGAAAACTAGCAACAATAATGATCGATGTAATGAACGAAGTCCAGGTGAACATTGGCATCTTCATCAATGTCATGCCTTTGGTTCTCATTTTTAACACTGTAACTATGAAGTTAATACCGGTCATCAAAGTTCCAGCACCAGCTATTTGCAAAGCCACAGCATAAAAGTTATTCCCGATGCCTGGACTGAATTCTTTGCCGGCAAGAGGGAAGTAGGAAGTCCACCCAGCATCTGGGGAACCACCGATAATGAATGAAAGGTTAAACAGCGCAGCAGCGCTTGCAGTCAGCCAGAAACTAAGTGCGTTTAGCTGAGGAAAAGCAACGTCCCGAGCACCTATCTGTAATGGCACTGCAAAGTTCATGAGACCGATCAACAATGGCATCGCAACAAACAAGATCATGATGACACCGTGAGTCGTAAAAACTTCATTGTAATGCTGTGCATTCAAGAATTCATTTTCCGGAACTGCTGTCTGACTTTTCATCATCAATCCATCAACTCCGCCGCGGAAAAACATCACGACACCAAGCAAAATATACATAATACCTATTTTCTTGTGATCAACAGTTGTCAGCCATTCAGTCCAAAGGTAATTCCATTTTTTAAAATAAGTGATTCCGGCTATTGCTCCAACTAACGACAGAGCAATCCCGATCTGTGAAGCAAAAATCAGTGGATCGCCGGTTACGAAAAATTCATCCCATTTAATGCCCACTGTGCCCACCTCCGTTTGGATCCTCAGCTTCTGAGTCTTTCTGATTCATCGTTTCCGAGTTGTTACTGTCTGTATTTTTGTACTTGTAATTATTCTTGTCTTCAAAAATTTTACCTGGCCAGCCATGTCCTCTGTCATACAATTCAGGGTTGGTGTAATTCTTGGAGTGAGGATCGGAATGATCAACCCATTCAAGATGACTATTGGAGAATGTCTTGCGGCCGAAGTGTGATGGCTCCAGCATTTTCTCATACTCTTCAAGAGTCATTTTAGGTGCCGTTTCTTTTACGTCCTTAATCCACTGGTCAAAATCTTCCTGTGTCTGGGAGAGGACTTCGAATTCCATTCCTGCATAGCCTTGGCCATTGAAGTTTGTATTTCTGCCTACAAATGAGCCAGGGTTGTCAGCGACAAGGTAGAGCTGGGTCTCGGCATGGGCCATAGAGTATTTTTGGCCGCCAAGTGCAGGTACCCAGAAGCTTTGCATCGTACCTGCGGAAGTCAATTTAAAATCAATTGGACGATCTTCAGGAATATTCACATAGTTAACTGTCTCAATCCCTTGTTCTGGATAGCTAAAAATCCATTTCCAGTCAGCGGAAGTGACATTAATAACAAGCGGTTTTTTATCTTCGTAGCCTTTAGGTATTTCGTCTATTGCATAAATTGTTTTGACAGTTGGGATGGTTAAGGCAACGATAATCAAAATAGGAATCACTGTCCAAATAATTTCCAATGCTGTGCTTCCGTGCTCTTCCGGTGGCTCATAATCCAAATTGTCTTTTCGCTCGCGGTATTTCCAGACAATAAAGGCGAACAGTCCAAAAACAACCACTGTAACAAGTAGCAACAAAGCTATCGAAAAGTTGATTAGCTCAAGAATTTGCCTTGCGATTGGTCCCTCTGGGTTGAAAACTACCATATTGTTTTCACAGCCACTAAGCAGCAGCACAGTTATGATCGAGGTGAGGGAGACCAAAAAAAGTTTTGATTTCTTCATCACTGCAACTCCTTTCAAAATTAATCCTTGTACATTTTATCACAAACTTATGTTTATAAGTTCACAAATTTATCATACTTTCTCCAAAATAAACGGTAAGTTGTGGTAAAAAGTGTGATAAATATCACACATGTTTGTTTATAACTATTCTAACATGGCAATTGTTACAGTTTTGAGGATAATTGTGAACAAATTATGAAAACAAAAATTGGCATCTTCGTGAATTTCTAACAACAGATATTGACGTAAAAAGGGAAGCTAGGAGGGATGAATTTAATGGGAACGAGGAAATGAAAGCTAATTGTGTAGATTTTTTGATTAATCATTCACGAACATGTTGATATCAGAAATTGGTATGGTGAGGATAGGGTTGGATTAACCATTTAAAAAGCCTAGTTATGATACAATAAGAGGCGGATTAACAGAATTCGGCTCGCGTTTGAATGGAGGAATAAAGTAGTTATGTTAACAGACAACTTATCAGGGAAGATAGCCGTTATCACAGGTGCAAATAGTGGAATCGGCTTTGAGGCAGCAAAGTATTTTTCAGCAAAGGGAGCATTTGTCATTCTAGCTGTTCGAAATGAGAGTAAGGGCCAGATAGCTTTGGAATCCATTTTGAGGGAAAATCCAAATGCTAAAGTAAATATAATGAAGCTTGACCTTGCTGACCTTAAAAGTGTTCGCAACTTTGCAAAAAGTTTTATGGAGAAGTTCGAATTCTTGAATCTCTTGGTTAATAATGCCGGAGTCATGATTCCTCCTTATGGAAAGACAAAGGATGGTTTTGAACTTCAGTTTGGCAGCAATCACTTAGGTCATTTTGCTTTAACCGGACTATTACTGCCACTATTAAAAAACACACCGGGTTCACGTGTGGTTACTTTGAGCAGTATTGCCCATAGAGGAGCAAAGCTTGATTTTGACAATTTAGATGGGTCAAAAGGTTATAAGGCAATGAAGTTCTATGGTCAGAGTAAACTTGCAAATCTTTTGTTTGCCAAAGAATTGGATAATCGCTTCAAACAGCATGAGATAGAGAGCATAAGTGTTGCCTGCCATCCTGGATTATCAAATACGAATCTATTTCATTTCGGAAAAGGAGAAACACCTGCTTTTATAAAAGGACTGATGAAATTCATTACACAACCTGCTGAAAAGGGTTCTTTGCCAACAATTTATGCAGCTACGGAAGACAGCCTTAAAGGCGGGGAGTACATCGGACCGGACGGAAGAGGGAATCGAAAGGGGAATCCTGCGATTGAAGTACCGGCTTCAAATGTGTATAACATAGAAACGATGAATAGATTGTGGTCCATTTCTGAAGAAATGACAGATGTTTTTTATCATTTTTAGGCTTTTTATAATAGATGGTCTTGCTCAATCTGGCAGGACCATCTATTTATTTAATGCACCAAATCATCTCTTTTATCTATATAGAGTGTTCCATCAGGCTGGATTTCTGCAAAAAACACCTCATCCAATGAATTGGTACCAGATTGATGCAGCTGTTGCACGAGCCAGCTTTGATCTTTATTCATTTTAGCCAGATTTTGAAGATTGACCTGACCGTCAGCTATGAGTTCTGTCGAAAGCGGAACAAAATTACCTTGTGTAACGGCAATATTTAAATCTTTTTTCGTAACTATTTGTTTGTTCGGTTTTTTCATAACAGAAAGCTTTCCATCCGTTTCAAAGATAGCATAATCGACATCGCTTAATGAAAAGACATTTTTTCTAAATTATTTGCAATCAGGTAAAATATATTCTATGAGTTTGAAGTTGGAAATGTAAAACCGTGAGTGAGGGAGTGTGGAAGAAATCCGTAGCAGGAATGGGATCTGGAATAATAAAGAAGAAGGTTCCGAAAGGAACCTTCTTCTTTTCAGAAAACGATTATAGTTTTGTTACGTTAGCAGCTTGTGGTCCGCGAGCGCCTTGCTCCACGTCGAAAGATACTTTTTGTCCTTCGTCTAATGATTTGAAACCTTCGGATTGGATAGCAGAGAAGTGTACGAATACGTCGTCTCCACCTTCGCGCTCGATGAATCCAAAACCTTTTTCTGCGTTAAACCATTTTACTGTACCTTGTTCCATTACTTTTACCTCCTAGTGCCATTCGCACAAATGTTACTATCCTTGCCCAAAGTGATCATTAAGACGAAATAATTTCTATCCTTTACACCGAACAAAAATAATTCTACTCCATCATATCAAATAATGGTGTTAAAAGCAAACGAAAAAGAGAGATTTCATTCTATTTACCCATTTTAAAACGAAGGGATTTATTGAGTCCTCCTAACCACCATCTGGTCGCCAAATGTTAGTTTCACTATGTCTCCCTTGAGCGTTGTTGCTAGTTCCTGAGAGATTGCATCTTGTTCTTCTTTATTCTCCGCAAGCAAGGTTAGCTGCCGTCCGCCGATCACCCGGTCTTTAGAAAGGGTGACCAAGGCAATGATATCAAATCGGGGAATTCCGCCTATTTCCTGTCCCATATTTTTAATTCCTCCCAACAAAATTAGTGCTAAGAACATCTTTGTTCTTTTTTGTACTTTCAAGCAGTGGAGTTTTTTTGATTGCTTCGATTAAACGGTCGGCGTCTTTAAGTATGGGAACAAAGGTAATGATGACTTTTCCATTTTCAAAATCCTTTCTTGTATAGTGGTAGCGTTTAAGGCCAAGTGTCCGTGTAGCTTCAAACAAGGCAGCTTGCTGCTGACCAAAATGATCCAAAGTGATTCGGAATCTTTCCTCATTGGGACTGATCACAGCGGCAATTCCCTCTTTTTGAAATAAAGACGATGCATCATCCGATCCAAGCAGATTTGTTACATAGATACCATTAACATATAAATCATTGTTTTTAAGGGATATGATTCCTGATTCAACTTCCGCTATGTCTCCAATCGTTTTTCCTTTAGAGAATCGTTTCAGTACAAATAAAAGGATAAAACCGGTGATAATACCTGACACGATATTAATCGCCATGATCTTGCTGTTGATTAATTGCATTGTCAGTGCAGATCCGAATGAAACGATCAGTGCAAAATAATTGCGAGCCTCGAAAGTTTTGGCGATTCCATCGATATAGGCATTTCCCCTGCTTGTATATTCTGCATCTTCCAGATCTTTCAAGCTTTCTCTTTCGGCTTTTCTGACGTCTCGGAACTGCTGGATGGCCAATGTCAGGAAGGTAACGGCAATAAAGTTCTTTGTCATTAGAGCTGGAATTGCTACGGCTCCGAGAGCTGCTGCTACAAATCCAGTCACAAGGTTCGTAAGATAACCATTAGGGTAACTGGGATATTGCCGAAAATCCTCCTTAACAGTGAGGATGCGGGCGCAGGTCCCTGTACTAATGGCAACTATGATCATGATAATATGTTCGGTAGAAATGATGTCTGTTTTCATATAGTCACTCCGTTGTTTCCTCCATTTGATAGCTTCCATGCTTAAATCTTTGATACATATAAAATGGACAAAAGGAATAATAATGAATGATAGCTTATCCAAAAAGATCTAATACTTTAAAAAGATGGGATGCGCTTATGATCGCTTTTTTCCAAAAAAACGGTTTGGTTGTTGCAGGAGGAACCATTCAAGGGTTGGGAATGGGGCTTTTTTTATTTCCACACGCGATCCCTTCGGGTGGCGCAGGTGGAATAGCTGTTCTATTAAATTATTTTTTTCACCTTGATATGGGATTTGCTCTTTGGATCGTCAATTTCTCCATGCTAGTGGTCGCCACAAAATACCTCGGGAACAAAAGCGCATTATGGACGATGCTTGCTATCACCATAACCTCAATAACGGTAGCGTTTTGTGAACAATATTATCTGACTGTGAACCGAAATGAATGGTTTGATTTACTCATCGGATCGATCTTTTTAGGAACCGGAATCGGCATATTACTTAGGGAAGGAGTTTCCAATGGTGGTGTCGGGGTCATTGCCCTCATTCTTGCCAGAAGGAGAAACTCGCTTCCCGGTCCTGCACTTTTTTGGATTAATAGCAGTATTTTTATTATGACTGGCTTCCTTATTAACATCGAACTCATTGTGCAAGCACTGATTAGTCAATGGATTTCCACGAAAATCGTGGATATTGTGTATTACTATCGTTTTCATCAGGCATACACTTTAGACTGGCGAAGAAAATAGTTAAACATAATTATATCGGAAGGCTGAATATTTCTCCTTTTCTCCGCTTGGCTTACTAACGTGAATCGTCAGAATTGCTAGCAAACCTACAATAAATGTCAGAGTAGCGATTGACAGAAACATACCCGTACGCGACCAATCCATTAACCGAGTGAAGACAGGCGGACCGACTGCAACACCTAGAAAACGCACAGAGCCATATAGCGATGTGACAAAACCGCGCATTTCCTTGCCAACTGAACCTGTGATTAAACTATTGAGACAAGGGAGTACCAATCCTGTTCCGATACTGCTAAAGATCAGGATAAACAAAAATGGGACTATTTTTTCCACAAAAACTAAACTGACATAGGACAAGGTCATCAGCAGAAAACCAAGAACGGTCAGGCGCTTCATCACCAGCATGTTTTTCCCGATTTTTGCGCCTGTTATATAGGCAGTACCACCTTGAACAAGCAAAGGGATTGCCAAAATCAGTCCCTTTTTGACCCCATTAATGCCGTATTGGACCTCTAGAGTATCTGAAAGATAGAAGAGTATTCCAAATAGGGTAAATAAACAGGTCGCACCCGCAAGATAGGTAGTAAATAGCCATCTGCCCTCCATTTTAAAAACATTCATTAGACCATGTACATACTTTTCAAATGGAGGAGGTGCCTGTCGATTTCGCTTTTCTTTAATGAACATCCAGGTGAGGATGATAGATATAAGACAGATCGCCGGAAAGGCATAAAAAACGGCAAACCAGGCAACAATTGCAAGCAGCGAGCCAATGATCGGCGATAAAACTTTTCCTAAGCCGTTTGAAGCTTCCACAATGCCGAGAACGCGGCTTTGTTCACCGCCTTTAAATAAATCGCCTGTGAGCGCCATTGCTATCGGCGCGGTCCCAGCTGCACCGATTCCTTGGAGAGTCCTGCCAATAAGAATCCAAATATAGGAATTCGTCAGCACATTAGAAGCAAAACCGGCAAGTAAACCACCTACACCATATAAAATCAGCGCTGGCAGGATAACGATCTTCCTTGAGAATCGGTCAGACAAGTAGCCAAGAATGGGAATAAAAATTGCTGCTGCAACCGAAAAAACGGTAATGGTTAAGCTAACCTGAAGCTGTGTCAATCCTAGTTCTGATTTCATTTTTGGGAGAATGGGGATAAGCATCGAATTCCCCAATGTCATAATTAATGGGATAGACCCGATGGCAGCAATCAGCATCCCTTTATTTTTTTTTGCCAAAAATCCTGCACATCCTTTATGAAAAATTCTTATTTTAGATTGATTGGCGGCGCTACAATCCAACCTTTTTCTTTCATGATTTTCATTAGCTTGTCTTCATACTCACTTTTTTGAACATGAAACTCACCAAACATTTCTGGTATATCTGATCTGATTGCGATGCCCATTATATAACTGTCCTTTATTTTGCCGACCACCAATTCCCGTTGTACTAATAAAGCAATTTCCGGATCATTGAAACGTGCACCTGCAGGAATATCTTCCACCTGTACATCAGGTCGGGCAGGAGGTGCTGGCGGAAGACGGATTCCATTTTGCTTCAATATCGCTTCTGTTTGCTGCTCCTCTTGCTTATAACAATTCTCCAGCAAATCCTCTAAAAAAACCTTCAAATCATGATCCCCAGTATGATTGATAAAAATTTGCAGTGTGACCATATACCCTTTTGTTGCATAAAGATGCGACCATAAATTAAATACTTCACCTGAATGTAGAGGTTCATTTTCAGGTTTTTCACTAAACATTCCCATCTATGTTCCCTCCGAATCTTCAATTCACTTTCTGGTTAGTTTACCTGCTTTGATTTTTTTTATGTTTTTTATTTTGTTCGATTCAGGAACCTACTTTTTTCCTTTTACATAGGCTAAATCAGTTACAAATGGAGTTCAAGGGGAGTAGGGAAATGAGATTCAATTCATTGTTTTACAAAAAAATTTTTACAGGTTTTGTATTGTTTTTCGCCCTTGTCCTGACGAGTTGCAGTCAAGATGGGGGAACGCAGCAAGGGAAAGATGCTATGTCTTCTGATAAATCCATTCGAATTGGCTATCAAAAAAATGGTCCGCTAGTTATATTAAAGTCTTTGGGCACGGTGGAAAAGGAGCTGGAGAAAAAAGGAGTAAAAGTTGAATGGAAGGAATTTCAGGCAGGACCTGCATTAATGGAAGCTTTAAATGCGGGAAGCATCGATTTTGGAAGAACAGGGGATTCACCGCCAATATTTGCACAGGCCTCCGGTTCGCCAATTGTCTATGTTGCTGCTGGATATTCAAAATATGAGGGTAGTGGAATTCTCATTCCAAAGAATTCTCCGATTCAATCTCTGGCTGACTTAAAAGGGAAGAAGATCGGCTTTGTCAAAGGTTCAAGCTCCCATTACCTACTTGTTAAGGCATTAGAAAAAGCAGGTCTTGATTATAGCGATATCACTCCAGCCTACCTACAGCCAGGGGACGCTCGAGTCGCCTTCGAACAAGGAAGTATTGATGCCTGGGTAACGTGGGACCCATTCACTGCTGACACTCAACTAAATTCTGATGCTACATTGCTTGTGAATGGAGAAGGATTGACATCTGACCGTGATTTTTTCGTTGCGAACGCGAACTACGCGAAAAAAAATAAAGAAATCCTTGAGATTATTGTAAATCAGATCCAACATTCATCAGAATGGGCAAATGGTCATCAGAAAGAACTTGTGACCATGATTGCCCCACTGCTGAAAATTGATGAAAAATCGATAGAAATGGCCGTCCAAAGACGAGAGTACGGAGTCGACCCCTTAACAGATGAAATCAAAAAGGAACAGCAAGCAAAGGCAGATACTTTCTATCATCTGAAAATCATCCCTAAAGAAATTCATGTAGAGGAAGCAATGATGGATTGAGTGGGTTAGGAGGAGAAATTTTATGCAAGCTCGTTTTAAGGCTGGTATACGCCGGATGATTCCCTGGGCTTTACCGGTATTATTATTGGTATTATGGCAGCTGTTTTCATGGAATGGAGTCATTTCAGATAGAATATTGCCGGCCCCGAGTGACGTATTTACAGCGGCAATTGAATTGACGAGTACAGGGGAGTTGACTGATCATATCTCGATCAGCCTGGGAAGGGCAACGCTTGGATTTCTGATTGGTGGCCTTCTTGGCTTTTTCCTTGGAATCATGAACGGAATCTTCCGTTTTTCTGATCTATTGCTTGATACGTCGATACAAATGCTAAGGAATATTCCGCACCTCGCGCTGATTCCTTTAGTGATCTTATGGTTTGGAATAGATGAGACTTCCAAAATTTTTCTCGTCGCTCTCGGTGTTTTATTTCCGGTGTATATTAATACGTATCACGGAATTAAAAATGTGGAAGGTGATTTGATTGAAATGGGCAAAGCATATGGATTACGAGGATCCAAATTGTTTTTTTCAGTCATTTTCCCCGGAGCTTTATCCTCCATCTTAGTTGGCATCCGATTTTCACTAGGAGTGATGTGGCTCACATTGATTGTCGCAGAAACCATTTCTGCTCACTCAGGAATTGGCTATATGGCCATGAATGCAAGAGAATTTATGCAGATGGATGTCATTGTGTTAAGCATTCTCATCTATGCTTTGTTTGGAAAATTCTCTGATATGGTTGCGAAGTATATGGAAGAAAAATGGCTTAAGTGGAAGACATAATCAACGAGGAGGTTCGGGAATGAAAAAGGATGCTCGAGTACCGCATATTCACCTCAATCAATTGAAAAAGAGTTTTGATCATACTGTTGTATTGGATGGAATCAATTTGAAAGTAAACCAGGGTGAATTTATTGCCATTGTAGGAAAAAGCGGCTGTGGAAAAAGTACCCTTTTGCGGTTAATTGCAGGACTGGAACATTACAACGAAGGATCGATTTCGATTAAAGACAAGGAACTTGCAGGTCTCAATACACAGGCAAGAATCATGTTTCAGGATGGACGTCTGCTTCCGTGGAAAAGAGTCCTCGAAAATGTCGGATTGGGCTTGAAAGGGGACTGGCGACAAACTGCAATCGCTGCGTTAAGAGATGTAGGGCTCGAAGGTAGAATGCATGATTGGCCCTCAAAGCTTTCGGGAGGGCAAAAACAAAGGGTTGCACTTGCAAGAGCGCTGGTGCATAAACCGGAGATTCTGCTCCTGGATGAACCGCTAGGAGCATTGGATGCACTTACAAGACTGGAAATGCAGGAACTTATTGAATGTATATGGGAGAAAGAAAAAATCACAACCATCCTAGTAACACATGATGTAGAAGAAGCTGTTGCTCTTGCTGATCGAGTCATCCTAATTGAAGATGGAAAAATTGTCTTAAGTAAAAACATTAATCTTTCAAGACCAAGACAGAAAACTCAGCAGGTTTTTGTTAATATTTCAGAAGAGATTTTATCTAGAATTGTCGACCCAAACGAACAGAATCTGCGTCTCATTATAAAATAGCAATTTAAACCTACTCGGTTTTCACGCCATATAAAATACACGCAACACCACAAAGGATCCATATCATTTTTTGAAATGAAATTCGATCAGAAAGACCAAGTAACCCTATCGCCGTGGTTGCGATAAGGATGAGAGGGCCAACAAAAGCAAGGGTGCTATTAACAATAAGAGCTTTTTCTACATCATTAAATTTTAAGATGAGTACGGCTGCGAATATTTCAAGGCTCCCCGAAAAAAATCGTAACAGAGCCATTCCGATTATTGCTTTTTCAAATAACTGTACCATCGTAATCCTCCCCGGAAACCTTTTAGCATTTTATTGTATGCACGGTGCCAAGAATAAAGGACAAGAAAAAAAGCATATCAGAACTTTATCTGTTATGCCTTTTCTTCTATATTGAATAGGTTTCTGCTCTCTTCGCTTCTTTGACGTTAAACAGCTTTTCGTAAATGTTTGAAACTTCCCTTTGAAAGAATAGTTCTTTCGAGCCTATGGCCCATCATTCCAGCTAAAACAGCTAGAATAATGTCTTTTGGAAGAGGAGCAACCATCCAGAGCCATGCCAGCTTATACGTGAATCCTTCTGGTGCTGCCGCCCATAATTTATAGGCAAAATACATCCAGTTTGTACCTACTACATAATTAATAAAAAGACCTGCGAGTGCTGCTGAGATGAAAGCTGCAAGTGAACGATTATTCTTAACAACCTTGCCTGCTACATAAGCTGTTAAAATAAACGATAGAATAAATCCGAATGTAGGGCTGATCAATGTGGAAAATCCTGCGCTGAACTGCGCAAAAACAGGAACACCTGCTAGCCCAACCAAGGCATATACCGTCATTGAAATCGCTCCTAGCCGGCTGCCCAGGATGATTCCCGCTAAAATGGCAAAGAAGGTTTGCAAGGTAATGGGGACACCTCCTATTACCATGAATGGTACAAGTGCGGTGATGTTCGCTCCAATCGCCATTAGACCAACAAACATGGATGCAAGTGTTAAATCAAGTGCTTTTAATTTCAACTAAAACGCCCTCCTTTTTCCTCTAAAACAAGAATAAACTTTCTTGATTATTTATGTCAACTAAAAATAATATTGGTTAACAATTTTAATATCAGCAGACGGCTGTCGTATTTCCTTGATGGTTTGGATATTGCGGCTACTCCCCATATATACAAACACGAGAAATTGTGCGACAATAATGAATTAGAGGTGAGCTATGATGTCTACAATCGCAATTGTGGAAGACGACCCAACAGTATTTGAAATGCTTCAAGTTTTTCTAATTAGAGATGGATATAAAATTCAGAGGTTCTCTGATTCTACTGGAGTGATCGAGTATATTCAACAAACCCCTCCCGACTTACTTTTGCTAGACTGGATGTTACCAGGGGTCAGCGGGATTACTTTGTTGCAGGAAATTCGCAAAATTACAACTACGCTTCCTATCATTATGTTGACTGCAAAAGATGATGTCGTCGATTTAGTCATCGGCCTTGAAGGAGGCGCTGATGATTATGTTACTAAGCCATTTAGTCCGTTCGCGCTCTTAGCACGGATAAAAGCTCATTTGCGGCGCATGGAAACTTTTGGTTCCATTACTCAGGTGGTCACCAGCAATCAAATTCAAGACAATTTTATTGCGGGGCAAAACTATCAAATTAACCTAGACACTCGTGAGGTTGTCTTACATAATCAAATGATCGAAAGTTTAACGCCAAAAGAATTTGATATTCTTGTTTTCTTAGCAAGACATCCAAAACATGTATTTTCACGAGAACAATTAATCGAAACTATCTGGGGATATGATTATATTGGCGATGATCGTACCGTAGATGCTCATATTAAACGGTTAAGAAGGAAAATTTCTACTCCGCCTTATTCTTGGATTCATACTGTGTGGGGATCTGGTTACAAATTTGATGGGGATATCGTCGATGAAACTTAGATTTTTCCACCAGCTTTTTATCAGTCATATATTCGTATCGGGACTTTTGTTGACTCTGATCGTCGGCTCAACTTACATGCTGCTTCCGAATCTCCTATATCAATTAAAAATACAGCAGTTTGAAAAAATAGGGTCTTATTTAATTTTAAACCCAAGCCTTGTTCAGCCATCAAATGGTCGAGATGTATCATTGCACATACAATTAATCAAAAAAAATGTACCGATCCAAAACACACCTAATCCAAACGCTTCCAATATAAATCTGGGAGATTCGGATTGGGCAAAACTGAACAAGGGAGAAAAATTAGAATTTCGCCAAGACCGACAACACTTTAGCATTCCTATGACGGTTCTCATCATGCCTGTTCAACAAGATGAAGCTTTGCTTATCGCTTCCCCGTTAAACGAAATTGAAATAGCAACCAAAGAATTACAAAGTCTTTTATGGAAAGTAACTGCCATTCTCATGCTATCTGTATTTTTTATAAGCATTTTATTAGCTAGACGATTACAAAGTAGAATCTCCACCATGCGTGAAATGACCCGGATAATAGCCGATGGGGAATTTGGCAAACAAATTCCAGTAAAAGGTCAGGATGAAATTGCGGACCTTGCCCATGATTTGAATCGAATGAGCCAAAACCTTGAAATCACTTCAAAAGAAGTCGAACGGCTTGAACTCTTACGTTCACAGCTATTTGCCGACTTATCTCATGAAATAAAAACACCGCTCACATCGATTCGTGGCTGGATTGAGGCGCTTCGGAACGGATATATACAGAATGATCAACAGCAGCGAGTTTATTTTATGATTGAAAATGAAACCTTACGATTGATCCGAATGGTACAGACCACTATGGATCTGGAACGATTGCGCAGCGGTCAAGCACCACTCCAATATAAAACCATTGATTTATGCAAGATGGTGGAACAAGTTACAGATCAAATGCGTATATTGGCTGATGAGCAGGAGCTTCAGCTTACCAACGAATGTTCTGGTAGCCATCATAACCTCACGATAATGGGAGATGAGGACCGTCTCCGGCAAGTACTGATAAACCTTTTAAAGAACGCATTGCAATTCACTTCTTCAGGCCTTATAAAAATAAGCTGTTCTGCCGATGCGGATGAAGTTCGGATTGAAGTGGAAGATACCGGAATAGGAATGACGCCCGAGGAGCAGAAGCTCATTTTCGACAGATTTTACAAAGTTGATCCATCTCGTTCCTTGCAAAGAGGGGAGATGGGATTAGGACTATCTTTGGTCAAAGCCATCGTCGAAGCTCATAACGGAAAGATTGAATTAACCAGTATAGTTCAGCAAGGATCGATATTTCGTGTGATACTTCCGCGACTTCAGTAAGAAACTCGCCACCACTAGCAGTGACGAGCATGTATAATGGATTACAATTTATCTAATTCTGTTTGAA